>JAFGVK010000085.1 GCA_016938035.1 Deltaproteobacteria bacterium | reverse complement strand
GTGCCCGACGGGGACACCGACGGGGACACCGACGGGGACACCGACGGGGACACCGACGGGGACACCGACGCGGACACCGACACCGACGCGGACACCGACGCGGACACCGACACCGACACCGACACCGACGCGGACACCGACACCGATCCTGGCTACCAGGGGCGGTACTACGGGACCGCCACCGTGCTGGCCAACTCCGACCCCCTGGGCTGGGGCCTGTACCTGCCCGCCGACACCTGCACCGCGGAGGTCCTGATAGACATCGGCCCGGGCACCAACCCCACGGTCCGCGGGGGCTTCGAGGGCTGCCTGTTCGCCACGGATCTCGTGCTCGCCTTCCTGACGCCCCACTACGCGGAGCTCAACGGGAGCCTGCTCGGCACCAGCGGCAGCGGAACGGTGGAATTCGGGGACGCCTGGGGGCCGGACTTCAGCGAGGCCTGGACCGGCCGCCTGTCGGGCGACACCTTCAGCGCGAGCTTCACCGGCTACTGGACCGAGACCAGCCTCACCGGGACGCCCTACGAGTTCATCGTGGACCTGAGCGCCACCCGCTGATCAGGGCCCGACCCAGGGGGTGGCCTGGACGAACTGGTCAAACCACCCCAGCCCCCTGGCGATGGACACCGCGCCGGTGGCGTTGAGGGGCAGGGCGAGCCAGGCAGCCAGCAGCGCCGCGGCGTAGGCCGCCGGGTGCTCGATGCGGGTGATCCACCTAGCGCCGTGGTAGGTCGCGAGCCCCAGCAGCACCACTCCCCCCGCGGTGGCCCAGGCGCTGGGCTCCAGGGGATCGGTGGCCATGAACACGATGGCCGGCGAGAGCGCCGCCACAGAGAGCAGCTGGGCAGCCTCGACCACCCCGGCGCGGAAGGGCTCGTCGGCGATGCTGCCCTCGGCGTGGCGCCTGTAGGTGCGCAGTGACCACAGGAGCACCACCCCGCCGAGCCACAGGGCCAGGGGGAACAGCAGCGCGAGGCCCAGCACCGCGTTGCCCGCAAAATACAGCCCCACCAGGGTCACGCCCCACCCCCCGAGGGGGTACAGCATCAGGTTCTGGGTTGCGTTGGAGAGGGCGCGGCGACGTCTCACGGGCAGAACCTCCGCCACTCCGATAGCACGGTGGAGTGCGAGGTGTGACATGACGCCGGTGATCGTCCTTGGGGCTACGGGCATGGTGGGGCAGCGCGCGGTGAGCCTGCTCAAGGGGCACCCCTGGCTGCGGCTGGCGGGGCTGGTGGCCTCGGAGCGCTCGGCCGGGCGCAGCTACAGGGAGGCCTGCCGCTGGCACCTGCCGGGGGAGCCGTGGGCGGGAATGGGGGAAGCCCCTGTGTACCCGGCGGAGCCTTCGCTGCTCACAGAGGTGGTGGGGGGGCCAGGGATCGCGCTCTCGGCCCTGGACAGCGAGGCCGCAGCGCGGATCGAGCCGGCCTTCGCCGCGGCGGGGTGGGCGGTGGTCTCCAACGCCTCCGCCTTCCGGATGGACCCCAGGGTGCCGCTGGTGATCCCGGAGATCAACGCCGATCACCTCGCCCTGATGGACGCGCAGCCTTGGCGGGGCGGGATCGTCACCAACCCCAATTGCACCTCCATGCCCCTCGCGCTCACCCTCGCCCCGCTCGACCGGGCGCTGGGGGTGGAGGCGGTGCTGCTCGCCAGCTACCAGGCGGTGTCTGGTGCGGGCTACCCAGGCGAGTCGGCGTGGGACATGGTGGGCAACGTCCGCCCCCACCCAGGGCCGGAGGAGATCAAGGTGGCGGAGGAGCCGCTCAAGATCCTGGGGCGGCTGGAGGGGGGCCAGGTGAGGGGCCACCCGATGGGGATCTCGGCCCGCTGCGTCAGGGTCCCGGTGGCGGACGGGCACCTGATCGCCGTGTCGGTCCGCACCCGCAAGAGCGCCGATCCCGCCGACGTGATCGCGCTGCTGGAGGGGTGGGACCCGGGCCTGGACCTGCCCTCGTCCCCCAGACCGCTGCTGATCCACCGCGAGGAGCGCGACCGCCCGTCCCCTAGGATGGACGCCGACGCGGGCGGTGGCATGGCGGTGAGCTTTGGCAGGGTGGAGCGCTGCCCGGTGATGGGGCTCAAGTATTTTGCCCTGGCCCACAACACCCTCCGCGGTGCGGCGGGGGCGGCGATCTTGAACGCTGAGCTGCTGGTCAAGACTGGGCGCGTCATACCGAAATGAGCGTGCTATCTTGAGTTGGCACACTGTCGGTGGAGTGACCCGTCTTGTGGATCCTGCTCGCCACATCGCTCGCGCTGGGACAAGCGGCGGTTGATCTGACCCCGGTCCTCAAGGAGGGGCGGACCTACCTGTGGACCCACCTGGTGACGGTGGAGGAGACCTCGCACTGGGGGTCGGCGCAGGTGCAGGTCGCGATCCTCTCCACCCGGCAGGTGGAGCTGGGGGGAAGGATGGGTGAGGTCGGCCTGGAGTGGGTCGACAGGGTGGAGGACGTGCGCGCCGATCTGACCATCGGCACCAGAACCGTCGGGCGCTGGCAGGCAGGTGACACCTCGCTGGACGCTCGGGTGGTGGACCGCTTCCAGGCCCTAGTGGGGAACCAGTGGCGGGTGCTGGTGAAGCGCGACGGGCGGGCCGAGGCCTTCGAGCTGCGGGGGGAGGGGATCACCGCAGAGCACCAGGCGGTGGCCCAGCTGATGCCCGCCGATCTGGTGGACGACCCCATCCGCCCCAGGGCCTGGACCGGAGAGGTGCCGGGGCCCGCCCCCCCGGAATTCTTGGGCTGGGCCTCTGGCCTGGGCTTTGGCGGGGGCGTCGCGAGGGAGGGGACGGCGCTCTCGTGGCCCGCCTTCACCCCTGGGGAGCCGCGGCGCGTCGAGGTGCGCCTGCCGCTGCTGGGGGTGGCGACCACTGTGGCGGCGCTGGACCTGACGGTGATCAGCGACGTGTTCGGGCAGGTCGAGGCGACCTATGTGGTGCAGGGCCTGGGCGCCCCCCCCCCAGAGGGCAGGGTGCAGCTCAAGTCGGTGGTTGGGACGGGCAGGCTGGTGGTCGACACGGTGCACGGGGTGGTGGTGGAGCACGATCAGGACCTGCACATTGAGATCTTGGAGGGGCGGCGCGTGGTGCAGCGCCACGAGCAGGTGTCGTCCTTCCTGAACCAGGTGAAGCGCAAGCCCCCCCGCAGGCCGCGGGCGCTCGCGGAGCCCTCCAGGAGATAGCTTTGGCCCTCACCGATCACTTGGACACCCTGGACGCCTACCAAGCCACCGCCGCGCGCGTGGTGGGGCGAGACGGCGAGATTGAGGACCAGCTGGGCGCGGGGGGTGGGCTGGCGGAGCGCTATGAGGCGCTGGGACGCGCGCCCCTGGTGTCTGTGCTGCGCGACCCGTCGGTGGCCTCGGTGCTCCTCGCGGACGGGACCTTAGAGGTGGAGCTGCGCAGGGAGGGGGGTGACGCCCTGCTGATGGTGCGCTGGGGGGCGGCCGTGGCGGTCCAGGAGCTGGTCCCGATCCCTGCGCCCCACCTCGCCCTCCACGGCCCGCTGTTTCGCCCAGACCCCTCCAGCGCCGCGGGACCCGAGGCGTTGGAGGCGGTGGAGCAGGAGCTGTTCGTGGTGGAGGGCGACCGGGGGGAGCCCAGGTGGTATCGCCGGGGCCTGCACGGACCCGGCCTGGGCGCGCGGCCGCTGCTGGCGCGGATCCCGCCGTTTCACGACACAGCGCGGCGGGCGGAGACGGTGGTGCTGCTCGAGCCAGAGGTGGACCTCGCGCAGCTGGAGGCCCTGGTGGGCGACGGCTTCACGGTGCTGCTCCGGGCAGGGCGCCGCCTCCGCGAGCTGGCTGAGGAGCGGATCATCGCCGCGGTGGCCAGGCTCGGCACCGACAGGATCGGCCTCGCGCTCCTGAGCGGCGACCTGGAGCGGGGGGTGGAGCTGGCTCACCGCCTCCGCCTCCAGACCGTGCTGGTGGAGGGGGCGGGATCGATACCGCTCTCGCTGGCGAGGTATCGGCTCGGAGGCGAGGGCGAGGCTCCCGCGCTGCTGGTGGCGCCGCGCGGCGATCCCAGCGACTGGCTGCGGCCGCTGCCCGCTCACTGGATCTCCCGCCTGCTTGAGGAGGGGGTCCTCCGCACCGCCGGCGCGGTGGACGCGGCGCGGCTCCCTGGCGCCTCGGTGGTGTTCGTCCCCCCCGATGAGGTGCTCCGGACGAGGCAGCGGGCCTCGCGCCTCGCCGCGGCGGGGGACCACCTCTCACCGAAGATCGGCGGGCTGGGGGGTGGCGGCGCGGCGGGGCTGTGGTGTGCCTACGCGGTGGATGCGCCGCTGGCGCTGCTGGAGCCGGTGGGCCCCTCTCCCCACGAGGTGGTCACCGCCGCGCTCCGCGGGGCGGCGCTCTATGAGCGCAGGGTGGTGGCCAGGGCGCAAGGGGTGGAGCTGGTGCGCAGGTAGGGGCAGCGCGCGATGGATGAGGCGCCGATCGATCAGCCCGGCCGGCGCGCCGAGCGATTGTCAGCCTTCCCAAGGACTCACCTGATGCGTTTGGCGGCGGAATTCTCCGGGCTGTGCCGGGCCGCGAGGCGCGTGGCCGCAGCTCCTTGGGGATGAAGCGTGCTCCTGGGCGCCACGAGCGAAGGGACATGGTCCGCGTCGCGCGGCCAACGGGTCGGTGCCGTGGATGAGAACGGAGCGCCAGGGTGCTAGACTCTTCCCGTCCTCACTGGAGCTCTTGATGTGGCCACTCCTCCTCTCCTCGGTCGCGCTGTCTGCGCCGACCCTCCCCTCGATCGACCAGGGCCTCAGGAGCGGCGCCACCGCTCCCGCTGACGCCGCGGTGGTCATCGGCCTGGAGGACTACGCCTTTGTTGCGGACGTGCCGTTCGCCCACCGGGACGCTCAGGCCTTCTACGAGTACCTGATCTACACCAGGGGTGTGCCCTCGGATCACGTCAGGCTGCTGCTGAGCGGCGGGCGGGAGCAGCTGCTGGCGGCGCTGGAGCAGGCGGCGGCCGAGGTGGGGGCTGGGGGGACCCTGTGGGTCTACTTCGCGGGGCATGGGGCGGCAGCTACCGCGTCAGGGGAGCGCATCCTGCTCGGGGACGACGTCCGCCAGGACCCCACCGCCTTTGAGTCGCGGGCCCTGAGCCTCTCTGAGATCCGCGGCAGGGCGGCGGGGAGGCGCCTCGCGCTGTTCACCGACGCCTGCTACTCGGGGCTCGGCCGATCCGGCGAGGAGCTGGTGTCCGGCAAGCGCTTCGCGGTGCCGGTGAGGGCCACCACTCCACAGGCCGAGACGCTGGAGTGGACCGCCGCGGCGGGAGATCAGCTCTCTGGACCGCTGGACCCCGCGCAACACGGGGCCTTCACCTACTTCATGATCGGCGCGCTCCGCGGCTGGGCCGACGGGCAGCTCTCCGGGGCACCGGACGGCGTGGTCACGGCGGAGGAGGCAGACCTCTACGTCCGGAGCGCCCTCAAGACCGTGCAGATCGCAGATCAGACCCCGGAGCTGTCGGTGAGCGGGGCCTCGTCGTGGGTGCTGTCTGAGGGCAGGCTGGAGGCGGCGCCGTCGCTCAGCCCCGTGAGCACCTCCGGGACCAAGACCGTGACGGTGGGGGCCGACCAGCTCCTCGCCTCCGACTACTCGGCGATGACCGCGCGGCTGCAGGCCCTCGTCGACCGGTGCGTGAGCGAGAGCCCCAGCGCTGCCTTCCCCAACATCCAGTGGTACATCCAGTTCAAGGTGAAGGACGGCGTCCAGAAGACGATCATCCTCAACGGCTCGGTGCCTGTGATCGGGACCGCGATGACCGTCCCAGCCACCACCCTGGACCCAACGGTGTTCGCCCAGTATTCGTGCCTGCGTCAGCAGATCAAGGCCCTGCAGTTTGCGCCCGAGGGGAGCGTCAAGGTGGTAAGGACCCTGACGCACTCGTCCTACTCAGCTTTCTAGGGGTGTGATCGACCGACCGAGTCAGCGGGTCTGTCCCGGGGCTTGGTCGCTGGGTTCTCCACGATGTCGGCATTGCTGATGCAAAATGGCGAACCGGCGTGTGAAGCACGCATCCTAGGCGTCCGGCGGGTGGGTGAAGGGCCTCGCGGGTCCGGATACACTACCCACCACCGCACAGGAGCGAGCATGTTCTACAGTGTCGACGAGATCTTCGCGATGGCGGAGCAGATCGAGCGCAACGGGGCGCGGTTCTACCGCCGCGGCGCGGAGCTGGCCAAGACCGACGAGGCCCGGCGCCTGCTGCTGGACCTGGCCGCGTGGGAGGCTGGGCACGAGTCCATCTTCGGGCGGCTGCGCGCGGCGCTCCCCGACAGCGTCGCGCAGGCCTTCGATCCTGACGGCGAGGCAGAGCTCTACCTGGCCGCGGTGGCGGGACAGCACGTCTTCGCGACGGACGAGGGGCCGGACCTGGTCCTGGCTGGCGCGCACACCACCAGGGACATCCTCGAGCGGGCGCTCAAGTTCGAGCTGGACTCGATCCTGTTCTTCGTGGGGATGAAGAAGGCGGTCCCCACCGGGGACTCTGGGAGGGAGGTGGAGCAGCTCATCGACGAGGAGTTCGGCCACGTCGCCTATCTAGAGAAGGCGCTCGCGAGCCTCGGCGCCTAGCGCGTCGCAGAGGTCCGCCAGGCCCAGGCGTCCTACCCCTCCACTCCCACAGGATCGCAGGAGGGGTGGTTCGGTGGCATCCAAGGCACAAGCTGACCGTCTCCACTGGCCCTCGGTCCGTCAGGATTGACCGCTTCTTCCCTGGTCCTGACGGTCTGGATTCGGTCGCGGACGCGCAGGACGAGGCGCGGTCTGGGGCCAGTGGCTGTGGTGGGCGGACGCCGCCCGCGACACCGCCCGATGGGCGCCGGGGCTGGTTGCCTGATCGTCGCTACCGCGCTGTTCCACTGAGGGGCGCAGCGCAGGCCGCCTCCAGGTGGGCGATCTCCTTGGGGATCGCCGCGGTGAGCACCCTGCGGCCGTCCGCGGTGATCAGCACGTCGTCCTCGATGCGGACGCCGATCCCCCGCAGGGCCGCTGGGGCCGTGGTGTCCGAGGCCGGGACGTAGAGGCCCGGCTCCACGGTCAGGATCATCCCCGGCTCCAGCACCCTGGAGCGCCCGCCGCGCGAGGTGGCGCCCACGTCGTGTACGTCCAGGCCCAGCCAGTGTCCGGTGCCGTGCATGTAGTAGCGCTTGTAGGTCTGCCCCGCGATGAGGGTGTCCAGATCGCCCTCCAGGAGGCCTAGCGCGATCATGCTCCGGGTCAGGTGAGTCACCGCGGTCAGGTGGACCTCGCGGTGGGTGGCGCCGGGTCTGCAGGCGGCGATCGCGGCCTCCTGTGCGTCGAGCACCGCCTGGTAGATCAGGGCCTGCGCCTGAGAGAAGCGCCCGTTGACCGGGAAGGTCCGGCTGACGTCTGCGGTGTAGAGGCTGTACTCCCCCCCCGCGTCTACCAGCACCAGCTCGCCGTCTCGCAGCAGATCGTCGTTCTCGACGTAGTGGAGGATGGTGGCGTTGTCTCCCCCCGCGACGATGGTGTTGAAGGCGAGGCCTGAGCCGCCGCCGTCGCGGATCTTGTGCTCAAAGGCCGCCTCCAGGCGGTACTCTGGCACCCCTGGGGCGGCCATCGACATCACCGCGGCGAAGCCCTCGGCGGTGAGCCTCGCGGCCTCCTCGGTGGCGGCGATCTCGTCCTCAGTCTTGCGGAGCCGCAGCTCGTGCAGGAGCACCGAGGGGGAGTGGAAGGTCTCGGGCACGTCGGCGGCGCTCTCTCTGGACTTTCTGGCGGAGGCCTTGATGGCGCCCAGCACGATCGCGTCGTGCTCAGGGTGCTCTCCGATCGCGTAGTGCAGGCGCGAGACCCCCTGGAGCAGGTCGGCGAGCTTCTCGGGCAGGGCGCTTATCGGGTGGGCGGTGTCGGCGCCGAAGCGGGCCACGGCACCCTCAGGGCCAGGCCTGCGGCCCGTCCAGGTCTCCAGCTCTGGGTCGCGCCTCTGGACGAACAGGGTGAAGGGCTCATCCCCTGGCCTGAGAAACACCGCGCAGTCGGGCATGGTCCAGCCAGACAGCCAGTAGACGTCCGAGTGCGCTCGGTAGCGGTACTCCGTGTCGGCGTTGCGCACCGCGTGGGCGCTTCCGAAGACGAGCACCGCCTCGTCGGGCTGGAGTGCCTCTAGGACGCGGCGCCTGTGGTCTGCGAAGTTGGGGGTGGGGGTCATCGATCCTCCGGGGCCCCCCAGCCGGGAGGGCGTTATGCTGTTCCTAACCAGGAGGCTCGGCGCATGTCCGATTTTCAGCTCGACACCGACTCCGGTAGGAGCTTCGACATCCGCATCGAGGAGGTGGAGGGATACGACCCACAGCTCGCGCGCACCCTCATCGAGATCGACCTTCAGACCTTCACCGAGCCCACCTTCTCGCCCTACACCGCCGCGGTGTTTCTTCACTTCGGGATCACCTTCCTGCTCAAGGCGGACGACAGGGTCATCGGCACCTGCGTCTGCGTGCGCGCTTGGGAACACCCCCACGAGGCGATGATCCTGGCGATGGGCATCCGGCCGGGCTGGCGGGGGAAGGGGCTGGGGGAGCACTTCGTGGCGGGCGTCGCCGATCGGCTTGGCGCACGCGGGATCCGCAGGATCAACCTGCTCCTCAACCGGGACAACCGCCGCGCCTTCAAGGTCTACCAGCAGGTCGGCTTCGAGGTGGTCGAGGAGCTCCCTATCGAGCCCCTCACCGAGGAGGTGCTGATCGCGCTCCAGTGCGAGCTGATCGGCGACCCCCCCATGGCGGACCTCAGGCGGGGCCGTGCCCCGCAGCTTCGGCACTGAGCAGCTCGCGGACCAGGTAATCGAAGGCCTCGTCCACTGAGTCGGTGCGGAACACCATCTGCGGGTCCTGCGGCGCGATAGTGCCGTACTCAGCCATCACGTCCATGTTGATCACCCGGTCCCAGTAGTCCCTGCCGAACAGCACCACCGGGATGTGCTTCTCGATCTTGTGGGTCTGCACCAGCGTCAGGGTCTCGAACATCTCGTCGAGGGTGCCGAAGCCGCCGGGGAAGATGACCAGCGCCTTGGCCATGTAGACGAACCAGAACTTCCTCGTGAAGAAGTAGTGGAACTCAAAGCCGAGCTCTGGGGGGACGAAGCTGTTGATGCCCTGCTCAAAGGGCAGGGAGATCCCGAGGCCCAGGGAGCGGCCGCCCTCCACCTCGGAGGCGCCCTGGTTCGCGGCAGCCATGATGCCCGGCCCGCCGCCGGTGGCGACCAGATAGTCGCGGTTGGGGCGGGTGAGGTTCCACTCGGTCAGGCGCCGCGACAGCTCGCGGGCCGCGTCGTAGTAGGGGGTCAGGCGCTGCAGGCGGTGGATCTGGTCCAAGCGGGCGGTGTCTCCCGCGTCGGTGGCGGTGCGCTCCAGATCCGCCAGCTCCTCGGCGGAGCGGATGCGGGCGGAGCCAAAGAAGACCACCGTGTCCTTGACCCCCTCGCGGGCGAGGCGCTCGCGGGGCTCGTCGAACTCGCAGAGGATGCGGATGTTTCGGGCTGCGGAGGAGTTGAGGAAGCTCAGGTCCTTGTAGGCCTTGGGGGGGAAGTAGACGCTCATGATCGATGTCCTGTGGCTGATGTGGCGCCGCGCGCTGCGGGTGGGATCTGCGGTGAGACACCGGCGAGGCTCCCCCCGGTTACACGTCGCGGACGTAGTACCCGTGAGGGATATCAGAAAGCGGGCTGACCGCCACTGTGCTGATCCAGCAGGCCCCGCATCGTGCCGCGGATCTCACCGTCTCGGAAGGTGAAGCCGGCGTTGAGCAGCGCCTCGGGGGCCGCCCTGGTGGAGGCGAGGAGCAGCTCCTCGGCCATGCACCCAAAGGCTCCGCGCAGGACCCACGAGGGCGCCTGGAGTGACACGCTCTGCCCGAGCGCAGCGCCGAGGGCGGAGAAGAAGGTCTTGTTGGTGCAGGGGGCGGGGGCGGTGCCGTTGAACACGCCGGTCGCGGAGGGCTCGTCGAGCAGCAGGACCAGCGCCCGCACCGTGTCGCGCAGGCTGATCCACGGGATGTACTGGGTGCCGTCGCCCAGCCAGCCGCCGATCCCAACCTGGAAGGGCTTGATCATCAGGGGCAGCACACCGCCTTGGGCGCCGAGGACCATCGCCAGCCTCAGGACGGCCACCCTCGCGCCAAGTCGCTCGGCCTGGAGCTGGGTGTCCTCCCAGTCCACCGCTAGCTGCGCGAGGAAACCGCCGGCGACCCGGTCGTCCACCTCGGTGAGCACATCGTCGCCCCGGTCGCCGTAGCGCCACAGCCCGCTGATCCCCACGAAGGCTCGCGGCGGGGCCCGCAGCTCCGACAGGGCCCCGAGCAGGTGCTCGGTGACCTGGAGGCGGCTGGCCCGGAGTATCCCCCGGCGGCGCTGGGTCCAGGGTCTGGTGGCGATGGGGGCCCCCGCTAGGTTGACCACAGCGTCCAGGCCCTCCAGCTCGCGGAGCGGGGGCAGGGGGCGGTCTGGAGCCCACCGAAGCTCGCCCTGACGGGCCGTGGCGCGCCGGGTGAGCACCAGCACCTCATCGCCCCTGTCGCGCAGGTGCTGGGTGAGCGCCGCGCCGATGAAGCCAGTGCCGCCTGTGATAGCCACTCTCATGGGCACGAAATGCCACCTTTCCCCCACCGGGTCAAGAATCTCTCGCCGCCTTCTGGTGGGCGCGAAAGGTCAGGAGCGGATATCCTGGCTCTCTTTCAAGGAGAACACTGTGTCCCAAGTGAACGATACGGAAGAAGGGACGAGCCCCAGTCCACAGGGTGTGGACTACATGAGCGGCCGTGACTTTGTTGATTTCCCACTGACCAACGATGTCTTGGAGGGGCTCCACAGCCTCGGATATCGCACCGCGACCCCGGTGCAGGCGGCCGCGATCGAGCCCGCGCTCGCTGGGACCGATCTGGTGGTCCGCGCCAAGACCGGCACCGGCAAGACGGTGGCCTTCGCGGTCCCGGTGGTGCAGGGGGTGGACCCCAAGCGAAAGGTGGCCCAGGCGGTGATCCTAGCCCCCACCCGGGAGCTCGCCCAGCAGATCCACGAGGTGGTGGAGGCGATCGGCAAGCCGCGCGGCCTGAGCGCCGCCCTGCTCGTCGGAGGCATGCCCATGCCCCCGCAGATCCGCGTCCTCGAAGACGGGGCGCAGATCATCGTCGGCACCCCAGGCCGCATCCTCGACCACATGAAGCGGGGGAACCTCTCCCTCGCGGAGGCCCACTTCGCCTGCCTTGACGAGGCCGACGAGATGGTCTCGATGGGCTTCGTCGAGGACGTCACCAATATCCTCCGCGCCACCAAGGACGAGCGGCAGGTGCTGCTGTTCTCGGCCACCGTCAGCCCGGAGACCGAGCGGATCATCGCCAGGTTCCTCCGCGATCCGGAGGAGATCTTCCTCTCCACCGACATGGATCAGGTGGAGGGGATCGAGCACGTGCTCTACGAGCACTCCCCCAACATGCACAAGTTCCGGGCGCTGCTCTATCTCCTCGACATGGAGGACCCCAAGGCGGCGATCATCTTCTGCAACCGGCGAGACGACGCCAACACCGTGGCAGCCTACCTGGACCGTCAGGGCCTGGACACCCAGCTGATCTCGGGTGAGCTCCCCCAGGTGCAGCGGATGCGCGCCATGGCCAAGGTCAAGGCGGGCGCGGTGCGCTTCCTCGTCGCGACCGACGTGGCCGCCCGCGGGATCGACATCTCGGAGCTGTCGCACGTCATCCATTTCTCGCTCCCCCAGGACCCCGCGGTGTACCTGCACAGGTCAGGCCGCACCGGGCGCCTCGGGCGAAAGGGCGTGTCGATCTCGCTGGTGGGGGGTACGGACCTGTCGACCCGCAACGCGCTGGAGTGGCAGCACGGGATCAAGTTCACCGTCAAGACCTTCCCCGATGAGGCGGAGGTGGTGGGCCACAGGGTGGAGCACCAGGTGCAGCAGATCCGCGCCGCGATGGGCACCCTGGCCTTCGAGGCCTACCTGCCCACCGCCAGGATGCTGATGGCTCGCCCGGACGGAGAGATCCTCCTCGCCGCGTCGCTGCGCGCCTTCTTCCAGTGGGACCGCGCCCGCAAGGCCGCGGCGCTAGAGGCCCCGGAGCCTGCGCCGATCCAGCAGGAGGTCCGCCCCCGTCGCAGGGATCGCAGGGACGAGGAGCCGCCCCCTCGGCGGACTGAGTCGCTCGACGCCCTCCTGGTGGAGGAGGAGCCCGCGGAGGCCGCTCCCAAGCGCAAGCGCAGGCGGAAGAAGTCCGAGGATGAGGCTCCCCGCCGCGCATCTCCCCCTGCCTCGCTGCCGGACCTGGACGACCTGCTGATCGAGGCTGACGATCTGCTGGTGGAGGCGCCGGCGGTCGAGCTGTCCGACGTCGACGCGCTGCTGGTGGAGGCTGACGATCTGCTGGTGGAGGCTGACGCGCTGCTGGTGGAGGAGGCTGACGCGCTGCTGGAGGAGGCTGACGCGCTGCTGGTGGAGGCTGACGCG
>JAFGVK010000084.1 GCA_016938035.1 Deltaproteobacteria bacterium | reverse complement strand
TGTCGAGGTAGTCGTCGACGCCGTCCGCGTCGGAGTCCCCCTCCAGGAGCTCAGTGGCGGTGCTGACGCCGTCCCCGTCGTCGTCTGGGTCCATCGCGTCGATCAGGCCGTCGTGGTCCGTGTCGGTGGGGGAGCCTACGCTGCCCAGCTCGTCGCCGTCCGAGAGCCCGTCGCCGTCCGAGTCGGGATCCAGGGGGTCGGTCCCCACCGTCAGGTGCTCGTCGTCGTCCCAGATCCCGTCGCCGTCGGTGTCGGGGTTGGTGGGGTCGGTGCCGACCTCGCAGGTCTCTACCACGTCCAACAGCTCGTCGCCGTCACTGTTTGCGTTGGGGTCCTCCACCCGGAGCGAGAAGATGTCGGTGATGTCCTCGTAGATCCAGGTGTAGGTGTCGAGGAGGTTGTTGTTGCCCTTGGAGGTGCTCTGGAACCTGCCCCACGAGCGTGCGTTGACGTTGGGGATGGCCGCGGTGGCGTAGCTGCCCGAGTAGATCCCGTCCGGGCCGCTGGTCTCGAGGCCGTACGCGTTGTTGGGCATCCGCACCGCGGAGGACTGCACGGCGGAGTCGTTCCAGTACATGTAGAGGGGGGTGCGCCCGTCGGAGCCGTCCACCGAGAACAGGCGGAAGCCCTCGTAGGAGGTCTCGATGTCGCTGGCGACGTAGTGGAACTCCCCCACGGTGACGGTGATCTGGCACTCGTAGACGCCCGGGGTCACGGGGGCGGCGTTGTTGTCCGTGCCATCCCAGGGGACCGTGTTGAGCCCAATGCCTACTGTGCCCATGACGTGGAGGTCGCCGTCAGAGACGATGTCGAAGGCCCCGTCGTGGTTGAGGTCGCACACTAGGTGATAGGTGCCGCTCACGTCTGAATTGAACGAGAATTCCCCGTCGATCTCCCCCGCGGCTACGGTGTCACAGTCGAGCGAGCCGGCGGTGAAGTCCTCGGCGGAGAGGGTAGGGGGCTGTGGGTTGTAGAGCGCCACCTCGGGGGGGTTGAGGTAGATCCGGTACTCGGGGACCACGGTGCCGCTACCGGAGACCGACCTGCCATCTGCGCCGTTGACCCCGATGCTGTTGGCTGCGATGTAATAGACGAAGCCGGCCAGGCCGTCCGCCTTCAGCTCCACCACCCCGTCCCGCCCGGCGCCGCCGCCGTCAACCAGCGCGTAGAAGCTGGCGTTGGTGGCCATAGACGAGGTGTAGTCACTGGCGTTGATGTCCCACGTGTAGGAGAACACCCGGCCCGCGGTGGCGCCGTCCACCGTCAGGTTGAAGTTTGTCTGGTTACTCCCGATGTCCAGCCGGTAGGCGCCGTTCTGGGTGGGGTTGTAGGTGCTGCCGCGCGCCAGGCTGCCCAGGTTCGACCCGTCCGGGGCGTACAGGGTGGCGCTGCCTGTGCCTGTCCAGACAAAGGTCTCGGTGGTGTGGTCCAGCACGTCGACGTAGATGTCGGTGGCCTGTTGGATGGTCTGGTAGTTGCCCAGCTCGGCGCTGCCCTCTGCGCGCGCGGTGTCGCTCGCGCCCAGGCCAAAGGCCGAGAGGGTGAGCAGCAGGCCGCTGCGCCGCGTGTACCCGCTCCAGGTCAGGGGGCGGCGGGCGCGAGGGGCGCGGCGGGGAGGGGTGTGGGGGAGACGGCGCATGACGAACTCCAGCAAGACGTTGGGAACTCTTACTCTAAGAGCTATGCTACTAACAAAGTGAGCCGCTAAATCGTAGCTTGCGCTACGGACGCTGCTGCGCGCCGTCCCTCGCGACCGGCTTGGCGGAGATGGGCAGCTCCAGCAGCCGGCACTCCAGCGGCCCGTTGTAGATGATGTGGCGCCTCGCTGCGCGCAGGCCGATCCACTTCGCGAGCTGGGTGGACCCCGCTAGCACGAAGCCGGTCCAGCCCAGGAAGCGCCGGCGCATCACGTCGCCCAGCAGGGAGTAGGTCTGCTCCACCTCGTCCAGATCGCCGAGCCGCTCGCCGTAGGGCGGGTTGGTGATCAGGAGCCCCGGCGGCACGCCGAACGGGGGGGCAGCGTCGCGGAGCTGCCCGACGTTTACGTCGGCGCCCTCGGTCAGCCCGGCGCGCTTGAGGTTGTTGCGGGTGCGCGTGACCTGGTCGCGGTCGCGGTCGAAGCCGTACAGTCTGGTGGGGCCGAGGGGGCGGATCTGCTCCTGGGCCTCTCGTACCAGTCGGCGCCAGAGGTCGTCGTCGTGACCCCGCCAGCGGGTGAATCCCCACTCCCGTCGCGAGAGCCCCGGCGCGATCCCCCTCGCGATGAGCGCCGCCTCGGTCAGGAAGGTGCCGGAGCCGCACAGGGGGTCGAGCAGCGGCTCGCCGGCCTTGGCGCGCTCCTCCCAGCCCGCGAGCTGGAGCAGCGCCGCCGCCAGGTTCTCGCGCAGGGGGGCGGGCCCGCCGTCGCGGTCGAGGCCGCGCAGGTGCAGGGGGTAGCCGCTCAGGTCCAGCGAGACGGTGGCCTTGATGTCCCGCAGGTGGACGTGGATCTGGATGTCCGGCGCCTGAGTGTCGATCGAGGGGCGGGCACCGGAGCGCTCGCGGAAGTGGTCGACGACCCCGTCCTTCACCCTGAGCGCGCCAAAATGGGTGTTTCGGATGTTCTCCGAGACCCCAACGAAGTTCACCGCCAGGGTCTGATCGGGCCCCAGGTGCTCGGCCCAGGGCATCTTCTTGACCCCGAGGTAGAGCGCGTTGGCGGTGGGGACGTGCAGGCGGCGCAGGGTGAGCAACACCCTGCTCGCGACGCGGGAGTGGAGGGCCGCGCGGTAGCCCTGCTCCAGGCCTCCCTCGAAGTGGACAGCGCTGCGCTCGACGTGGTTGGGGACGATCCCCAGGCGCCGGAGCTCCTCTGCGAGGATCTGCTCAAGGGCCGGGGCACAGGTGGCGGTGAAGGCGTGTTGGCTCATGGAGCGCTGCTAACCGGGTTGCGATCAGGAGGTGCGGCGGTGTTCTGCGAGGAGGCGGAATCCGCTGATCCTCCCCTGGGCGCCCCGCCGGGAGGAGCCGGGGCCCGGTGGGCGTGCTCCGCGGCGCCCACGAGGTCGGCAGCGCTCTCCCTCGCCGCGTCACCCACCGATCCGGTGTCCTGACGGACCGCCAGGGAGCGTGAGGCGACCATCGCGCGCTGTCCGGTGACGGCGGACGCGAGGGCGGCGACCTCCGCCGTGCTCCTGGCGATCTCTCGGGGGGCGGAGGACCGCGCCTCTACCGCGGAGGCCGGGCCGTTGGAGGGGGCCGAGGCACCGGTCCATCAGCCGGACAGTCGCCCAGGACGCGCCTCATCCTTGAGCCACTCGTAAGAACCCCCTCTGCGCGTGCCAAGGTCGCCGACACTACGGGAAAACGCCGATTTCCGTCGCGACGTGCTGCGGACCAACCCGCGTTTTGGGAGGGGCAGCGCAGCGGTGGGACTCATTGCGAGGGGCTCATCCTTCCCTAGGAACTATCGGGAGAAATTGCTCGTCGAAGCCTCCAGACGGTATCCGGGCGCCGAGTCGCCAGGCATTTCGGCGGATGGACACACCGGGCTAGAGAAGACTCCGAATCGAGCGACAACGATGTTGACATTCATCGGAGGGACAGACCTCGAGAGACCAGCGAATCGCTGCCCCCCTGTCGCAGGACGGACCTCTGGGTCCGAAACAAGAGGGGAAGGACGCGGGTGGATGCGGCGTGCGCGGCGGCACCTTCCCGGGGGTGGAGCTTGGTCCGGAACAAGAAGGGAAGGATGCGGAGGCATGGCGAGGCGGCGGTGAGCCGTCCTACCGCGCCGGACGGACAGACCCTGGCCGTTGGGTGATGGCTCGGATCGCGTGGGTGGGGTGTCCGGGGGGGGGGGGGGGGGGGGGGGGGG
>JAFGVK010000083.1 GCA_016938035.1 Deltaproteobacteria bacterium | reverse complement strand
GCTGGGGCACCGCGGGCGGAACGGGGGCCTGCTCCGGCTCCGCTGCGGCTCAGTCCAGCGCGCTCGTTGTGGGGGGCGCTGGGGCACGGCGCGCGGAACGGGGGCCTGCCCCGGCTCCGCTGCGGCTCAGTCCAGCGCGCGCAGCGCCTGGTCCGCGGCGAAGCGGACCCACGGGCTGGGATCGGTCCGCAGGGGGACCAGCACCTCGATCGCCGAGGGGTCCCCGATGGCCCCCACTGCCCAGATCACGTGCAGCGGAGGGGCCTCGGGCGAGGCCTCCAGCAAGGCGCGCAGGGCGGGGAGCGCCTCTGGCTGCCCCAGCCGCCCGAGGGTCTCTGCCGCGGCCACCGCCACCTTGGGGTCGGGGTCGGTGAGCAGCGCGACGATCTCGGGGACCGCGCTCACCTCCTTCCAGGTGTCCAGGGTCCGCAGCGCCTCCAGCCGCAGCACAGGGTCCGGGTCTTGGAGGGTCCGCACTACCGCGGCGCGCAGGGCGTCTCCGGTGGTGTCGCGGGCGTCGGTGAGGGCCTGCTGCCGCACCGTGGGGTTGGGGGACTCCAGCTTGGGGAGCAGCGCGTCGGCGTCGCCGCCGCACCCCAGCAGGGCGAGGAGCAGCGGGATCATCGGGGGCTCGCGGGGGTGTGGCGGTACTGGCGGGCGTAGGCCTGGTAGGGGACCTGGGCGGAGCGGAGCTTGTTGAGCACCACCCCCACCGGCTTGATCCCCGCGGCGTCGAGCCTGCGCCTCAGCTCGGTGAGCATCCGCCTGGTGGTGTGCCTGGTGTCCAGGGCGATCAGCAGGCCATCCAGCGACCTGCTGATCGACAGGGCGTCCTCCACCGCGAGCACAGGGGGCGTGTCGACGATGATCACCTCGTAGCGGTCCAGCAGGGAGCGCAGCAGGGCGGCGAGGCGCTGGGACTCTACGATGCCAGCGGGATCGTGGGGGGGAACCCCCGCGGTGAGCACGTCCATCCCGTGCTCCTCAAGGCGCTGCGGCGCGGCGCTGGGGTCGCCGGTCAGCAGCTCCACCAGCCCGGGGGACGACACCAGCTCCGGGAACAGCCGGTGCTGGGTGGGCCTGCGGAGGTCCGCGTCGACCAGCAGCACCCTGATCCCGGCCTTGGCGTACGACAGGGCCAGGTTCACCGCCAGGGTGGATTTCCCCTCGGACGGCGCAGAGGAGCTCACCCCGATCAGCCGCATCGGGCGGTCGAGGGACGAGAGGGTGAGCGCCCTGCGGATCGCCTGGTAGGCCTCCACCAGCGGATCGCTGGGGGGGAGCCTGCCGACCAGGGGCACCGCGCCCACCTTGTAGAGAGGGATCTGGCCGAGCAGCGGGAGGTCCCAGTGAGCCCGGAGGCGGTCGGCGTCCTTCACGGTGTCGTCGAGGAATTCGAGGGCCATCGCCGAGGCCAGCCCGAAGCCGCCGCCCAGGATCAGGGCCACCACCAGGTTCAGCAGCGAGGTAGGGGCGGAGCTGCGGTCCGGCAGCGAGGCGGGGGTCAGGATCCGCACGTCGGCCATGGTCATCGCCTCGGCCACGCCGATCTGGAAGCTCTGGTCCTGCAGCGCCCGGTAGACCTCCTCCGCCGCAGAGGCCACCAGCTCCAGCCGGGCCAGAGCGCGCATCTTGTCGGGGTAGGACGAGAAGTCGAGGGTGGTGCTGGCGATGGCCCGCTCCACCTCCACGGCGCGCATCCGCTGGCCCTCCAGCTCCGCTCGCAGCGCCTCTACCGCCGGATCGCGCGCGCTCATCTCGGTGAGCGCCCCCTCCAATTCGCGCTGGATGGCCGCGATCTGAGCGTCGATCCGGACCACCTCGGGGGCCCTCGCGGTGTAGTGGTCGGCGAGGTAGGCGTCTCGCGTGGTGCGCAGCTCGGTGAGCTTCTTGCGCAGGTCCCCGATCACCGGGTTGACGGTCATGGTGGTAGAGGAGATGCTGTCCAGCCCCTCGGTCGCGCGAAGATCCTCACCGTATCGGATCTTTGCGCGGAGCTCCTGGATGCGGCCGGCGATCTGTTCCTGCTCCAGCAGCAGGTCCGACAGGCGGCTCACCGCGGCGCGCACCTCGCTCTCCAGGTCGATGATCTCGCTGTCGCGCTGCGCCTGCGCCACGTCGGCGAAGGCCGCGTCGAGCTGCGCGGTGACCACCGCGAGCTGCTGTTGCAGGAAGACCTGCGCCTCGTGGGTCTCGGCGCGGGCCTGGTCGGTGGTGTTGTCGATGTAGACCTGCGCCAGGGTGTCTGCCATCAGCCGCGCGGCTTCGGGGCTCCAGGCGGTGGCGTTGACGAGCAGCACGTCGGTGCTGGGCACCTGGGTCACCTCCACCTGTGGGATCCCCCGCAGGGTGGACAGCAGCGAGCCCGCGGTGAGGTCGTCCGGCTCCAGCAGGTAGCCCCTGCTGTCTCGGAGCTGCATCCGCCAGGCCACCTCGCGCATGACGCTCGCGGAGGTGGCGAGGTAGATCTTGTTCTGGATGTCGTCGGTGTTCGAGAGCGAGAGCGCCATCTCCGACAGCCCGAGGTCCGAGAGCACCGAGGCGGTGGAGTCCTGTCCCGCCACCAGCACCTCGGTCTCGGCGGTCCACTGCTCGGGGGTGATGGTGTTGATCACCACGGCCGCCCCGAGAAAGAAGAGCACCGACAGCGCCACCGTCAGGCGGCGCCTCCAGAGGATGATCAGTAGCTGGAGGATTTCCAAGGGGGCTTCGTCTCGGGATCGGGGGCGGAGAGTATAGCGAGGCCCGTGTCTGGCCGCGAGGTCGGGATCGCGCCGAGGGGATGGCAGAGTGGACCGGCAGCGGCTAGCTCAGCGCATGATCTCCCTGCTGCTCTTCTCCCTGACCTGTTCGGCCCTGAGCGCCACGCCGCGCGCTGAGAGCGTCACCGAGCTGCGCCTCCCCACCGACGAGGCCGCGGCCTTTGGCCTGGGGCCTGGAGACCGGATCAGCCTGAAGGTGTACCGCCACTCAGACCTGGACACCGAGCTGATCGTGGCTCCAGACGGTACCGTCACCCTGCCGCTGCTCGGCCGGGTAGAGGTGACCGGGCGCTCCTACAGCGCGCTGATCGGTGAGGTCGAGGCGGGGCTACAGGACTTCTACACCGACGCCTCTGTGTCTATCAACGTGCTGGAGCTGGCGAGCCAGAAGGTGATGGTCGTCGGCGAGGTGAGCAACCCGGTGGTGCTCCCGCTCGGGGGGGAGATGACCGCGCTGGAGGCGCTGGTCCGCGCGGGAGGGATCAGCCAGGACGCCCGCACCAAGAACGTGCTGCTCATCCGGAGCGGCGGCGCGGAGCCAGAGCTCTATCTGATCGATGTGAAGGGCCTTATCGCTGGAGACCTCGCGCAGAACGTGAGGATGCTCCCCGGCGACATCCTGGTGGTCCCGACCAAGACCATCGTCAAGGTGGAGCGCTATTTCCGCCACGTTCAGGCGGTCATCGGGCCGGTTGTGAGCGGCTCGCAGATCTACCGGAACTTCAACCTCGGTGCGACGGGGCCAGTCATCGAGGACAACGTGACGGGTCGGTAGGTGCCCGCTCCTCGCGGTCACGGCCTCATGGGATTGGTGCCCGCGGGGGACGCCCTGGCGGTGCTCCTCGCGTGGTGGGGGGTGAGCTCCGTGTGGGGCCCGGGCCTGGTGGGCGGCGCCTCGACCCTGTCGTGGTGGGCCTGGACAGGGCTGTGGATCTGGGCGCTCTGGCGCGAGGGGCTGTACAACCCGCTCCAGACCGGATCGGGGCTCCAGCTCGGGCGCGGCATCACCCAGGCCTCGCTGGTGGTGTGGGTCGCCGCCTCGCTGGCGCAGCTCTACCTGGGGGGGGGGGGGCCCGGGGGCGGGCGGGGGGGACGTAGCCGGAGACGCGCGCGCCCTGGCCCTGCCGCGCCGCGCCAAGGCCGAAGTCGGGCTGCCGCCCGCCGATCAGTTCGAGATAGACCTCCGCCAGCAGTTCGGCGTCCAGCAGCGCGCCGTGCTTCGTGCGCCTTGAATTGTCGATCTTGTAGCGTGCGCAGAGATCATCGAGCTTGTTGGATACGCCCGGATGCTT
>JAFGVK010000082.1 GCA_016938035.1 Deltaproteobacteria bacterium | reverse complement strand
GGGGTGTCAACACCCGAGCCGTTCCCGTCCTGTTCTCGGCCATGATCATCGTTTGGCCCAAGGTCTGCTCACCGCTTGCCGTGCTGGCGGAGGGAGAGGGGGCTGCCAGCGCGCTGAGATCCTGATTACCGACGGCCTGATGGCCCCCGCCAAGGGGGCTCCGCCCTCCTTCGTATCCCCCGTTGGGGTCGGGGACCGCGTCCCCCCCCTATTCCCCCCCTGCTGGGAGCTTGCCGCCCCCTCTCCCCCTGCTGGGGGCTTGCCGCCCCCTCTCCCCCTGCGTGATCGGGCGCTACCCCCGTGCCTGAGGCCCCCCGCATGACCCACTTGGGCGAGACGATGATCAAGGCCCGAACCACCGTTATCGTCGCGTGCCCCGCGCTCCGCGCCCGGCGCTGGGGCATGCCGAGCCTCGGACAAGCGGGTGGTTTCACGACGTGGTGCGCTCGGACCGGATTTCCTGTCTGGGCGCTGTGCTGGCCGAGCCGCTGGACCCCGCGGCGCCGGCCTCTACCCTCAGGCGGGCCGCCACCGCGCGGGGTGCCCGAGGGCCTCTGCCGCCGCGGCGATCTCCGGGGCGATCTCCCGGTGGTGGCACCTCAGCGAGCAGGCCCCGCAGAGGGAGGTCATCGCCTCGGCGAGGGCCTCGGCGAGGGCCTCGTCGGGGGAGCCCTCGCCGCTGGGCGGCAGGCCCCTGGTCGCGCGGCTCAGGTCGAGCGCCACCCCCAGGGCCTCTGGCCGGGTGGGGAAGGCGACGGTCGCCAGCTCCCCGGCGCAGGTAGCGCCGATGATCGCGTCCGCGTCGGACAGATCGGGGGGGAGCGCCGCGCGCACCGCCGCCCGCACCGCGGGCTGTCCCAGGCGGTAGCGGTACACAGGGTCCGCCAAGCGGATCATCTCCTCCGCCAGCGCGGTGCCCCTGCTCGACGGCGCCTCGGCCAGCTCCTGGTAGAGGGCGCTCCAGGTGCGGGCCGCCTCGGGCCGGTGCCCCGCGAGCAGGGCGGCCATCAGCCGGCTCCCCTCGGTGAGGCGCAGGTGCCAGCGGGGGGTGTCGAGCAGGTCCGCGAGGTTCTCTGGGCGCATCCGCTCGGTGGCCAGGCCCTCGTCCAGGCCCCACAGGGCCTCTACCTCCTCCAGGGCCTGCCGGGTGCTCAGGGCGGGCCCGTCCCCCACAGGGGCGGCCGGGGGAGCGTCGGGCGCCAGGGGGAGCAGCTCAGGGCTCATGGCCCGCAGGGCGCCGAGGGGGTCTGGCCAGGGCTCGCCCAGGGGGAGCAGCTGCTCATCCGCCGCGGCCCCTACCGCCCCGGCGGAGAGGAAGGGCACGCGCTCCTGGTGCTCGCCGTCCTCGTCCCTCCAGTGGAAGACCGCTCCCGCCGCGCCCTCCGCGTGGCGGAACCAGAGGACCAGCGAGACCTCTCCCTCCAGGGTGGGGAGCCCCACCCAGGCGCGCTCCAGCGAGAGGCAGGGGCGGCCGGTGTGTGGGTCGCGCCAGGGGTCGGCGAGGACCGCGTCGGCCTCCGCCCGCTGGGAGGGGGACAGGTCCAGGGCGCGGTAGAGCGGCGCGGGCTCGTGCAGGGCCAGGCGCCGCCACAGGTCGAAGGGCGCGAGGGGCAGGCCCGCGCGCAGGCTGAGCTGCAGCACCTCCCTGGCGTCCCTGGGGCGCTCGGTGATGAGCAGGCCCCCGAAGGCCGCGGTGAGGAAGGCGAGCTGAGCGTCGGCGTCGGGGAGGGGGGGCGCCTGCCGCCGCGCGTAGAGCGAGGCGGCCACCACCGCGCGGTTGAGGGGGGGCACCGCAGGATCGAACAGGAGCGGGGCCAGGTGCTTCGGGCTGGCCTCCGCCTGCCGGAGCGCCTCGCCGGCGCTCGCCCACCTGAGCGGTGAGAGCGGCTCTGCCTTCAGCCGGGTGAGCAGCTCGCCGCGGTAGGAGCGCCAGCGCTTGGGGGCGCGGCCCTCCGCGGCGTGGTCGAAGACCGCGTCGACAGGAGAGGGCATGGGGCCTACCTCTCGGCCTGGAGCGGCACGCCGCCCATCAGGTGGAGGAGCAGGGCCTTCTGGGCGTGCATCCGGTTCTCGGCCTGGTCGAGCACCGCGGAGCGCGGGTGGTCCACCACCCCGTCGGTGACCTCCTCCCCCCGGTGGGCGGGGAGGCAGTGGAGGAAGATCGCGTCGGGCTTCGCGAGGGCGAACAGCGCCTCGTTCACCTGGAAGGGGGCGAAGGTGCGCGCCCGCTCCGCCTGCTCGGCCTCCTGCCCCATCGAGGCCCACACGTCGGTGTAGACCGCGTCCGCACCCGTCACCGCGACGCGGGGATCGGTGTACAGCTCCACGCGGCCTGGCTGCCCCTCGCAGGCGGCCACCACCTCGGGGGAGGGGGCGTATCCCTCTGGGTGGGCGATCCGCACCGTCATCCCGGCGCGCGACCCGGCGATCATCAGGGAGTGGGCGACGTTGTTGCCGTCCCCGACGTAGGTGAGCACCTGCCCCGCGAGCGCTCCACGGTGCTCCTGCACCGTCTGCAGGTCGGCGAGGGCCTGGCAGGGGTGGTACATGTCTGAGAGCCCGTTGATGACCGGCACAGTGGCCACCGTGAGGCGCTCGATGGTGTCCTGGGCGTAGACCCGCGCCATGATGCCGTCCACGAAGCGCGAGAGGACGCGGGCGGTGTCCTCGATCGTCTCGCCCCTGCCGAGCTGGATGTCGCTCTTGGAGAGGAAGAGCGCGTGGCCGCCGAGCTGGGTCATCCCCACCTCGAACGAGACCCTGGTGCGGGTGGAGGACTTCTCAAAGATCATCCCCAGCGACTTGCCCTGGAGGGCGGTGCTCCAGGCGCGGGGGTCGGCCTTCACCCGGCGTGAGAGGGCCAGCAGGCCGAGGAGGTCGTCCTGGTTCCAGGGGATGAGCGAGGTGAGGTGCTGCATGGGAGCTCCGCGTAGTGGCGGGCGCAGATCGCGCAGCCGCCGGGGTCGAGGCTGCAGTATCATGGGCCGGGAGCGCCGCGACAAGGGCGTCGCGTTGTCTCTCGCGCCCCGCGACTAAAACCGGCGTTTGTCCATGTGGCACGGGGCTTGCATAATAACGAGGCGTCGCAAGCCCGGCGCGCCCTGCGCCGGCTCTCCACGGAGGTCCCATGTTCCGATCTATCCTCAGCACCAGCCTCGCCCTCGCGCTGCTCCTCCCCACCGCCGCCTGTAACGGCCAGCAGGATGACCCCGTCCCCTCTGGAGAGGTGGGCCTTGAGCGCTTCTCGGACTGCGGCGGCCTGCGCGCCTACGCCGCGGACGTGATGCTCGAGACCGTGCTCCAGTGGCGCTACGGCTACTACGGCTGGTACGCCCTCGAGAGCGACGCCGACGCCCCCACCAACGACTCCCAGGGGGGGGCCGACGAGCCCACCGACTACACCACCACCAACGTGCAGGAGGAGGGCGTCGACGAGATCGACATCGTGAAGTCCGACGGCACCTACCTCTACATCGCTCAGGACCAGGCGCTGCACATCGTCGACTCCTGGCCCGCCGAGGAGGCCCACGAGGTCTCGACCCTCGAGCTCGACGGGTGGGTGCGCGGCCTGTTCCTCAACGGGGACCAGCTGGTGATCTTCAGCTGGAATTACGACGAGGCCCTGTTCGAGGGCCGCGGCAGCACCAGGGTGCAGGTGGTGGACGTGACCGACCGCGCCCACCCCGTCATCACCCGCACCATCGACATGGAGGGCTACCTCGCCGACGGGCGGATGGTGGACGGCGACGTGTACGCGGTGCTCAACCACTGGCTGTCCATGCCCGAGGAGGTCTACAACCTCGTCTGGGACGAGGACCTGGGGCTCCCCGAGGTGGACTACAACCTCCAGGGTGAGGCGTACGAGGCGGCGCGCCAGGCGGCGATGGACGAGGCGCGCGAGATCCTGCGCCCGCTCATCACCGCGGCGGTGTTCGACATGGACCTCGACGCCTTCCTCCCCGAGTGGAAGGATCAGGTCGAGGGCGCGGCTCCCTCGGCCTCGGAGGCGATGCACCACTGCTCGGACGTGTACCGCCCCGGTGATCTGGCCCAGTGGAACATGCTCTCGGTGGTCCACCTCGACCTCGACGAGGGCGGCCTGGACGCCACCGGTGTGCTCAGCGACGGCTGGACCCTCTACGCCTCCCAGGACAACCTCTACGTCGCCCAGAGCTCCTGGTGGTGGTGGTGGGGCTGGGGCGACATGGACATGCAGACCAAGATCCACAAGTTCAAGCTCAACCCCGAGACGGAGCCGGAGTACGTCGCGAGCGGCGCGGTGGACGGGTGGCTCTACGACCAGTTCGCGATGTCCGAGTACGAGGGGCACCTCCGCGTCACCACCACCCTGTTCGACTGGTGGTGGGGCACCGGCTCGGAGGGCGACCAGGGCAACAACCTCTTCGTCCTGGAGGACGACGGGCTGGGCTCGATGGACGTGGTGGGCTCGGTGACCGGCCTCGCGCCGGGCGAGCAGATCTACGCCAACCGGATGCTGGGCGACAAGGGCTACATGGTCACCTTCCGCCAGACCGACCCCCTGTGGACCTTCGATCTCTCCGACCCCTACAACCCCCGCCAGGTCGGTGAGCTGGTGATGCCGGGCTACTCGGCCTACCTCCACCCCATCGACGAGGGCCACCTGCTGGCGATCGGGATGGACGGGGACGAGAGCGGCAACCTGCGCGGCGTGTCGGTCAACGTGTTCGACGTCAGCGACCTCGCCAACCCGCAGCTCACCCACCAGGAGGTGATCGGCGGCGACAACTGGAGCTGGTCTGAGGCGATGTGGGACCACCACGCCTTCACCTTCCACCGCGACGTGCTGTCGATCCCCGCCTACACCTACGTGGACAACCAGGACGGCAGCTGGGACTACTTCTCAGGCATCTACGCCTTCTCGGTGGACGTGGACGCGGGCGTGGCCCTGCTGGGGACGGTGGATCACCGCGATCTGGTCGAGGAGAGCGAGTGCCTCTACAACCGCTGGTACGACTACTACGAGGAGGAGGTGTGCGATGACTGGGCCTGGTACGCTCAGGTGCGGCGCGCGGCCTATGTAGAGGACAACCTGTTCTCGATCTCCGACTACGGGGTGAAGGTCAACGACCTCAACGACCCGTCCATCGAGCACACCAGGGTGGTCTTCTACCCGGCGGAGTAGCGGACCCACGGTCGGGCGGTGTCTACTGGAGGGGGGCCTGTTGGGCTCCCCTCCCTTCTTCCTTGCCCCGAGGTCTCCATGTGGCGCGCGGCCCTGCCCTTGATCCTCGCCTCCTCCTCCGCGAGCGCGTCCTCCGGCGACTGGCGGGGCGCGCCGTCCGCCTGGGAGGAGGCAGGGCCTGGCGCTGCGCCAGCGCAGCAGGTCGTGAGCGCGACGCGGCCCGAGGTGCGGACCTCTCAGCGCAGCCCCTTCGGGATGAGGGTGCTGCTCTACGTGCCCAACCGCCTCCTCGATGTGTTCGATGTGGCGCGGCTCAGGGCCCGGGTGGGCCCTGGCGTCGCCGTCTCGGTGCGCCTCACCGACGCGGCGGACCTCTACGTGGGGGCCTACGCCTCGCTCTACGCGGGCTTGCCGGGCCCGCGCAACAGGCCCCTCCCCAAGCTGCCCCTCGGCGCCGAGACCAGGGCCGGCGTGGAGGTGTCGACCGTCGACCTGGCCCCGAGCCTGTGGCTGACCAGCCCGGACTACGGCCCCTATGAGGTGGGAGTGGGCGTCCACCTGCTCGTGCTCGGGGTGGACGTGGGGGTGGATCCCCTGGAGCTCGTCGATCTCTTGGGGGGCTTCCTGTTCCTGGACCCCGCGCGGGACGACCTGTAGCGCCCCTCAGCGGACTCGCCCTCTGATGGTCTGCTTCTTGAGTTTGTCCGCTTCCTTTCGCCGCTTCGTGTAGCGCTCCGTGAGGCGCTGCTGGGAGGACTTCTCCTCCTGCCTGGCCCTGGGCACCCGCTGGTAGTAGCTGCCGTCGGCCCGCATCTCCCACCCGCTGCGCTGGTCGTTGAGCTGCAGCTCGAGCATCCACAGCACGTCGTGGCGGGGGCCCGGCGCGGTGAGGGGCACCACCACCTCCACCCGCGAGGACAGGTTGCGGGTCATCGCGTCGGCCGAGCCCAGGTAGATCTCCGGCTCGCCGCCGTTGTGGAAGACGTAGACCCGCGCGTGCTCGAGGAAGCGCCCCACGATGGAGATCACCCTGATGTTGTCCGAGACGCCCGGCAGCCCAGGGCGCAGGCGGCAGGTGTCCCGCACCAGCAGGTCGACCTTCACCCCCGCCATCGACGCGCGGTACAGGGCCGACAGGATCTCCCGGTCCTCCAGGGCGTTCATCTTGAACACGATCCGCCCCCGAGCCTCGGGGGTGGTGAGGGCGATCTCCCGGTCGATCTTGGCCAGCAGCGCCTTCTTCAGGATCTTGGGCGCCGGGAGCAGCCGCAGGTAGTCGCGCTTGGGGGAGTAGCCGGTGGTGAGGTAGTTGAAGAGCTCGGTGAGGTCCTTGCCCACCGCCGGGTCCGCGGTGAAGACGCCGAAGTCCGAGTACAGGCGGGCGGTGCCCGCGTGGTAGTTGCCGGTGCCGATGTGGGCGTAGCGCCGCAGCCCGTCGTAGTCGCGGCGCACCACCAGGATCGCCTTGCAGTGGGTCTTGAGCCCCACCACCCCGTAGGTGACGTGGGCGCCGGCCTCCTCCAGGCGCGAGGCCCAGAGGATGTTGGCAGCCTCGTCAAAGCGCGCCTTCAGCTCCACCACCACCGCCACCTGCTTGCCCGCCAGGGCGGCGGACTCCAAGATCGACACCGCCCGCGACTCCTTGGAGGTGCGGTAGAGGGTCATCTTGATCGCGAGCACCTTGGGGTCGCTCGCGGCCTGAGCCAGGAAGCGCTCCACCGAGGTGTGGAAGTTCTCGTAGGGGTGGTGGACGAGGAGCTGCTCGGCGTCGCGGATGACGTGGAAGACGTTGCGCTCCCCCGACAGGCGGGGGTGGTCTACCGGGTGGTGGGGGGGGAAGAGCAGCTCAGCGCGCGCGAGCTGAGTCAACTCCACCAGGTCCCTGCGGCCGAGCATCCCGCGGATCTCGAAGACGTCGGTCTCCTCGTCCAGGCCCAGCTCCGCCGCGAGGCGCCCCCTGTGGAGGGGGACCATCCCCTGCTGGATTTGGAGCCGCACGATGGGAGCGAAGCGCCGGTCGCGCAGCTCCGACTCGATCATCGCCAGCAGGTCGTCGGCGTCCTCCTCGTTCTGCTCGGTGTTGGCGTTGCGGGTGACCCGGAACAGCTCCGCGCCCAGCACCTCCATCCCAGGGAACAGCAGGTCCAGGTTGCCGGCCATCACCTCTTCAAGCAGGACGAAGCGGTCGCCAGGACCTACCCGGACGAAGCGCGGGATCCCCTGGCCCACCGGCACCTTGACCCGGGCCAGGGCAGGGCGCTCGTCCTCTGGGTAGCGCAGGGTGACCAGCAGGTTCAGGGAGAGGTTCGAGATGAAGGGGAAGGGGTGGGCCGGGTCGGTGGCCTGCGGGGTGACCAGGGGGAAGATGTTCTCGGTGTAGTGGGCCCTGGCGCTCGCGCGCTCCGACTCAGACAGCGCACCCCAGGTGGTGATGTCGATGCCGTGGTGGAGGAGCAGGTCCAGCAGGTCATCGATGACCTGGCACTGCTGGCGCTCCAGCTCCTGCACCAGGTCGTTGGCGTCCTGGATCTGCTCGGCGGGGCTGCGCCCGTCGCTGGTCCGGTCGGTGAGCCCCGCGGCGACCTGCTGCTTGAGGCCGCCGATCCGCTTCATAAAGAACTCGTCGAGGTTGGAGGCGACGATAGCGGCGAACCGGACCCGCTCCAGCAGGGGGTTGCGCGGGTCGCGGGCCTCGTTCAGCACCCGGAAGTTGAAGTTCAGCCAGGTGAGCTCCCGGTTGAGGTACAGGTCGGGGTGGTTGAGGTCCACCCCCCCCTCGGTGGGGGGCGCGGGCCTTCGGTCGGGGGGGGTGCAGGCGCGCGCCTCCAGCAGGTGCAGTGGCTCGGTCACTCCTCACCCCCAAGCAGCGCCTCGTCCTGCGGGAGCGGGGCCTCCGAGGGCTCGCCCAGCCGGTGGGCCAGCGCGGCACAGACCGCCTTGAGCACCTTGATCCGGGCGAAGCGCTTGTCGTTCCCCTCCACCAGCACCCAGGGGGCGCTCGCGGTGCTGGTGCGCTCGATCATGTCGTTGACCGCCACCTCGTACTGGTCCCACTTCTCGCGGTTGCGCCAGTCCTCTGGGGTGAGCTTCCAGCGCTTGTAGGGGATGCCCTCCCTGGCCTTGAACCGGGCCGCCTGCTCGTCGGGGTCGATGTGGATCCAGAACTTCACCAGCACCGTGCCGTGGTCCACCAGCTGGCGCTCGAAGTCGTTGATCTCGGCGTAGGCCCGCCGCCAGGCCTCGCCGGTGGCGAAGCGCTCCACCCGCTCCACCAGCACCCTCCCATACCAGCTGCGGTCGAAGAAGGTCACCCGCCCCGCGCGGGAGAGGTGGCGCCAGAAGCGCCAGAGGTAGTGCTGGGCCCGCTCCTCTTCGGTGGGGGCCGCGATAGAGATGACCTGGAAGTCCCGCGCGTCGAGCGCCCCGGTCAGGCGCCGGATCGCCCCGCCCTTGCCGGCGGCGTCCCAGCCCTCGAAGACCAGCAGGGTGGAGATGCCCCGCGCCCTGGCCTCGCGGTAGAGCTGGTTCAGCCGCCCCTGCCAGCGCAGCAGCTCCTTGCTGTAGCGCTTCTTGGGCAGCGAGCGGCTCAGGTCCAGGCTCCTGAGGATCGAGGCCTCCTGCCCCAGCTCCAGCCGCGCTGGCGCCCCGTCCTCGTCGGTGCGGAAGCTCGGTGGGGGCGGGCAGCAGGGGGGCTCGGGGCGCACCAAGTGGCGCCCCAGGGCGTCGCGCAGGCTCAGCCCCACCTTGAGGGAGCGGTAGGCGGGGTCCTCCCCCTCCACCACCGTCCAGGGGGCGAAGCCGGTGGAGGTCCGCATCAGGATGCGCTCGGCGGTGCGGGCGAAGGCGTCGTACTGCCGCCAGTGCTCCCAGTCCCGCTCGGTGACCCGCCAGGCCTGGAGCGGGTCCGCCTCCAGGGCCTCAAAGCGGCGCCGCTGCGCCTTCTTGCCCAGGTGCATCCAAAATTTTTGGATGAGGGTGCCCCCGTCCGCGAGGGTCCGCTCGAAGGCGAGGATCCGGTCCAGGCGCTCGTCTAGCTCCGCGTCTCCGATCCGCCCGGACACCCTGTCCAGCAGCGGCGCGGAGTACCACGCCGACAGGAACACCCCGATGTGGCCCCGCGGGGGGAGGTCCCGCCAGTAGCGCCAGAACTCGGGTCGCTCGCGCTCCTCGTCGGAGGGCTCTGCGTAGGCGCGGACCAGGATCCGCCGGGGGTCCATCCACTCGGTGAGCAGGTTGGCGCTCTCGCCCTTCCCCGCCCCGTCCACCCCGGCGAAGAGGACCAGCGACGAGAAGTCCGCCTCGCGCAGGCGGACCTGCGCCTCGAGCAGCTCCTCTCGCAGCACGGGCTCAGCCTCGTGATAGCGGCGCCTCGAGATCCTGCGGCCCAGCTCGGCGGTCTCAAACATCGGTCCTCCTCGTAGGGCGAGTATACCGCCGGACCGCGCCGGGGGATCGGCCTTCCGCGCCGCACGCAGGCGCCCCCGCCCCCGCTGCGAGCTGGTCCGAGGCGGGCAGGGGGGCTCAGGGTAGCAGGAGCGGCTCCCCGACAGCCTCCCCCCGAGCCCCGGGGACCCCGGCCTGGCCGAGGTCATGGTCGGGGGCACGCGCGGGGCCTTCCCCAGCCCCTCCCGCTGCGCCGCGGAGGTCGCGCCCTCGCGCCGGGCCCCCAGCGCTGCCAGCCCGCTGCGATCGGGCAGATAGGCGAACTCAGCCGCTGCGAGCGCCGCCCCCGCCTCGCTCCCAAGGGCGGCCCGCAGGCGCTCCCGCAGCAGCCCCGTGTCCTGGGCCGGGGATCAGGCGTCCCCCTCCAGCCAGCCGAAGATCTCCGCGCGCACGTCGGGCACGAAGCCCTCTGGAGACGCGGGGTCGTACTCCCCCAGGTTCGACCACTCGGTGATGAGCGCCTCGTCCGACACCTCGGCCAGGATCCGGTCCTTCGCCCCGTCGTCGGTGCCCCCGACGCCGGCGGTCGCCCCGGTCACCACCCTGGGACGCCAGGTCGGCCCGCCCCTCCCTGGCGAAGGCCAGCGCGCGCACCCGCTCCGAGCCCTCCAGGTGGGCGGCGAGGAAGGCCTCCAGCGACACCCCCCGCGCCTCGGGGAAGGCCTCCCCCAGGCGGACG
>JAFGVK010000081.1 GCA_016938035.1 Deltaproteobacteria bacterium | reverse complement strand
GAGGTCTGCGACACCGTCGACAACGACTGCGACGGAAGCACCGACGAGGACGCCTCCAACGCCTCCACCTGGTACCGCGACCTGGACCGGGACGGCTTCGCAGGCGCGCTGGTCACCTCGATCGGCTGTGCGGTCCCCGCCGGCACCGGCTGGCTGACAGAGGCCACCGACTGCGACGACGTGGACCGCGCGGTGTTCCCCGGCGCCACCGAGCGGTGCAACGGCTACGACGACGACTGTGACACAGTCATCGACGAGGACGACGCCGTCGACGCCCTCACCTGGTTCGAGGACCTGGACGGCGACGGGTACGGCGACGCCACCGCCACCTACGCCGCCTGCGCCCTCCCCGCGGGCTACTCGGCGCTCCCCACCGACTGCGACGACGCCCTCGACAGCACCCACCCCGATCGCCTGGACAACCCCGGCAACGGGGAGGACGACGACTGCGACGGGGGCGACGTCCCCGCCGAGCTGTACGTGGTGGAGCGGACGGCGGGCACCTTGTCGGCCCTGGACCCCCGGACCGGCCACCCCCTGTGGCAGCTCGGCGGGTTGGGGCAGATGCTCGGCCTGGCCACCGCAGAGGACGGCAGGATCTGGGTCACCGACGACAGCGGGGGGGAGCTGTTCGAGGTCAACGCCGAGCGCACCGCCAGCACCACCCTCCTCACCGGGCTGGCGGGGCCGCACAACCTGTTCTGGGATGACGACTACCAGGAGCTGCTGATCGCCACCCCAGGCGACGCCCGGGTGATGTCCTACGACCCGGTCAGCGGCGCGCTCGACGAGGTGCTCAGCCACCCGGGGAAGCCGATCCACGCGGTGCGGCTCCCGGGGGCGGACACGCTGTACGTCTCCCTCCGCGAGCAGGCGGACCTGCTGGTGGTGGACCCGGTGAGCGGGACCAGCACCATCCCCCTGCTGAGCGTGACCGACACCCTGATCCCCGACGGGCCGCACGCCCTCTACGCCACCTCGTGGCCAGCGGGCACCCTCCAGCACATCGACCTGCTCACCGGGGCGGTGGACCTGGTGATGGACGGGCTCACCAGCGGCTTCGGCGGCTGCGCCTCTCCCGTGGGGGGCGGGATCTTCGTGGGGGCGATGGGGCAGCATGAGCTGCTGCGCGTGGAGCCGGGGTCCGGGGTGGCCTCGGGCTTCTCACGCGCCGCAACCCTCCCCGCTCAGTGCGCCGCCAACGCGATCGTCGACGGGGACGAGGACGGCTACCTCGACCGCATCGCGGGCGGTGAGGACTGCGACGATCTGAGCGGTCTGGCCAGCCCCTCCTCCAGCCCAGGCTGCGCCGATGCCGACCTGGACTGCGACGGGCTGGTGGACGCGGACGCGGACGGCGACGGGTGGTCCGACGCGAGCTGCGGCGGGCAGGACCCCAACGACACCGACCCCCTGATCTACCCGATGGACGCCGACCACCCCGCGGGCGCGTCCTGCCTGGCGGTGCTGAACCTGGGCAGGTCTACCGGCGACGGGCTCTACTTCGTCGACCCCGACGGGGACGGGGTGGGCACGGAGGTCTTCTGTGACATGACCACCGACGGGGGCGGCTGGACCAAGGTGGCGGACTACGACTTCTCGGTGGACGCGTGCCCTGGGGAGTGGGTCCTCGACACCTCGAAGCGCGTGTGCCGGGTCAACAGCGCGGCGATCCGGTCGGCCAGCTTCGACACCCTGGGCATCGGCTACCGGGAGGTACGGGGCAACGCCTCGATCTGGCAGTACAACAGCCCCGACTCTTTCGGCCAATTCCAGACCGTCAGCACCGTAGAGAGCCAGTACGTGGACGGGCTGGCGCTCACGCGGGGGCTGCCAGGTTCGCGCCGACACGTCTTCACCTGGTCTGTCGCCCTGGTCCAGGCCGGCCACCCCAGCCGCTGTCCGCAGGCTGGGGGCGCGCCCGCCCAGCCCATGCTCGGCGACGCGTGGGCCTGCGACTCAGCGAACACCGGCACCACCTGGACCGGCGTCTGGTACAGCCCGGCCCTGATGGGGGACGTGTGGTTCCAAGAGGACATGGGGCTGGTCACCACCGACCGCCTGGAGGGGCGCCTGATGGTCAACCAGGCAGCCACCGATGAGGACGTGGGCGTCGAGCGCATCACCCTCCTGGTGCGCTAGACCCCTCGGGATGGCGCGCCGTGAGCGCCCGGTCGCCCACGGCGCGCGCCCTCCCCGGCGCCAGGCCGGCGCACACCGCGTCGGGCCCAGGCCGGGGCCCCGCGCCCCTGCTGACGCTCCCCCGTGCGGTGCACAACGCGCCTCCAGGCTCGGCGGCGCTTGACCTGCGGACGCCTCGGCGCCCTCGCCCCGGAGGAGCGAGACCGCTCCGACATCGCCGCTCCCCTCCCCAGGCAGCCCTCCCACCACGCGGCCACACCGATCACCTCGCGGACGCGTGGTCTCGGCGCGTGGGCGACGCCGGCGCCTGCCTCTCTCGCGCGGTCCGCACCGCAGACGCGGCCCTCCCCGGCACCAGCGCGCGCCGGCAGCCACCGCGGCAGCGGTCCCCCTGCGCGGCGGGGAGGAGCACGGGCGCCCACACCGGGCGGGCCCTGCGCCCCCCGCCACTGGCAGGGGTCGGGCGACGCCCCGCTAGCCCCCCTGGTAGCTGTCCTCTGGCTCGGTGGTCGCGGGCTCCAGCTCGTAGAGGGCGAGGAGCCTAGCCCACGACGACCAGAACCACCGGCCGATAGGGTCCAGCCCCAGGCGCGACCCGCCGGCGTCGTGGTGCGCCGACCACAGGCGGTCCACTGGGGCGATCGAGAGGTAGGCCGCCGCGAAGTGGAGCAGCACCTCTCGGTGGGCGATCCCCCCGATCGGCGGCCGCGCCAGGAGACGGCGCAGCGAGGCGTGGGTCGCCGCGAGGTGTAGCCCGAGGATGGTCGCCACCGAGCGGGGCTTGTCCTCCAGGGGGGGGCTGAGCCAGACCTGCTCCAGGTGGCGCTCCCAGCTCTGCCGCACCTGGCGCATCAGGGTGATCACCTCGGCCCTGGGCACCCCGAAGCGGGCGACGAGGTGGTCGGCGGTCGCCTCGGCGCTGGCCCACTCCAGCAGCGGACGGAACACCCTCCGCATCGCGGGGACCAGGTGGTAGAGCTCCAGATCCGCGAGCAGGGCGCTCACCTCCCCCTCGGGCCCACCGGAGGGCTGCTCCCACACCAGCCGCGCCAGCAGCTCGGCGTAGACCTCCTTCATCATCACCTCGACCCGCACCAGGGCCAAGCTGTCGAAGGTGCGCCGGAGCTGCCTGACCGCGAGCTGCCCGTTGCGGACGGCCATCCAGCCCTCCACCGAGACCTCCCCTGGGGCAAGATCCCTGCAGGGCTCCACCGGGCCGTGGTAGCTCTCACCCAGGCTTGTGAGCGGGGCGCTGCCGCGGGAGCGCCACAGGTCGTGGGCGAGGAAGGCGGCAAGCTGCGCCCGCGGGACCACCGTGATCGCTAGGTCCAGCAGCTCCACCAGCTCGTCGTGATCCGCCCCGATCGCGCGCCCGAGCTCACTGAGCAGCGACCGATCGAGGTAGCTCGCCTGGAAGCTGTGGAGCGGGTGGAATTCCTGCTCCTCGGGGTCCTCCGCCCAGCCCAGGAACAGGGACGAGGTCGCGAGCTGCGCGTCCTGGTCCACACAGGCATAGAGGTGGGCGCCGCGCACGAAGAGATCGACCCCCGCCATCCGCCCAGGGGCGCCGGGGAACAGCACCCGAAACAGGTTGACCGGGCTGGACTCGGGGAGCCCAAAGCGCGACCAGAGCCAGCGCACCGCCCTGGCCCGCTTGAGGGTCTTGCCCGCGCGGTAGTCGACCTCCTCGCGCAGATCGTCGATCTCCCACGCCGCCAGGCCGGTGCCCTGCTCCAGCACCGTGGAGGGGATGACCACTGGGCGGTCCAGGCCGATGGCGTCCAGGTCGAGCACCGGCCCCGAGGTGGTGAAACACCCGTCATCGACGGTGATCCCCACGTGAGGCTGGACAAAGAGCCCGGTCACCATCCCCAGCGCGATCGATCGGGGCGGGTTGCGCGAGGTGTCCGTCTCCTCGTCGGGCGCCGGCAGGTTCATCAGCTGCCCCAGCACGTCGACCAAGGTGTCGTCGAGGGTCTCGCGAGACGAGCCATCCAGCTCGGTCCTGCTGTCCAGACCATTGTACAGCCGCCCCAGGAGGCGGGAGATCTCTGCGCTCGCCATGGCTTGTTCCAACTCGAACGGTTGAGGAGTAGCTCAGCGTATCTCTAACCGGGGCACTCGCACCACCCCCATCGCGCGGTACTTCGGACCCGCTGCCGACAGAATGAGACAAAGCCACCGCGTTTTCCGGCCCTGAGATGGAATAGGACCGCGACAACGACCGTATGGCCCTCTCTACCTGGTGTGACGATGCGTCTCCTCCCCCTGCTCCTCGCGCTCACCCTCGGCTGCAGCGGCCAGGCCCCAGAGGGCCCGCAGCGCGGCGGCCACGCTGCACCTCCGACGGTGGTCGCCATCGCCACCGCGGGGCCCGCCACCCTGGTGGAGGTGCTCAAGACCCACGCCACGGTCGAGAGCGAGGCCCAGGCCGACCTCTACCCCACCACCACCGGCAGGGTGCTCCAGGTGCGGCGGGGCGAGGGCGACCCGGTCCGCGAGGGCGAGGTGCTCGCGGTGCTGGAGAACGCCACCCTCGACGCCGGCGCGGACCGGGCGGCATCCCAGCTCTCCAAGCTCGAGGCCGACCTGCTCACCGCCACCTCCCTCCACCAGCGGGGGGCGCTGTCGGACCGAGACCTCGCGGAGCTGCGCTTCCAGGTGGAGCAGGCCCAGGTCTCGGCCCGCGAGGCCGCAAAGGGGCGCGAGCACACCCGCATCACCGCCCCCTTCTCTGGCGTGGTGGCGGCGCAGGACGTGCGCGAGGGCGACACCGCCACCGCGGGGCGGCGCGCCTTCCAGGTGGTGGACATGAGCCGCCTGCGGGTGGTGGCCTCCCTCCCGGAGCGGGAGGTGAGCAGGGTGCGGCTGGGGCAGGTCGCGATCCTCTCCCCCGCCTACGCGCCCACCGAGCGGGTAGAGGCGACCGTCACCCGCGTCTCACCGGTGATCGACGCGGCGAGCGGCACCTTCCGGGTCACCCTCTCGCTCCCCCCCGACCAGGGCGTGCTCCGGCCCGGGCAGTACGTGAGCGTCGCGCTGGCGGTGGCCCAGGCGGAGGATCGCCTCTCAGTGCCCCGCTCCGCGGTGGTGTGGGAGGAGGGCGCCGCGGTGATCTACCGGCTCGGCCCTCCCCCAGAGGAGGAGGAGAAGAAGCCCGAGGAGACCACGACAGCGGGAGGCTGGTTCGCCTCGTGGGGTGCCGCCGCGAAGACCGCAGAGGACAAGGGCGGGACTGGGGAGAAGGGCGAGAAGAGAGGCCACCGCCCGCAGCGCGACAAGGCCACCCACACCGCCGAGCGGCTGCCGGTCACCCTGGGGATCCTCGACGAGGAGCGGGCCGAGGTGCTCACCGGCCTCGACGACGGCGACCCGATCATCACCGTGGGGCAGGCGCTCCTGCGGGACGGCGCCCCGGTGATCACCGAAGAGGAGGCCGCGGCGCAGCGCGCGAGGCGCGAGGCGGCGGAGGCGGCGGAGGCGGCGGGGGCAGCCCCAGAGGCGGCGGAGTGAGCCCCCTGTTCCGGCAGGTGGTCACCCACCCCATCGCGGTGATCATGGCCTTCATCGCGGGGCTGGTGTTCGGGGCGGTGTCCCTCCAGCGCCTGGCGGTGGAGCTGATGCCCGACATCTCCTACCCCACCCTCACCGTGCGCACCGCCTGGGATGGCGCGGCTCCGCAGGAGGTAGAGGGGCAGATCAGCCGCCCGGTGGAGGAGGCGCTCGCCACCCTCGACGGGCTGGTGGGGCTGGAGTCCCGGTCCCGCGCCGGGGTGTCGGACGTGGTGCTGAGCTTCGACTGGGGCACGCCGATGCCCGAGGCGAGCCGAGGCGCCCGCGAGAAGCTGCAGCTGCTGTTCCTCCCCGACGACGCCGAGCGCCCGCTGCTGCTCCGCTACGACCCCTCCACCGACCCCTTCATGCGGGTCGCCCTGTCCCACACCGCGCCGCAGGCCGACCCCGAGGGGGCGCTGATGGCCCTGCGGGCGCTGGCCGAGCAGGAGGTGAAGCGAGACCTGGAGGCCCTCAAGGGCGTGGCCGCGGTGCGACTGAAGGGTGGCTTTGAGCGAGAGATCCGGGTGGAGGTGCGCGAGCCTTGGCTGGCCGCGCGGCGCCTCACCCTGGCCCAGGTGAGCCAGGCGATGAAGGCGGAGAACATCAACCTCGCCGGCGGCTCGATCGTCGAGGGGGACATGGAGTACCTGGTCCGGACCCTCAACGAGTACACCTCCGCCGAGGAGCTCGCGGAGTTGCGCGTCACCAGGAGCGACGGGGTGGCGATCCCCCTGCGCGACGTGGCGGTGGTGCGCGAGGTGCCAGCGGAGCGGCAGGTGCTGTCGCGCCTCGCCGGCGCCGAGGCGGTGGAGCTGGAGGTCTTCAAGGAGGCCGACGCCAACGTGGTGGACATCGCAGACCGGGTGAAGGATCGGCTGCTCTCCAAGCCGCTGCCCCCGCAGCTCGCGGCGATGATGGAGCCCGCGCTGGAGGACACCCTCCCCGAGGGGGTGCAGCTCCGCATCCTAGAGGACCAGTCGGCCTTCGTCGCCCTCGCCCTCGACAACCTCAAGAGCACCGCCACGCTGGGGGGCCTGCTCGCCGTTACGGTGCTGTTCCTGTTCCTGCGCGATTTCCGGGCCACTGGGGTGATCGGCCTCTCGATCCCTGTCTCGGTGGTGCTCGGCTTCGCGCCCCTCTACCTCACCGGCACCAGCCTGAACCTCATGTCCCTCGGCGGCCTCGCCCTGGGGGTGGGGATGCTGGTGGACAACGCGGTGGTGGTCCTCGAGAGCGTGCAGCGCAAGCGCGAGGAGGGGCTGCCGCTGGTCGACGCGGCGGTGGACGGCACGGCGGACGTCGCGATGGCGGTGACCGCCTCTACCCTGACGACGGTGGCGGTCTTCTTCCCGATCGTGTTCGTGGAGGGAGTGGCGGGGGAGCTGTTCGGGGACCTGGCGATGGCGGTGGTGAGCTCCCTCCTGGCCTCGCTGCTGGTGGCCCTGTTCCTGGTGCCCACCCTGGCCTCGCTCCAGCTGACAGCGCCCGCACCGGGCCGTGAGGGGGGCCTGTACCGCGCGCTGGAGGCGCTGGTCCGCGCAGGACCGTGGGGTCTGCCCCTGGGCGCGGTCCGCCTGGTGGCTCACCACGCGGTGGGCCCGGCGCGGGAGGCGCTCGCGCAGGAGCTGGCGCAGACCGGCTGGCGGCGCGCGGTGCGGCTCCCCCTCGCGCTGACCCGCTTCGCCCTGCGCCTGTCCTGGGCCTTGCCCCTCTACGCCCTGCTGGTGGGGACCGGGCTGATGTCCCGGGTGGCGGCGCGGGTGGCCAGGGTGGCGCTGGGGCTGATCTCTCGGGCCGCGCTCGGTGCTGCGGGGCTGTTCCAGCGGACCTGGGTCCGGGTGGAGGGCGGCTACGGGGTGGCGCTGCCCTGGGCCCTGCGCCACCCGGCGCTGGTGATCGCGGCGGCGGTCCTGAGCTTCTCGCTGGCCCTGTGGGTCGCTCCAACCCTCGGCACCACCCTGATCCCCGAGGTGCACCAGGGGCGGTTCACCCTGGAGACCGCCCTGCCCGTGGGGACGCCCCTCGCCCGCACCGCGGCGGTGAGCTCGCTGGCCGAGGCGGCGGTGGGCGACAACCCCGCGGTGGCCTCGGTGTTCGCCACGGTGGGCGCGGCGATGGACGCCGACACCCAGGCCGACGAGGGCGAGCACACCGCCCGGCTGCGGGTGGAGCTGGTCCCGGGCGCGGACGAGGACCTGGCCAGGGAGCAGCTCCGCACCTCCCTCCTGAGCCTGGAGCCGCTCCAGGTGCGGGTGAAGCCCCCAGCGCTGTTCTCGATCAAGACCCCGGTGGAGGTGGTGCTGCACGGGTGGGACCTGGACGTGCTCAAGGAGCAGGGAGACAGGGTGGCCCGCGCGATGGCGCCCATCGCCGGGCTTAGAGACGTGCGCTCCTCGATGGAGAGCGGCTACCCCGAGGTGCGCATCCGCTACGACCGCGATCGCCTGGAGCACTTCGGGCTCGACACCGCCACCGTCGCAGAGGCGGTGCGGGCCAAGGTGCAGGGGGTGGTCGCCACCGAGCTGCGGCGCGGGGACGAGCGCCTGGAGGTGCGGGTGCAGCTCGACGAGGGGGAGCGCTCCTCGGTGGCCGACCTGCGCGCCCTCAACATCAACCCCAGGCTGGTGCCGCCGATCCCGCTAGAGGCGGTCGCGGACCTGCAGGAGGCGGTCGGACCCTCTGAGATCCGGCGGGTCGACCAGCAGCGCGCGGTGGTGATCTCGGCCAACCTGGAGGGGATCGACCTGGGCTCCACCTCCGGCGAGCTGGAGCGCGTGCTGCGCGACCTGGACCTGCCCCCAGAGATCTCGTGGGTGGTGTCGGGGCAGTCGCAGGAGATGGACCGCTCCTCCAGCTCCCTCCAGGCCGCGCTGGCCCTGGCGGTTTTCCTGGTCTACGTGATCATGGCGAGCACCTTCGAGAGCCTGCTCCACCCGCTGGTCATCCTCGCCAGCATCCCCCTGGCGCTCGTGGGGGTGATCGGGGCGCTGGCGGTGGGGGGCACCCCGATCTCGGTGGTGGCCCTGATCGGCCTGATCGTCCTGGCGGGGGTGGTGGTGAACAACGCCATCGTGCTGGTGGACAAGATCCGCCGCCTGCGCCTGGACGGCGCGCCCATCGACCAGGCGATCGCGCGCGCTGGGGCCCTGCGCCTCCGCCCGATCGCCATCACCACCGCCACCACCGTGCTGGGGCTGGCCCCGCTGGCGCTTGGCGCGGGCGCGGGCGCGGAGATCCAGCAGCCCCTCGCCCTGACGGTGATCGGCGGGCTGCTCTCCTCCACCCTCCTCACCCTGGTGGTGATCCCGGCGGTCTACCGGGCGGTGAGCCGCGGATGAGGCACTGGCTCCCCACCTTCGCCATCGACCGACCGGTCACGGTGCTGATGTCCTTCCTGGCCCTGCTGGTGCTGGGCGCGATCGCGTGGCAGCGCATCCCGCTCCAGATGATGCCCTCTGGCTTCAACCCCAGCGTGATCTGGGTGAACATCCCGTTCTCTGGCGCCTCGCCGCGCGAGACGGACGAGCAGGTGGTGCGGCCGGTCGAGGCCCGCCTCGGCACCCTCTCGGGGCTGGAGGAGCTGTCCTCGCGCTCCTCCGAGAGCGGCGCGCGCTTCACCGTGTCCTTCTACGCCTCGCGAGACATCAACGAGGCCTACGCCGAGGTGGTGGATCGGGTGGAGCGGGCGCTGCTCGACCTCCCCGACGAGGTGGACCGCTACTGGATCTACAAATACAACCCTGATGACACCCCGATCGTCTGGGCGGGGCTCACCCTCCCCGAGACCCTCAGCGATCCCGCCCACCTGATGGAGCAGGTGGTGCGCCCCAGGCTGGAGCGGCTGCCAGGGGTGGCCTCCCTCGACGTGTGGGGGGTCGAGCGGCGGTCGGTCTACGTGGACTACGACCGGGCCAGGGTCGAGGCCGGCAGGGTGAGCCTGGGAGAGGTGCACCTGCGCCTGTCCCGCGACAACTTCCAGGGCGCCGCGGGGCGGATCCACACCCAGGGCCAGGTGCGCTCGCTGCGATCCCTCGCCCGCTTCCCCGACGTAGAGACCCTCCGGCTCCTGCCGATCGGCGGGGACAGGGTGCTCGCCGACGTGGCGGAGGTGGCGCTGCGCCCCGACGACGGGAGGTCAATCAACCGCATCAACGGCCAGCAGGCGGCGGCGATCGCGGTGATGAAGGAGTCCTCAGCCAACACCGCCGCGGTGAGTGAGGCGGTGCTGGGGGTGCTGAGCGAGCTGGAGGCGGACCCGCGCCTGCAAGGGGCGCGCTTCCACGTCCTGTTCAACCAGGGCGCGCTGATCGAGGACAGCGTCGACACCCTGGGGATGACCGCCCTCACGGGAGGGGCCTTCGCGCTGGTGGTGCTGTTCTCCTTCCTCCGCGAGTGGCGGATGACGCTCCTGATCGCCCTCGCGATCCCCTTCTCGATGCTGATCACGGTGGGAACGCTCTACTTTCGGGGAGACTCCCTGAACCTGCTCTCGCTGATGGGGCTGATGCTCGCGGTGGGGATGGTGGTAGACAACGCCATCGTGGTGGTGGAGACGATCCAACGGAAGCGCTCCGAGGGGGCCAGCCCCCGCGAGGCGGCGATCCAGGGCACCGCGGAGGTGGACCTGGCGATCGTCCTCTCCACCCTCACCACGATGGTGGTCTTCCTGCCGATCATCCTGATGAGCGAGAACGCGACCCTGTCGTTCTTCCTAAAGGTGCTCGGCTACCCGGTGATCTTCGCCCTGGGGGCCAGCCTGCTGGTGGCGCTGGTCTTCGCCCCCCTCGCCACGCGATCCCTCGGCGCGTCGGAGCCGCCCCAGCCCGGCTTCATCCAGCGCGGGCTGACCGAGGCCTACGGGCACACCATCGGCTGGCTGCTCAGCCACAGGGTGGACGGGCTGCTGATCCTGGCGCTGATGGGTGCGCTCACCGTCGCCCTGCCCCTCAGCCACGTGGGCCAGACCGACACCGTAGAGGGGAACCTCAACGATTTCGTGATCAGGTTTCGGGTCCCTCCACAGGCGGACGACGCGGGGCGCGACCACATCGTCCGCTCCTTCGAGGCCTCGATCGACGCGCACGCGACCGAGTGGGGGGTGAGGGTCTACCGCTCCTCCCTCGACGACGGGAGTGACCACGGTCGGATCTACGTCTACCTGGGTGAGGACAGCGCGCTGAGCCGCGACGAGGTGATGGAGGCGGCCAAGCGGGCGCTCCCCTCGGACCTGCCTGGGGTGCGCGCGCGCATCGGCTGGGGACAGCGGGGCGGGAGCGGAGGGGGCGGCAACGCGATCCAGATCACCCTCCACGGCGAGGAGACCGCGACCCTGGACGCGCTCTCGGAGGAGGTGATCCGCCGCCTGGAGACCCGCCCCGGCATCCTCTCGGCCAGCTCCGACTACGAGGTGTCGGGGGTGAATGAGCTGCGCCTCCACCTGCGGCGAGAGGAGGCGCAGGCCAGGGGGCTCAGCGCCGCCGAGGTGGGGCGCACCGTGGCGATGGCGCTGCGGGGGGCAAACCTCAACCCGCTGGTGCTGGGCGACCGCGAGGTCCCGGTGGTGGCCCGCTTCCGCGAGGCGGACCGGCAGGACCTGGAGTCCCTCTCCGCCTTCTCGATCCAGACCGCCGCCGGCGAGGTGCCACTGCGGGCGGTGACCGAGGTGAGCTACGGCAAGGGGCCCTCGCGCATCTATCGCACCGATCACCAGACCTCCCTCACCATCTCGGCCGATCTGCAAGAGGACCTGGAGCTCGACGAGGGGATGGAGGAGGTCGCGCTGGCGCTGGAGGGCATGCAGCTCCCCCGAGGCTACAGCTGGGAGAACGGCGACCGCTTCAGCAAGGTGCAGGAGGACAACGAGGCGCTGGTGCTGGCCCTGCTCCTCTCGGTGGCCTTCGTCTTCCTGCTGATGGGTGGGCTGTTCGAGAGCTTCCTCCTGCCGCTGGCGATCATCACCACCATCCCTATGGCGGGTCTGGGCGCCTTCTGGGGGCTGTACCTCACCGGCACCTCCCTCGACACCATGGGAGGGGTGGGGCTGGTGATCCTGGTGGGGGTCGTGGTCAACAACGGGATCGTGCTCATCGACCTAGTCACCCAGCTCCGGGCCAGGGGGGTGCCGCGCGATCAAGCGCTGGTGGAGGCGGGGCGACAGCGCCTACGGCCGATCCTGATGACGGCGCTCACCACCATCTTCGGCCTGGTACCCATGGCCATGGGGACCGCCTCGTTCATCGGCATCCCCTACGCCCCGCTGGGCCGCATCGTCATCTCAGGGCTGGCCACGTCGACCGTGCTCACCCTGCTCTTCGTCCCCTTCCTCTACGCACTGCTCGACGACCTGCGGACCGGCGCCGCCGCCTGGGCCCGCTTCGTCCTGTGGAGGACCCCGTGAAGCGCCTGTTCCCCCTGCTGCTGCTCCCCACGCTCGCCCTGGGGCGCCCCCTCACCTATGACGAGGCGGTGGAGGCCGCGCTGCGAGCCAACCCCTCGGTCCTCCAGGCCGGGAGCTCGATCGACATGGCGGAGGCGGGGGTGTTGGCGGCGCGGGGGATCTTCGACCCGGCCTTCACCGCCCGCTCCACCCTGACCGCGGCGAGCCGCGAGGGCTTCTTCCAGGGCTTCCCCTACACCATGGACTCGCGCTCCTGGGCGACCAAGGTGGGCATGCAGGGGAGCACCGCGACCGGCACCGGCTACAGCCTGAGCAGCGACCTCTCCCACGACCGCGCGACCTACCTCACCTCCTTCGCCGAAGGGGTCGAGAGCGAGAGCCTGCAGGAGGCGTACACCTCCAACTTCAACCTCAGCCTGTCGCAGGAGCTGCTCCGGGGCTTCCGGTATGCCTACAACGCGCAGAACCTCACCAGGGCCCGCAGGGACCTGGACGACGCCGCGCTCTCCGCAGAGCGCACCAGGCAGCAGGCGCGTGCGGAGGCGGGCGCGGCCTACTGGACCTGGGAGGGCAAGGTGATGACCGCGCACCTCGCCCAGGACGCCCACGCCATCGCGGTGGAGGCACTCCGGGTGGGCACCCTTCAGCGGGAGGCGGGTGAGCTGGCGCCGCTGGAGCAGACCCGACTGGAGGCTGCGGTGGTGCAGGCGCGTGCGGACCTGCTCGACGCGGCCCGGGCCGAGGCTCAGAGCCGGGACGCGCTGCTGCTCCTGATGGGCGAGGCGCCCGCACAGGAGTTGCTCCCCGCCACCCCCATCGGCGCCCTACGCCCCGCGGACATCGACGCGGCGCGGGCGGTGGAGGTGGCGATGGCCCAGAACCTCGACCTGCTGCTGGCGCGCTCCGCGGTGGAGCGGGCCAAGGAGAGCGCCAGCCTGGCGCGCCACGCGGTGCTGCCCTCCCTCACCGCCAGCGGGAGTGTGGGGCGCGGCGCACAGAACTTCGAGTCGGCCCCCGGAGCGCTCCGCGACCTGCTCAGTGACGAGGCCTTCCCCACCTGGACCGCTGGCGCCACCCTGAGCGCGCCGGTCGGGAACCGGGCCGCCAGGGGCGCGCGCGACCAGAGCCTCGCCAGCCTGCAGAGGTCGGAGCTGCAACTGGCGGCGCTAGAGCGCCAGGTCCGGTCCCAGGTCGGCCTCGCAGTGCAGAGCCTCCAGAGCGCGGCGGAGCGCCAGGAGCTGGCCGCCGCCAGAGTGCGCCTCGCGGCGGAGACCCTCGCCGCGGAGGAGGCCCTCGCAGACGCAGGCAGGAGGCTGCTCAAGGACGCGCTGGAGGCGCGCAGGGCGCTCGCCGCAGCTCAGGCGGACGAGGTGACCTCACTGGCAGCCTACCGGGCCGCCCAGGTAGAGCTGGCGCGCCTACAGGGGACGCTGGGGGACTAGCACAGGCAACGCGGGGCGCCGTGCTCAAGCGGGTGGCCCAACGCCGCCTCACTCGACCCGACAGGTCTACAACCACCCCGTCTGGACCACCCCCAAAAAGAAGACCCCCCGGGGAGCGGTGAGGCTCCACCCGGGGGGTCTAGAATGAATGCCGGCGATGACCTACTCTCCCACAGAGAAACTCTGCAGTACCATCGGCGTGAGAGGGCT
>JAFGVK010000010.1 GCA_016938035.1 Deltaproteobacteria bacterium | reverse complement strand
GCCGGCTCGGAGCCTCCCGCGTCAGAGACGCCGGCGACGCCCGCGAAGAAGCGTGCCTCGCGGAAGGCGGCCGCCGGCTCGGAGCCTCCCGCGTCAGAGACGCCGGCGACGCCCGTGAAGAAGCGTGCCCCGCGGAAGGCGGCCGCGGCTCCTGCGCCTCCCGCGTCTGAGGCCCCCGCGACGCCCGCTGCCGCCGCGAAGAAGCGTGCTCCGCGCAAGCGGACCGGCGCGGTCGCGCCCTCCGCGGGGGAGGCGCCCGCTGCGGAGACCCCCGCGACCCCCGCGCAGCAGCGTGCCTCGCGCGAGCAGGCCGCCGCGGTCGCGTCCCCCGGTGCGACGTCCCCCGCGACCGCGACCCCCGCCAAGAGGCGCGCCCCCCGCAAGACAACCGCCGCCGGCCCACAGGGCGATGATCCCGCGGGGCGTACGGAAGGCTAGGCGCAGGAGCGCGCGATGATTCGGATCGAGGAGCGTGTGGGCGGGGTCGAGGGCACGGTGCGCTATCAGGCCACAGGACCTGATGGGGCGCCGCTGCCAGGGCCTCGCGTGGCGGTGATCGGGTGGATGCACGGCAACGAGCTGGTGGGGGGCCACACCCTCGACCGCCTCGCGGATCGGGTCGAGGGGCGCCTGCTCCGGGGCGAGCTGCTGGCGGTGAGGGCCAACCTCGCCGGGCACGCCGCGGGGCGGCGCCACACCCCGGACGGGGTGGACATGAACCGCCTCTGGGATCGCACCACCCTGACCAGGCTCAGGGCCATGCCGGAGGCGGAGCGGTGCTATGAGCAGGGCAGGGTCCTGGAGATCGCGCCGCTGCTCGCAGATCGGGACGCCATCCTCGATCTCCACTCCACCACCAGGCCCTCTCCCGCCTTCCTCATCTACCGCGACGATCAGCGTCACGCGCAGCTCGCCGCCCAGCTCGGGGTTCGGCATCTGGTCACCGGGCTCTACTCCCGCGCGATCCTGGACGGGGGGATGAGCCCCGACGTCGGCCTGTGCCCCGGCGAGGCCAGCGAGCGGGTGGGCTTCACCTTCGAGGCTGGCCAGCACGACGATCCCACCAACGTCGAGCGGGCCTGGGCGCTGCTGGTCCGCCTGCTCCGAACGCTGGGCATGTGGGGCGAGGACGAGGCGCTGCTCCCCGCCCAGTCACCGGTGGTGTTCGAGGTGGTCGAGCGGTTCCGCCAGTCCCCGGAGGGGACGATCCCCTGGCGCTTCGTGGGGCACGAGGGTGGCGAGGCGGCGGAGGGCAGGGACGGCCCCCTGCGCACCCTCGCGTCCTTCGAGGAGGTGCAGGCGGGCGAGGTGCTGCTCCGCCGTGGCGAGGGCGAGGTGGTCCGGGCGCAGGCGCCGTTCACCCTGCTGCTGCCCACCCCGCAGGCCAGCCCCTGGGAGGACCTCTACTATGTGATGCACCGACGCAGGGGGGGGGTCACCGCAGGCGAGGCGCCGCGCACCCACGAGCAGGCCAGGGCGGAGGCCCTGGCGGTTGAGCGGATGATCGACGTGCTCGACGACGACGGCTTCGCGCTGGGGCGCACCTGGGTGAGCTTCGATCCTCGCCACGTCCTCGACGTCTGCGGCGCCCTGGTCGCCCGCGCGGTGCGCCAACCCCACGATAGCCCTCACCGGCGCCTGACGGTGGTGGGGCGAGGGGACCACGGGGGGGACGAGGTCGAGCGGCGCAACGGCAGGCGCTACAGGGCCGCGATGCGCCAGGCCATCCTCCAGGGGGTCCCGCTGGAGCGGGTCCAGCTCCTGCGGGGGAGCGCCCTGGGCTTCGTGGACGCACTCACCGGTCCCGAGATGCGCCAGATGATGCGGGAGCGGCGCGCCTGGCGTGCGGCCAGGGGGCTGGAGGGCCAGGGGATGCGCCTGCTGCTGTCGGCGCGGCGCCCCCACACCCTGTCGATGCTGGTGATCGGGGATCTGGATCGCGCCCTGTCCACCGGAGACTTTCGCAAGGTGCGCGCCGCGATCCTGGTGGAGGCGACCACCCCCGTGCCGCACGGAGATCGGGCGGAGCTCCGGGTCGTGCGCGCGGGGCTGATCTCGGCCAGGCCCGAGGTGCTGCGCGCTGTGGGGCGCTTCCTGGGGTCGGTGCGTGACGAGCACCAGCGCATCATGCTGGAGCCGCCCTTCACCGCGCTGCCTGACGGCGTCAGGGCGGACGACGCCGCGCTCACCACCTCCTGCGACGGCGAGGACATGACGGCGCTGCGCGAGGCCCTGCAGGGGGCGCTCACCGGGAGCTGGGCGGGCAGGCTCGACGGGCTGGGGCCGCTGTCTGGCTCCAGGGGCGAGTGGCTCGCGCTGGCGATGGCCCGCACCGGGATCTTCGATCCCGCCGCTGTGGACGCGCTGCTGGCGGGATCGGAGGGGGGCCTGAAGAGGGAGGCGGTGGTGGCGCGGCTCGCCCAACCCGCCTCGCTCCTCCCCCGCGCAGAGCCCACCAGACGGGTGCCGCCCCCCCCGATCCAGGCGAGCGAGGTGAGCGCGGACTCGCTCCAGCGCTGGCTCTCCTGGAAGCGCTTCCTCCACACCGGGCAGGTGATCCCCCACACCAGGGGCAAAGACGTGGACCTGGCCCTCACCGCGTCGGGGATCCAGCGCCGCCTGGCGCGGTGGTTCGCCGAGGCGCGCGCGCGGGCGGCCTCCAGGCCGGGAGAGGTGCTGCTGGTGATCGCCGGCGACGGCCTCCACCCCCACCGAGACCCGCTGGGCGGCGAGCTCCTCTGGGAGCGCCACCGTGCGGTGCTGCTCGACGCGAGGGTCCGCTACCTGCGCATCCAGCACGTGGGGGGCGCGCACCTGGACTTCTTGCGGGCGCTCCGCCGCGGCGCCGCTGAGCGCGGCCCCGGGGCGCCGATGTCGGTCCACTGGGAGGGGGAGCACGGGGCCTCGGTGAACGTGGTGCTGATGGCTACCCGCGAGGGCGGCGCCTGTGAGGGGCGCTCGCTGGAGGGGTGGCGCGTCGACCACTGCGGGATCGTCCTCTCGGATCTGGAGGCGGGTGCCGAGCGCGGCTACGGGGTGGCGCTGTTCACCGAGCCGCGGGAGGGAGCGCCGGTCAACCAGGAGCTGATCGCCTTCGGCAGGGCGCACTGTGAGGCGCTGCTCCAGCAGGGCGGGGATCGCCTCTCTGGACAGGGGGGCGAGGCGCTGGCTCGCGCGGTGGATCGGGCGATCGTGGGGCACCTGACCGGGTGGATCGCGCAGGCGCGGGCGGCGGCTCCCTCGGTGGACCCGCGCTGGGCGTCCGAGCACCTGGGCCTGGCCGATCCCCTGCTGGTGGGGCTCGTCGTGGCGGCCGCGCTGGGCGGGGGCGACCCTGGGGAGGAGGCCGCGCGGATCTGGCGAGGGGCGGAGCCGCCTCGCTGAGGGCGCCCGTCGTCCCGCGTCTTGGGCTATGATGTCCCGGTCTATGGGGGTCCCCTTGGTCTTTGTGATCACCGCCAACACCGGAGAGTCCGTCAAGATCAGCGCCGAGAACTGGCTGGTTGCCATGGGGCAGTCGCTGGTGTTCTTCGACGCGGATCTCGGTGAGCTCTCTCGCTGGGAAATCGTCAGCACCGGAGATGGGGCGGTGTTTATCGACGACCGGATCTACGGTCGCTCGTGGAGCATCGATCCGGCGCCGGAGCGCCCGCCGCTTCGGATCGTCGCGGCGACCCCCGCGGTGGAGGAGGAGCCTCTTGTCGAGGAGGATGACGCGCCGGAGGAGCGCTCCCCGCTGGGCGCCCCACCCCCGATGTTTGCGATGCCATCGAGCTCCTTTCAGGTGGACTCGCCCGAGGAGCCCCAGGCAGAGCTGGAGGACGAACCCACCGCAGACCTGGCCGAGCAGCTGTTCGACCTCTCGATGGAGATGGCTGGGCTGGATCCCGACGAGGCCTGCAAGGTGGCGCTGGACATCCTCCTGGAGCGGGTCACCTGCGAGGCGGCCAGCGTGCTGCGGGGGGGCCTCAACGACGTCGCGATGCGCTTCGTCGCCACCCACGGGCCTGTGGCAGAGGCGCTGATCGGGAAGAGCATCCCGTTCGGCAAGGGTCTCGTGGGGCTCAGCTTCGATCGCGGCATGACCCTGGTGGTCAATGACGTGCGCGACGACAGCAGGCACCTCAACCGGGTGGACGAGCAGACCGGCTTTGTCACCAGGGCGGTGCTGACCGTGCCCGTGGTGGGCTCAAGGGGGGCGTTCGGGGTGGTGCAGCTCATCAACCCCAGCCGGCCGTTCAGCGCTGGGGACGTCGAGGTGGTGGAGATGGTGGCGCAGAGCCTTGGGGAGGTGCTGGGCGGGCAGGGCTGAGCGACCCGCGGGCGCTGGTCCCCTGCGGCCGGTGGCGCGGTCGGCACTTGTGGCGAGCGGGTAGGGGGGCTACAGTCCATGTTCAGAGCACAGCGAGAGGTGTGATCGTGCGATACCGGGTTGTCGGCAGTGATGGACGAGTGCTCTCGGTGGAGGCGGTGGACTGGATGATGGCGATGTGCCACGTCATCAACCACCTCGACATCGAGGTCTCCGGGTGGATGTGCGACAACCGCCCCAATGGTGAGGTGCACGTCGCCGATCCCGTGCACGGGCACGCCTGGGTGGTCTGCCCTGCGGATCGCCCGATGCCCGCGAGGCCGCAGGCGCCTGTGGCTGAGCCGTCGGTCCTGAGCGGTCCGCCGTCGGTGCCCCCGGCGATCTCTACCCTGCCGCCCGCGCCGCGCACCGCGCCATCACCGCCGCCGGCTCCGCCAGAGAGGACGCCGCCGCCCACGCCTGCGGCGAGGACCCTGCCCCCTGCGCCCCCTGCGCCACCCGCGCCGCCGCGGCCCTCGCAGGTCCAGACCCTCCTGCTCGAGCCCGAGCAGCAGCACGAGCCCAGGTGGAAGGAGCGCTCCACCCCGCCCGGCTCGCTCAACGTGGCCAGGCACCTGCAGGGGGTCGAGCCTAAGCGCCTGTCCCCAGAGGACGCTCCCCCCTCCGACCTCGCCGAGCGCCTGTTCGACCTCTCCTTTGACGTCAGCGGCGCCTCGTCGGCCAACGACGCCTGTCGGCGCGCCCTGGATGTGGCGCTGCAGCTTGTCCCCTGCGAGGCGGGCAGCGTGGCCAGGGGTGGCATCAACGACGACTCGCTGACCTTTGTGGCTGCCTCTGGGCCCGCTGGGAACCAGATCATCGGCAAGAAGGTCCGCTACGGCGAGGGGATCGTCGGGGTGGCCTTTGACCTGGGGATTACCGTGCTGGTCACCGACGCGAGCGCGGATCCCCGCCACATGTCCGACATGGACAAGGCGACCGGCTTCAAGACCCGCGGGATCCTGTGTGTCCCGGTGCGGACCGAGACAGAGTTCTTCGGAGCGATAGAGCTCCTCAACCCACCCCGGGGCTTCCAGTCCTGGCACGTCGAGGTGGTGGAGACGGTGTCGCGCACCCTCTCGTCCACCCTGGCCGGAATATCATGAGGAGAGGCGAATGAGTTGGACGGAGCATGACACGGATCTGAGCGCTGGGGCGCTGGCGGTGATCGTGGCGGGGATGCGGGAGGTGGCCCTCGCCGATGGCGAGGTGCACCCCGCAGAGCTGGCGCTGATCCAGGGGCTGGCGGACGAGCTGCCCGCAGGGGTCGCGCTCCCCGAGGTGGGCGAGGCGATCACGACCGACGCAGTCCGGCAGATCTACCTCCGCTCGCTGGTGATGGTCGGGATGGCGGACGGTGCGCTGTCCCCGGTGGAGGAGGGGGTCATTCTAGCCCTCGCTGAGCGCGTGGGGCTGGGGGAGGAGGCGGTGGCCGCTACCACCCTGGAGGTGAAGCGGGAATTCCTCTCGGCCTTCTCTGGGGTCACGGTGTTCCGGGAGTCGGTGAAGGCGATCGCCGAGGAGCTCGGCCTGCCCGCCGACGCGGAGTAGGGCGCCCTCTTAGGGCGCGGTGGCGCCCTCCTTGTTGGCCTGCTCCTCCGCCTCCAGCAGGGGGTTGAACAGGGCGCTGGCGTTGGCGAGGTCCTGCACGCAGACCCGCTCCCTGTAGCCCACCACCTTGCGGCCCGGGTCCAGGGCGACGACCACGTCGCTGAGCGCCACGGACTCGAACCTCCGCGCGCAGGGAGGGGGCTCGCACTGCGCCTCATAGGCCTCGCCCTTGGCGAGCATATTGGCCGAGCAGCGGGTGGCGTAGGTTGCGCCGGTTCCGGCCACCTGGTTGACGCCGTCCACGCACCCGGCGGAGAACATCAGGGTGACCAACAGCGACCATCGACTCATAGGGGCTCCTTCTGCGAATCGCTCACATATCACGGCGGACGACGGGCGGAGACGAGGATAGGCGGCGCGGCATGGAACAGGAAACCACACTCGACCGCATCACCCCGCTCTGGGACATCTTCCAGCTGCGCCGTGGCCACCGCTTCTCCACCGACGACATGGCCTGCGCCTGGGTCGCGGCCGCTACTAGGCCGCGGGCCACCAGGCTGCTCGACCTGGGGAGCGGCATAGGCTCGGTGGGTCTCATGACCCTGGCCAAGCTGGAGCGCCCCGAGGCTACCCTGACCGGGCTGGAGGCGCAGGAGATCAGCTTCGAGCTGGCGCTGCGGACCAGGGCTCACAACCACTTGGAGGAGCGGGTCCGCTTCTTTCACGGCGATCTGCGCGATCCCGAGGCCCTGCCCGCCGAGGAGCGCTTTGATCTCATCACCGGCTCGCCGCCCTATGTGCCGGAGGGACACGGGGTGCTGTCGCCCAACAGCCAGCGGGCGCACTGTCGCATCGAGCTGCGCGGATCGATCTTCGACTACGCGGCGGCGGCGCGGCGGTGGGCAGCCCCAGGCGCCAGGTTCGTCTTCGTGATGGCCGCCAAGGACCCTCGCACCGAGGACGCCCCGGTCGCTGCGGGCTGGACGGTGCTAGAGCGGGTGGACTGGGTGTTCCGCTGGGAGCAGGGGCCCCACATCGCGGTGCTGGTGTGCGCGCGAGACGAGGACGGACCTCACCCCTCCAGGGTCAACCGACAGGTGGTGGTGCGCGGCCCGGACGGGGAGTGGACCGACGCGTACATGGCCTTCCGGGCCGATATGGGCCCGGGGCGCTGAGCCTCGCGGGGATCAAGCGCGCCGCGGGTGAGCACGGGGCGGCCGAGCCCGCGCTGCCGCCCGCTGACGCCGTGGAGACAGGCGCACGAGCCGACGCCTCAGCGCAGCTCGCCGGCGGTGCCCGCGCCGACCACCCCGTCAGGGGTCTCGCCCACCGACCGCTGGAAGGCCTTGACCGCCGCGGTGGTCCCTGCTCCGAAGCTGCCGTCTACCTTCCCCTGGAGGAAGCCGAGCGCCTTGAGCTTGCGCTGCAGGTCGCGCACCGCGTCGCCCCTGCCGCCCTCGCGGAGCATGAGGCTCCCCGCGAGCACTGAGCGCCAGCCGGGGGACTCGACGCTGGCGGGATCCTTCCCGTCGAGCACCTTGGCGGTGAGCTGATCGACCTTCCCTGTGACCGGGATGTCCTTCGCGTCTTGGAAGTCCTTGACCGCCTTGGAGGTGGTGCGGCCATAGTCGCCGTCATGCCCCACCGCGATCCCTGCCGCAGCGAGCCGCTCCTGCAGGGCGGTGACCGCTGGACCATGGGAGCCCTGTTTGAGGACGGTGAAGCCGTTGAGCACGTCCTGCCAGTAGTCCCCATCCCGGACCGGGGCGGCGGGATCCACCTCCACCCCCAGGTCGGTGTTCAGCCCGTCCGTCGCGTCGAGCAGGGGGAGCACGCCCAATTGGCGGTCGCGCGCGCTGGCCGAGTAGCGGCCATCCGACACATATTTGCCCGTGGTGTAGGCGTCTGTCCCCGAGTAGGCGTAGGGGCTGGACCGGTCCGCCTTGTGGTAGCCCAGGCCGTTGTAGAATTCAGCGTAGGCGCCCAGCGCGGCGGCGTCGGTGGTCTGCTCGTCGATGCCAAGGTTCTTGGCGATAAAGGACTTGCTGTTGATCGCGTGGACCGCAGCGGGCTCCCAGGTGTGGAAGATCGGGATGTTCTTGGGGACGCGCACCGCGGGTCGGCCCAGCGGGTCTCCCTGGTGGAGGTAGGTGCTGAAGTTCCCGGTGCTCTCGCGCCAGTGGATGGCGGCGATCAGCTTGGCCGGGACGTTGGTCTGGCTGGCGACCGTCTCGTAGCGGGCCTTGTGCTTCTCGAAATGCCTGAGGAAGGTCGCGACCTGCTCGCGCATCTTGACCGAGAGGGTCTGCCTCACGCCCGCCTGCAGGCGCTCGGTGTGCTTCTGATAGACCTCGCCGTACAGGCCCTCAGGGCTCTGCTCGGGGGCGTAGTCCGAGGTGCCCGGCACCTCGTCCAGCACAGAGGTGGCCTCTTCCTCAGACACTCCCTGCCCGATCACGGTCTTGATCACCTGGGCGTTGCCGGTGCCGCCCTGTAGATCGCGCTGCCAGTCCGGGGCTGCCTCTTGGGCTTGCTCCTGGGCTGGAGCCTCTTCGCGCTTCTTGGGACGCAGGAAATCAAACAGTCCAGGCATGACGACCTCAGAGCAGGGTGGGGAGCCCCTGTCTGTCCCGATCCTACCACAGCGGTCGGGGGTGTCTAGGGGTAGACGCTCGGGTCGAAATACAAAAAAAGACCTCTTTGGTAGTACCAAAGAGGTCTTGATGTGGTGGAGCTGATGGGACTCGAACCCACGACCTCCAGAATGCCATTCTGGCGCTCTCCCAGTTGAGCTACAGCCCCGTCCGAAGACGCAGCCTATATACTCTGGGGTTCTGGATCGCGCAACGCGCATCGCGCGCTTTTTCATCGACTGGCGCGCGATGGGAGACCTGGGCCCTCCGAGCGGGGCGGCGCGGGGGCCCGCGGGCTATGGGGGCTGGGGAGGCGCGGCGATGGTGGTGGTCTTCGGAGCGCTGAGCGCGGTGGGTGAGGCGGCGGTGTGGGCCCTGGGTCGAGCGGGGGTGCCCGCTCGGAGCTTGGTGTCGCGCGGCGACCCCTACCACCTGCTGGAGGGCAGCGGGTGCGGCTTTCGCTTCCTGGAGCGGGGGGAGGGCTGGGAGCGTGGACTGCGCGGGGCAGCGTGGCTGCTGGTGGATGGCGGCGCGGGCGAGGCGCTCCCCGGCGGGCCTCGGCGCCTCGGGCCGGTGCTCCACCCCCTGCTCCGCGCCGCAGAGGCAGAGGGCCTGCGGGGGGTGGTGCTGGTGGCGCCCCTCGGCGCCCGGGGCCGCTGGGGGGCCGCGTGGGCGTCGCTGGTGGACCGGGCGGGGGCGTCTCCTCTGCCGCTCACGGTGCTCCGGATCGGGCCCCTGGGGAGGGTGTGGCTGGACCCCGGCGCGGCGCTCCCGGAGCGGCTCGCGCCCCTGTGCGCCGACGACGCCGCGGCGGTGGCGCTCTCCTGTCTCGACACGCCCGCGCTGAGAGGGGGGCGGTGGGCCCTCTGCGGGCGCGAGCGGATCACCGGCGGGCAGGCGCGCGCGCTGATCGACGCGCTGCCCGCTGGGCCCGTGACATCAAGGGTCGGCGCCTGGCTGGCGGTGGACCGATGGATGGAGCCGTCCTGGATCGAGGGAGCGGTGGGGTGGTCGCTGCGCGACGCCGCCTCGGCCCTCGCGCTTGAGTCGCGGCGCCCGGCCTCTGGCCCACCCCGCAGGCTCTCTCCGGGGCGGTACGAGGCCGGCACCACACCGGTCGCGGCCTTACCCACCGGACCCCTGAGGTACCGATAGGGCGCGCACCGGGGGCGGGTCGCAGGCCACCGAGGGCCAGGGGTTGCCCGGAGGCACCTTGGCGGCAGCGGAGCGTCCCGGCGCGCGTGGCGCCGACCCCGCTCCGCGGTGGGGTGCCGGCGGGGCCTGCCGTGGAGCGTGGGGTGCCCAGGGCGGGACTCGAACCCGCACTCCGCTTGGGAAGAGGATTTTAAGTCCCCTGTGTCTACCGTTCCACCACCCGGGCGCGCGCTCCCCCTATCGCGAGGATCGGAGACAGTCACCCCGCGGCGGGGGATGCGCTGCGTCCCCCTCGGCGGGTCGCCATCCACGATCGGGGGGGGCGTGCGGTCGCGCACCGAGACCCACGCCACGCTGACAGGAGCGGGTGGCGCTGCCTGGCGCCCCCATGGCCTCGGCGTGCGGGGTGAAGGTGGTGGGGCTGCGCCCGCCCTCCCCGCCCCCCAGGGGTTCGCCTCCCGCGCGCCCCTGAGCCACGCTACCTGGCCTAGGAGCGGGTGGCGGGGGAGGGACCCTGCCCTCGCGACAGGTCCGTGCGGTGCGCCGCCGCGTCCCTGAGCACGAGCGTGTCGAGGTCGACGCGCGCCTTGAACCTCGCGACAGGTCCGTGCGGTGCGCCGCCGCGTCCCTGACGCTGCCCTGGCGGGCCGGAGTGGAGCCGCGTGCGCCGCGGAGCCGCCGGGCGGAAGGTGTGGCCTCAGTTCAGTGATCAGGTCGGTGTCACCGCACAGTTCGTGACCGCTTCGTTGCGGCGCGCGGCTGCCTGCGGGTATAACCGCCGGACCGCGTCAGCTCCGGCGTGGGCACTAGGAGCGCACTGTGATCCGTTTCTCTGAGCGAAACCTCGCCCCCCCCAAGCAGATGCGTCCGGTGTACGCCGTGGCGGCGGGGCAGAGCGACTTCCGCAAGCGGTACCCTGGCAAGAAGACCGAGGAGCTGGCGATCGAGGCCTTCAGGATGCTCGCCTTGGAGAACGGCCTCAAGGTGGAGTCGGTGCAGGAGCTGCGCTCCTACATCCACTCGGCCTACTACGGGCACTTCGCCGATCACTTCGGAGATCAGCTGCTGGGCGAGGCGCAGATCCACGATCGGCTGGGGCTCGACCCCCTCGCGAACGCGGGGATCAAGACCGGCGGCGCGACCGGGGGGTCCACGGTGTGGATGGCCGCCAACGCGGTGGCGTCGGGCTACTCGGACTGTGTGCTCGCCCTGGGCTGGGAGCGGATGGACGAGGTGGACACCCGCACCGGCAACCACTACATCGCGGCCGCCGCGGACCGCGACTTCGAGACCGAGCTGGGCCACACCTACACCGGCTACTACGCGCTGATGGCGCAGCGGTACTGGAACACCCTCGGCGGCGCCTCTGAGGCCTTCCGCCACACCCTGTCCAAGATCGCGGTCAAGCAGCGGGGCTACGCGTGGTCCAACCCCTTCGCCCAGACCCACCAGCGGATTACGGTCGAGGACGTGGAGCGCTCCCCGTTCATCGCGGACCCGCTCCGGTTCTATGACGCCTGCCTGATGAGCGTGGGCGCCGCGGCGGTGCTGCTGTGTGACGAGGAGACCGCCTACAAGCTGTCCGACGACCCCATCCGCCTGTTCGTCGCGGCGGGGTCGCACACCCTCCGCGCCGCGGACCGGCGGCCGATCGACATCCCGCTGCTCCCGCACGAGCGAAATGACGCCGCGATCCTGCAGCAGTACCGCGACCTCTACGGTGACGGGAAGGAGCGCTTCCCTGGTTATACCGGCTTCCTCGCCGCGCGGATGGCCGCCCACTACGCCTACGGGATGACCGGCATCACCAACCCCATCGAGGAGCTCGACATGGTCGAGCTGCACGACGCCTTCACCATCTCGGACGTGCAGACCTATGAGGACATCGGCCTGCGGCCTTACGGTTCCGGGGCGGACTTCATCGAGAGCGGCGACGCCTACCACACCAACCCGCTCACCGGCCTCCCAGGGCGCTGCCCTGGCAACGTGTCGGGTGGGCTGCTGGGCACCATGCACGCGATCGGCGCCACCGGCATCATGCAGGTGAACGAGATCCTGTGGCAGCTCCAGGGCAAATGGGCCCACTTCCACGATCGTCCCGAGCTGTGGGAGCGCTTCGGCAAGACCCGCCCGGACGACATCGAGGACCTCCAGATCCGCGGCGCCCGCCGCGGGATGGCGGTCAGCCACGCGGGGGTGGGCTCTCACGTCACCTGCGCCGTGCTCTCCCGCCCCGAAGCGATCCTCAAGTAGGGAGCCGACATGTCCTTCACTTTTGACAACCAGCGCCCTACCGCCACGGTGGTCCGCAGCCTGCACCCCCTGGTGATCGAGCGCCCGCGGAGCCCGGTCCACATCCACTCCTATGGAGGTGAGACCCCGTTCTTCGAGGGGCTAGGACAGGGGCGGCTGATGGCCACCCGCTGCGACAACCCCGCATGCACCGAGGCAGGCGCCGCGGGCTACCTGTTCTGCCCTCCCAGGGTCCACTGTCCTGACTGCCTGGAGCGGATGACCTGGGTGGACATCACCGATGGGCCCGCCCGCACCGCCAAGGTCCACACCCACATCTGCGTGCTGCACCCCGGTGCCTTCAACCGCCTGCCCACCCCCTCGAAGCTGATCTCGGTGGAGATGGAGGGGGTGATCACCACCCTGATGAGCCACATGCGCGTGGGGGTGCCCGTGATCGGGATGGAGCTCGAGCCGGTGTTCAACACCAGCTCCCCCACCTTCACGATCCTCGACCTCTCCTGGCGGCAGCGCAGGGCGCGCTGATCCGCGGGCCACCACCGCGCGCCCGGCGCCAGCCGCGCCTGCCGGGTCGCGCCGCCGCGGGGGAGCGGTCGTCCGTCGCCGCGGGGCAGGGGGCGCGCTCGGTGGGTGGAGGACCTCCGCGTCTATCCCGGCGCGGTGGCGCAGACGCGCTGCGCGACCGCGAGCCCTCGGTGGGGCGTGGCGCGCAGGGGCGACGGGGCCACCGGCAGGAACTGGGGTCCGAGCGCATCAAGCCGTGGGTCCACCGGCACGCCCGAGGCTCGGCGTGACCCAGCGCCTGGTGCGGAGCGCGAGGCGTACGTCGATAACGGTGGTTCGTCCATTTTGTCACCCCGGTGCGACGCTCCCCGGGCGCGGGCTGCGAGGGGCTGCTGAGCCCGAGTCGATCGGTCGCGATGACCACGACATCGTTGATAGCGATGGATATTCCATACAAATCGACGGCAATCGTGAGCCGGGGGCGGACGCACAGGCCGGAGTTCCCGACCGGGTCGCCGGGCCGTCGGTGACTGGCCGCCGTCTGGGCGTAGGCGCGCGCTCGATCGGCGTGAGCGTCGCGAGGACGCCTCGCGGCCCGCGTGCCCGCGCCGTCACCGCGCCTCGTGCGGGAGCGCGTCGGGGGAACTCCCGACAGGAAATTCGGTCCGAGCGAACAAGGTCGTGGACGCACACGCTCACCCAAGGCTCGGCAAGACCCAGCGCCTCGTGCGGAGCCTGAGGCATCCGTTGATAACGGTGGTTCGTTTGTTTTTGCCACCCAGCCGCGACGCTCCCCTGGCGCGGCGCGGGCCGCTGAGCCCGAGTCGATCGGTCACGATGATGGAGCCCCTCGCAGAAGGCGCCAGCGCTGCGCGGCCTCTCGCAAGACGCTGGTTCGTCCGTAGCGCGTCGCGGTGAAAATTGGCGTTCTCCCGTGGCGTCGGCGGCCTTGCCACGCGCAGAGGGGGGCCTCACCGCATGGCTCATGATCGCGACATCGCCCATCGCACAGGGCCTACGATGTGAATCGACGGCTACCGTGAGCACCGGGCGGACGCATGGGCCGGAGGTCCTGCCTGACGGCGCTGGTCGAGGCAGGTACGTCCTTGTTGGCCGTGGGGCGAAGCACGGTTCCGCAGCAGGGCGCCCCCTGGAGCATGGACGGGCGGCAGCCGGGGCGGCGGGAGCGGCCGCCTGATCGCCGCGTTAGAGGGGCCCCAGCGTCCCACGCGCGATCCGCTCCGCCAGCTCAAGGGCGTGGAGCGAGGCGCCGTGGGGCACGTGGGGTTTGGCTCCGTCGAGGATCTCTCCCATCGCCAGGTGGTGGTCCTCCTGGACGGTGGAAGAGGACAGCAGCAGGGTCTGGGGGCTCGCGTTGCGGTACAGCGAGTCCCCCTCCTGCCGCCAGGAGTAGCGCTGGTCGATGACCTCCAGGCGCAGCCACGGTGCAAAATCAGGTGCCTGCCGGAGCTGGAGCGACACGCTGCCCCCCTGGCGGAGGCGCAGCTCCACGTCGAGGGCGCCGGGGGAGGTGCGAATATCCTCGATCTGTGCGACGCGGCCCGCAAAATAGAACACCCGTTGCAGGAGCGGGACCACCTCCATCGCGAGGGCGGTGCCCATCACCATGGGGCCGTTGAGGTCCATGTTCGCCTGCACCCGGTCGATGCTGCGCCAGCTCACCTGGGCGCGCAGGGCCCGTATGGGGGCCTCAAGCACCCCGAGGTGCGCGACGTGGAGGACCCTGCGCTGAGACTCTGCGAGGCTGAACAGCGCCTCTGCCTCCTGCCGAGAGGGGGCGATCGGGCCGTGGACCACCACGTGCAGCCCCTCGAGAAGGGCGGCGCGGACTGCCTCAGCCCGGTGCTGGAGCGGGAGGTGCAGGGACACAGCGGCCGCGTTCCAGCGCTCGCGGATCGTGACAGGGGTGGGGCCAACGGGGATCACCTGCGCGAGCAGGGTGCTGCGCGGATCGGCCTGTATGACGGAGGCCCTGCGGACCCCATCTCCTCTCGCGGCGACCACAACCCAGGCGAGCGCTCCGTTCACCAGACCTCCTCGCTGGCAGTCTACCACCCCAGCCCGCCACCGGGATAAGCTGAGAGGGCAACCCTCGGGAGGTCCCTTGTTGTTCGCCCTCATCCTACTCGCCTGCGCCAGCGCTCCCGAGGCGATCCCCCCCGTCGCGGCGGCTCCAGAGCTGTCCGCCGCAGCGCAGCAGCTCCCGGTGGCCCAGGCCGTCCAGACCCCTGCGGAGCAGTATGCCGCGTGTCGCGAGCGGGTCGAGCTCCCCGAGCAGGACGGCGAGTGCGCTGTGGACGGGGACTGCACCGCCAGGGGCTGCGGCTCCGAGCGCTGTGTGGCCGCGGTGTCACCAGAGGGCCTGTCCACCTGTGAGGACCGCCCGTGCTTCAAGGTGCTGGACGCCTGTGGCTGCCACCAGGGGCGCTGCACCTGGACCCTGCGAGAGCCCGCTGCGCCCGCCCTGGCGCTGCCCCCAAGGACCCGCGAGTGATCCGCCTCAGCGGCGGCATCGCGGGGGGCAGGGTGCTGCGCGAGCCCGTGCCCGACGGGGTGAGGCCCACCTCAGCGCGGGTGCGCGAGGCGCTGTTCTCGCTGGTGGGCCAGGACCTGGCGGGGGTCCGCTTCCTGGACGCGTTCGGCGGCGCCGGGCTGGTGGGACTGGAGGCCTGGTCGCGCGGGGCTGAGGTGGTGGTGGTGGAGCGGTCGCGCAAGGCGCTGGAGGGCATCCGCCGCAGGGGGGCGGAGGTGGGCGCTTCGTGGTCGATCCAGGGCGGGGACGTGCTCCAACTCGCCGGCGGGCTGGGGCTGTTTGACGGCGTCTTCGCCGATCCCCCCTACGAGGTGGAGCCCACCCCTGTGCTGGAGGCGCTCGCCCCCCTGGCCCGGGGGTGGCTGGTGTTCGAGGCGGAGGTGGGGCGCGAATTTCCCGATCAGGTCGGGGGGTTGGCGCTCGACCGCCACAGGGCCTACGGGCGCAGGGGGTTGTGGGTGTTCAGGCCGGTGGTCCGATGAGGGCTTCCTCGCACCGCGGCCTTGACAGGGTGGGGCTCCGTGATAGATACGCCTCGCCCAAGGGCAGCACGGGACGTGCGCGGTTAGCTCAGCTGGATAGAGCGTTGGCCTCCGGAGCCAAAGGCCACAGGTTCGAATCCTGTACCGCGCGCCACCCGTCCCCCCGCCGAGTGTTCGGAACCCTCGCATATGGACGCGAGTATGATTTCCGGCTATCACACACCGACGTGACCATGGGTGAAGCGTGCAGGTGACCTTCTGGGGAGTCAGAGGCTCCATTCCCATACCAGGACCTAGCACCGTGCGGTGGGGCGGAAACTCCTCCTGCGTACAGGTGCAAGGTGACGGCTTGGCGCCGCTGGTGTTTGACATGGGCACCGGCGCGCGGGGGCTGGGGATGAGCCTGCTGGGCAGTCCAGGACGGGAGCTGGATCTCCTGTTCAGCCACTTCCACATGGACCACGTGTTCGGCTTTCCCTTCTTCGTGCCCATCTATGTGCCCGGCTACAAGGTGCGGATCACCGTGCCCGGCTACTCGGTGGAGGAGGCGCGCGAGAAGCTCTCCCGCTACCTCAACGGCATGTTCCACCCCACCAGGCTGCGCGACCTACCCTCCGAGGTGAGCTTCTCGGTGGTGCGCCCGGGGGCGCCCTTTGAGCGAGGTGGCTATCTGCTGGAGGGGCTGCAGCTCAACCACCCGGGCGGCGCCATGGGCTACACGGTCCAGGCGGACGGGGTGAAGCTGGCCTACATCACCGACACGGCCCCCTTCGCACGCCCTGGCGAGGGCCTGCTGGCGGGCGAGGGCCCCACCCCGAGGGAGGAGGCGCTGGTCCGCTTCCTCAGCGGGTGCGACACGGTGATCTTCGACACGATGTATGAGCAGGCGGCCTACCTGGAGCGGATGACCTGGGGGCACTCCTTCCCCGAGTACGCCGTCGCGGTGGCGCAGGCCGCCGGCGTTCACGAGCTGGTGCTCTTTCACCACGCCCCAGAGGCTGACGATGATCAGCTCGACGCGCGGGCGGACTACTGGCGCGGTCACACCGCGCCCAGGGTCATCGTGGCGCGTGAGGGGGCGACCATGACGGTCGAGGGGTAGCGACGATCCTGACCCCCGAGTGGCTGATGACCGTCGCCACCGGGCTGCTCACGCTGCTCAGCGCCTTCTGGGTGCTCAAGCTGCAGGGGCACCTGTGGCGGCGCGCGGTCTGGCGCGCGGTGGGTGGGGAGATCCAGGGGTGGGCCGACGCCAGCGAGGGCGTGGTGGCACCCCTGTGGCTTGGCTGGCGGGTGCGCTGGGCCCAGGGCGAGGTGCGGTGGCGGGGCGGGATCTGGGGGCACCGCACCGTGGTGAGGGCAGGGAAGATCAAGCTCCGGCGCGATGGCCTGCTCAGCCGCCAGGCCATCGACGCGCTGGTGCGGCCGCCTACTCGCTGAGCGACACCACCTCGCGGGCGCTCTCGCGGCGCACGCGCCCCTCTGTGGCGTGGGCGCGCAGCTTGCCGAGCACCTCGTGGAGGCGTTCGGGGGTGAATTCGCCGGGGAGGGTGAGGGCTACGGACAGGCCCGCCCGGGCCTCCTCCAGGTAGGCCAGCGCGTAGTCGACCAGGGACGCGATGCGCAGCCGCTCCTGGCGCATGGTGTCGTGGTGCTCCAGGAGGCGCTTGAGGTGCTTCACCGTCGCTCTCCTGCGCTCCTGGGTGAAGGCGTCGTCCGCCAGCTCCTCGTCGTAGGCCTGGATGCGGGCGCGGATCTCCGCGGGCTCGATCTCGCGGATGGCTTCGTCGAGGGTCTGCAGCGAGAGCTGCAGGCGGAGCACCCAGCGAGCCACCTCCTGCAGGCCGACCCTGGTGTCCTGATCGGGGGCGCGGGGCAGCGCGCTGTGGAACAGGTCGAAGGCCACCAGCACCGGCCGCCGGTACTCCAGGCGGAGCAGCCTGCGCACTCTCCGCACGCTGGGGAGGGCCTCAGGGTCAAATTGCAGCGCGGTGGGGAGCAGCGAGAGGGAGGCAGCCGCACCTACCGCGAGCCCGATCAGCGCGGCGGCGAGCACCGAAGAGGTCCCAGACGGGAGCAGCCAAGCGGCGAGCGCAAGGGTCAGCGACGCCGAGGCGCTCCCCGCGAGGGCGCTCTGGAGCACTGACACTCGGTCGCTGGGGATGGGGAGCAGCAGGCCGGCCACCGCTCCCGCCGCCAGGCCAGCTCCTACCACCGCGGGGAGCCTGAGCGCCTCAAAGACGAGGCCGGTCGCGGTCACCGCCGCGGTGGTGAGGGGCAGCGCCCAGAGGCGGCTGGGGTGGACCACCGAGGCCCCCACCCCGAGCGAGAGCGACAGGACCAGCGAGGGATCGCTCTGCCACAGGCCGCCGAGCGCGAGGGCCGTCATCAGCCCGCTCTGGGCGACCACCCACGCCCCCTGCCGCAGGGGCAGGGTCCGGAGCAGCCGGGCGCGACCCCGGACGGGCAGCTGCCTGGGGTCTTCAGCGAGCGCGTCCACGGGACATCTCCTTGGTGGCCTTGAGCATCCGCTTCTCGTCCGCGGACCCTGGGGCCACCGCGTCGATCTGCGCCTCGAAGCGATCCAGGTCCTCGGCCTCAAAGGCGAGCTCGGGCCTCGCCAGGGTCTTGCTGGCGGAGCGCAGCACCCCGGAGCCCTGCTGGGCCAGCGCCTTGGCCTCCTCGCGGTCTCCCTTGTCATAGGCGGCAGAGGACAGGTTGAGGAACCAGTTGCCGTAGGCGCGCTGGGCCTGGGCGGCAGCCTCGGCGTTGAGCGAGGCCTCTACCACCCTCAGGTCACGGGTGATCTCCGCCAGCGCCACCGCCTGTCCGCTGGCGGGGGTGCCGGAGAGCAGGTCCAGGTAGTCCACCTTGACCCTGGCGGCCTCAAGGCCTCCCTCTGCCTCTCCCCGGACCCTCACCCTGGCGATGATCTTCTTGGTCTCGCCCGCGTAGAAGGAGCCAGCGGGGATCACCCATCCGCGCCCGGAGGGGGCTGCCTCCCAGCCGATCACCTCCACCCCGTCCACCCCTGGTGGCAGCGAGAGCGCGACCGAGACGTTCTGGGCGGTGAGGGTGGCGGAGCGATTCAGCTCGTCGGCGAACACGCTGGCGAGATCGGTGGGGTCGTCCACGAAGTCGTAGGTGCCACCCCCGAGGTCCGCGATGCGGGCGAGCATGTCCTCGTTGTAGTCCAGGCCCAGGCCCACCGTCGACACGCTGATCCCCTGCCGCTGGAGGGAGGCGGCGAGCTGCACGAAGGCGTTGGGCTCGGTGAGTCCCACGTTGGCGTGCCCGTCAGAGAGCAGCACCACCCTGCCGACACCGTCCTGGCGCAGGGAGCGGGCGATCTGCCGCCCGCCCTCCTCCAGCCCGCCGTAGAGGTTGGTGCCGCCCGCGGCGTGGACCTGGTCCACCGCCCGGTGGATCGCGTACACGTCGAGCACAGGGGTCGCGGGCACTACAGGGATGGGCTGATCGGCGAAGGTCACCAGCGAGAACACGTCCTCCGGGCGCATGGATGCCGCGAGGTGCTTGGCGGCCTGGCGCGCGTAGTCGAGCTTCCCGCGCGCCATCATCGAGCCGCTGGTGTCCATCACCACCGCCAGATCCACGCTCCGGCGGAAGCCCTCGTGCGCTGCCTCGGGCGCGGTGAGGGTGATGGTGAGGAAGCGCTCCGAGACCTGTCCCAGCGGGGCGGCGCTCCGATCCAGGGCCGCGGTCACGGTCAGCGGGCCGGTCATCGCCGGGACCGCCTGGGGCAGCTCGGCCTCTGCGATGGGGACCTGGGGCGAGGGCAGTGGGGGGGCGGGGGGCTGTGGGGCCGCCTGGGGGGTCTGGTTGCCCAGGGTGCCCGCGAGGCGGGGGGCGATCACCGCGCCTAGCGCGGCGACACCGAGGAGCGAGAGGGTAAGCTGTGTGCGCGTCACGGGGACCTCCAGGCGGGCGAGGGGTCAGTCTGCGATCACAACGCGCGACGCCCTCCCCAGCTTACGCCAGCCGGGCCCAGGCCGCTCAGGGCTCTGCTGGAGGCGGGGGCGCGCCCTGCTTGAGCGAGTACACCTTCGGCTTGGCGAGGGGCTCGGGCTCGTGGTTGACTTCCTGGACCGGGCGGCGCGAGGGGGCGCGCACACGCTCTACCGGGACGTAGGGGGTGTCGAGGAGCGAGGCGGCGAAGGCCTCGCGCACCACCGCGGGCACAGGGTCCAGCGCCGCCAGCTCTTCTGGCTTCAGGGGCTTCTGTCCGGGCTCCAGGGGCGGGGGCTCCGGCGCGGGGGGCACCGCCTGAGTGAACAGCTGCCCGATGTAGAGCGCGAGGTCGGGCTGCTCCGACCGGATCACGTCACCGACCGGACCCCGCAGGGCCCGCTGCCCCTGGTAGACCCGCCGCGCCCACCACAGGTCGGTCTCGGGGGTGCGCTCTGGGAGGGTGGACAGCCACACCGCGGCCTGCGCCTCTACCAGCAGATCGCGCCCTAGCTGGTCGGCCACCCGCTGGCTGCCGATGAGATCGGTCATCACCTCGCGGAAGCGGTCCAGGTCACTGGACCTGTTCCACGCCTCAAAGCGGTACTCCAGCCCGCCGGGGGCGGTGCGGGACCACGCGTCAGCGCTGGCCTCGTCGATGCCCTGCCCCTCCAGGTGGATCAGCACCTTTCGGAAATCCTCCGGGCCGTCGGCGGTGGTCGTGGCCAGGGGCCGGGCGTGGGACGCGTCGAAGCAGTACCACACCTGCCGGTACAGCGAGGCGAAGTCGAGGCTCTCCTGGATGGCCTTGTTGAGCACGCCCATCGCCTCGGAGCACTCCCTGTTGCGCGAGTGCTGGATGGTCTCGTACTGGCTGGTGCCACCGGGCGGCCTGCGGGTGTAGGTGGAGGGCCGGTGGGGCCTGAAATGGACCGGGTCTGGCAGCACCACCTGGAAGGGGAGGTGCTCCTCTGGTGCAGGGGGCTCCGCTGGGGGCGCCTCGGAGGGCTCCTCCACCGGCGCGGTGGGCTCCTCGGGGGGGGCGTCCTCCGCGGCCTGGGCGAGCGCGGCGTCCTGGCCGGTCGGGCCCGCCTCCGGTGTGGCGGGATCCCCGGCGACCACCGGCGCTGGATCCGAGGGGGCCTGCTCCTGGGCCTTCAGGAACATCAGCAGCGCGAGCACCGCGACACCGAGCACCAGGGTGGCCCCGCCCAGGGCGACCAGCACCACCCTCAGCCTGCTGACCGGCTTGTCGCGCAGCGTTCTGGTGGGGTCGGCGCTTGGGGCGTTCGCCGGGGCTGCGCCTGGGGGCGGGGGGACCTCGAAGGGCGACGTCTCCTGCTGGGGGACCTGCAGCACCTCGGCGCGGTTCTGCGCGGGGAGTGGCGGCAGGGGCGGTGTGTCCTGGAAGCGCCGGGGGGGCTGGATAGGCGGTGGGATGATCGGCGGTGGGGCGAGGGGGGTGTCCTCGCGAAAGCGCGTGTTGACGCCGCTGATCGTGTCCGAGATGGTGTCGATCTCTGGCGGGAGGGTGAGGGGCACCTCGATGTTGGCGGAGCCCATGGTCAGCACCGCGACGGTGGCGTTGTCGTCGCCCTCGCGGTCGGAGACCACCTGCATCACCTTGCGGACGCCGTCCTGTGGGCTCATCCAGTTGATGCGCCCGATCTCCCAGTCGGTGAGGAGCCCGTGGACGCCGCCAGTGCACAGGATCAGGGCGTCTCCGCTCTCCAGGGGCATGGGCTCCTGGAATTCGACCTCTACGTTGCGCTCGATCCCCAGCGCCCTGGCGAGCACGTGGGCCTCGGGGTGTGAGGCCGCGTCCTCCGGGCTGAGCAGCTCCGCCTCTACGAAGAGGTTGACCATGGTGTGGTCGCGGGTGAGCGCGACCGCCTCGTCGGCGTGCGACAGATAGGCGCGGGAGTCGCCCACGTGCGCGATGTGCGCGACGCCGTCCTGCACCGCGGTGACCACCACCGCAGTCCCCATGCCCATCAGGCGGTGGGACCTCCGGGAGGTGTCGTAGATCTGACGGTTGGCCTCTAGGATGGCGGCTTCCAGCGCCTCTCGGAGGGGGACGCCGGTGATCTCGCGCAGCTTGTCGTGGATGATCCGCACCGCCATCGACGAGGCGTGGGCCCCGCCCGAGTGGCCGCCCATCCCGTCACACACAATCGCGAGGATGTAGTCGGGGAATTGAAAGACGCCCAGGGCATCCTGGTTCTCGTCCCTCAGACGCTGTTCTGTGCCATAGCCCCAGCCTATTACCACGTCGTCCTCTGTTGGGTCGGGTGCGGTCGCTGCACTCTATCACCTGTGAGCCACAAATGCTCCTGGCGCTTGGGGAGCGGCTCGGCGATGCCGCGGGGGGCGTTGGGCGGCGCGAGGTAGGTGTGCGCGCGATGAGCGGGTTACACGGCGCGCCATGACTGGCGTACACGTACAACTTACCGACCTCACCAAGGGCTTCCGCAAGGGAGACCACCAGATCGTCGTCTTCGAGGGCGTCAATCTGGAGCTGGCGCCTGGTGAGCGGGTCGCCCTGCTCGGTCCCTCTGGCGCGGGGAAGTCCACCTTCCTGCACCTGCTGGGGATGCTGGACCGCCCCTCAGCGGGGGAAATCCTCCTCAATGGACGAAATGTGACAAGGCTCCCCGACGCGCAGCTCCACAGGCTGCGAAATCGCACGGTGGGCTTTGTCTTTCAGGCACACAACCTCCTCGCGGAGTACACCGCGCTGGAGAACGTGATGGTGCCTGTGCGGCTGGGCGGCGGCAGCGTCGCGGTCGCAAAGGAGAGGGCCAACGCACTCCTTCGGCAGGTCGGGCTGGAGGGGCGCGCGAGCCACAGGCCCGGTGAGCTGTCGGGCGGGGAGCAGCAGCGGGTAGCCCTGGCGAGAGCCCTGGTTATGGGGCCCGGGCTCTTTCTGGCGGATGAACCGACGGGGAACCTCGATCCCCTCACGGCGACGGGAGTGTTTGAGCTGATGCTCGCCCTCAATCAACAGCTCGGCAGCACCCTCGTGGTCGTCACGCACTCGGTGGAGCTCGCGGCCCACTTCCCCCGCGTGCTCGAGCTCAGCGGCGGGCGCTTTCGGGAGGTCTCGCTTGGTGCGTAGCCTCGTCGGCCTGCTGGCCCTTGTCTGGTCCTCCGTCGCGGTGGCTGAGGCCCCGGTGCCCGCCGAGGGGCGGGTCGCCGAGGTGCAGGTGGTGGGGAACCACCGCATCGAGGAGGCGACGGTGCTCTCGACCGTGCGCGTCCGTCGCGGCTCGCAGCTCAACGCGCAGCTCGTCCGCAGGGACCTGAAGGCGCTGTACGCCACCGGCTTCTTCGACGACGTGCAGGTCCACCTGGAGGAGGGGCCGGACGGGCTGATCCTCCGGTTCGAGGTGGTGGAGAAGCCCGCGATCCGGGACGTGCGGATCGAGGGCAACAAGAAGCTCGAAGAGGACGACCTCCGCGAGGCCATCGACCTGCGGACCTTCTCGGTGCTCAACGACGCCGAGCTCAAGCAGAACACCGCCCGCTTGAGGGACCTCTACGTGGAGAAGGGCTACTACCTCGCCGACATCGAGGCGGTGGTGGAGCCGGTGACCGATGACCTCGTCGAGGTGGTGTTCAAGATCGACGAGAACCGCAAGGTGGTGGTGCAGCGCATCGACATCACCGGCAACGATCACGTCTCTGACAGCAAGATCAAGCGGTACCTCCAGGTCAAGGAGGGCGGCGTGGCCCCCTGGCTCACCGGCCAGGGCAGCTTCAAGGAAGAAGAGCTGGAGATGGACGCCTACACCCTCCGCTCCGTCTTCTTGGAGGAGGGCTACGTCGACGTGCAGGTCGCGCCGCCGCAGGTCTTCCTCTCCCCCGACAAGCGCTCGATCTTCATCTCCTACCACGTGGACGAGGGGCCCCACTACACGCTGGGCGCCATCGACCTGGACGGGGACTTTGTGCCCGACGAGGGCCTCACCCGGGAGGCTGGCCTGGAGATCGTCGCAGGGCGGGCCTTCACCGAGGTGCAGGAGGAGCAGTGGCGCCAGTCGGTGGGGCGCTCGGCGCCGATCCTCGACTTCCCCACCAGGGGGCCCTCGCTCAAGTCGGGTGAGGATTTCAAGCTGTCCTCCCTCCAGCTGGTGATGGGGGCGGTGCAGGACTTCTACTCAGACCAGGGCTACGCCCACGTCAGCGTCATCCCCGAGACCCACACCGACACAGAGGCGCGCACCGTCGACGTCACCTTCCTCGTCGACAAGGGCGAGAAGTACCGCATCGGCCGGATCGAGGTGACGGGCAACGACCCCACCCACGACAAGGTGGTGCGGCGCGAGCTGCTGGTGGACGAGGGCGACGTGTACCGGGGCTCGCGGCTGAAGGCCTCCCGCGCCCGCCTGGAGCGCCTGGGCTACTTCGACGAGATCGCCTTCTCGACCCCGCGCCGCGGGAGCGAGGACGTGATGGACGTGAACATCAAGGTGTCCGAGCAGCCCACCGGCTCCTTCTCTGCGGGGATGGGCTTCTCGTCGCAGGAGCAGTTCGTCCTCACCGGGAACGTGTCGAAGAACAACTTCCTCGGCCTCGGCTATGTGATGAGCGCGGCGATCAACTGGTCGCAGATCCGCAAGCAGGGGAACCTCTCCTTCTTCGACCCCTATTTCATGGACTCCCGCTGGACGCTCCAGGTGAGCGGATACTCGCTCAATCGGGAGTTCCAGCTCAACGAGTACCAGCGCGGCGGGTCGGTGGAGATCGGGCGCTACCTCGACGCGTCGGACGACACCCGCCTCTCGCTCCAGTACACCATCGAGGACGTGGGGCTGACCTACCTCGACTCCTTCCGCCAGCGGATGCTGGGGGGGGACATGTACCGCAACGGGCTCACCTCGACGATGGGGCTCACCCTCAACGTCGACAAGCGGAACAACCGCATCTCGGCTACCAAGGGGGTCTACGCCTCGGTGACCTCGGCCCTGTCTGGCGGCTTCGGGGTGGGCGACGACCAGGTGCTGTCGCTGTTCGGGGGCGAGTTCAACTTCCTGGAGAGCCGCGCCAACCTGCGGGTCTATCAGCCGCTGCTCCGCAACTCCGACCTGCTGATCTTCCGCTTGAACAGCACGGTGGGGCTGATCCAGTCCACCGACGGCAGGGTGGTGCCCTTCATCCACCGCTACCGGGCTGGGGGCATCAACTCGGTGCGCGGGTTCAACTGGTACTCCCTCGGGCCCACCATGCGCTCGCCGGGATGGGGTGGGGATCCCGACGACCCTGTCCGGGGTGAGGACGAGATCATCGTCGGTGGCACCGAGACCTGGGTGAACAACTTCGAGATCGAGTCCCCCTTCCTCAAGGCGGCGGGGATCTCGGGGGTGGTGTTCTTCGACGCGGGCAACGCCTTCGGCGATCCCTGGGGCGAGGGGCACATCAACCTCGCGGACCTCCGCACCTCGGTGGGCGCGGGGATCCGCTGGCGCTCCCCCATGGGGCCGCTGCGCTTCGAGTACGGTGTCCCCCTGGATCCACGCGGTGACGAGAAGCGCGGGATGATGGATTTCTCGATCGGGAGCTTCTTCTAGGGCGGACCCGCGCGTCGGCGGTGGCGTCCCCTGGGGTAGGTGTGGCGCCGGGGGGCGGTCGGTGCTGATGAGGCGGTCCCCTGCGGCGGCGGGCCTGGCTGCGCCCGCGTGGGGCGCGCGCGGCGGGGCCTGTGGCCGGGAGCGGGAGGGGCGCCGGCGCGGCTGGGTGGAGTCGCCCCGCTGGGGGCGCCCGAGCGGCAGGGTGAGGGGGCTCGCGGCCTGCGCTAGGTCGCTTGAATTGGGCCGCGTGGTGTCGTCAGCCGGAGCCCTTCGTCGCTCTGGCTGACCTGGCGAGGGCTCCGCACCTGCCGCCCCAGAGGCGCTCGCCGCTCGGGCGACCCTGGGCCGTGGATGGGCAGCGGGAGCGAGGGACAGGACCGGCTCACCCTCGCGGGCGATGTGGCGAGGCTGTGGCGCGGGTGGAGGGCGGACGAGCTGGGGCGGGTCGAGCTCCCCCCGGCGCCGATCCGCTGCCCTCTCCCCGCGGGTCCCTGTTCTTACGCTCTTCGCGCAAAGAAGTGCTCCTCCTCCCCAGGGGCCGGCGGCCACACGCCGAGCTGCCTTGCGACTCGGCGCCCGTTTTCAGTCTGGAGGGTTCGACGAGCGACTTCGTCTGATGGTTCCTATGGAAGAACGAAGCGCCTCCTGGGAGACTGGCCGGCTGGTGGGCCGGTGCCTCGCCCCCTCACTTCACCGGCACGTAGCCCCCGCTCCTCCCGGTGCCCACCCGCCGCACCAGCCCCCGCTCCACCAGCTGCTTGACGGCGCTGGCGGCGGTGGAGCGCGAGACGCCGAGCCACTCCCCCAGCGCCGGGGGACGCAGGCCGGGGTGCGCCTCGATGAGCTCCAGCAGCGCGGCCTGGCGAGGGGAGAGGTCCTCGGGAAGGGCGGTGGCGCCGGCCTGCGCCTCTCCCTGGGCCTCCACCGCCACCTCGCGCAGCGCCGCCTCGCTGAAGTCGATATCCACCCCAAAGATCGCAGACAGGTCGCTCCGCTCCAGCCGCCTGCGGTCTACCGACAGCGCCCCAGAGAGGCCTTGGTCCAGCAGGGTCTCGACGAGCGCGTCGGGGTCGACCCCCCGCAGGGTGAACAGCAGCTCGGGGGAGGTGTCCAGCCGGTTGCCCACCCCGTACAGCACCGCCGCGACGTGCTTGCACATCACCGCCCAGTCTGGGCAGCTGCAGCGCATGTGGATCTCGCGGGGTGAGGGGAACAGCCCGTCGCCCCGCCGCGTCACCAGGGACATCACCCCCGGGGGCAGGTCCCCCTGGAGGAGGCCGACCATCGACTCGATCTGCCCAGCGGAGCCCTGCAGGATCGCCTCCCAGCGCGGGTCGGGGAGGGGGTCGATCTCGATGCTGACGTCGTACACGCTGCTGCCCGCGACCACCGCCTCGACGTGCCCGCGGTGGATCTGCAGGTCGAGGATCGACCCGTTGCGCGCGTAGGACCGCCCGCGGGGGAGGCGGTTGCTGTAGTCGCTGTAGGACTCCAGGTTGGTGCACCAGGCCTTGCCCCAGAAGGTGGCGGCGATCGCCCGCCCGTCGATCTGCACCGGACGGATGGTCTTGCCCTGCTTCTTGAGCGCCGCGGCCCGCTTCTCCGCCTGCTTGAGGCGCTGCGCCGCGCTCACCTTGGGCCTGTTCCCGTACCAGCTCATGAGACCACCGCCTTGTTCATGTCCAGCGCCACCAGGTCCATCAGCTCCTCGTTGGTCAGCTCGGTCAGCTTGGGTTCGCCCCCGGAGGTCAGCACGTCGCGCGCCAGGCGCCGCTTCCCGTCGATGAGCTGGTCGATGCGCTCCTCTAGCGTCCCCTGGCAGACGAACTTGTGGACCAGCACGTTGCGGTGCTGCCCGATGCGGAAGGCCCGGTCGGTGGCCTGGTTCTCCACCGCCGGGTTCCACCACCTGTCGAAGTGGATGACGTGATTCGCCGCGGTGAGGTTCAAGCCTGTGCCACCCGCCTTGAGCGACAGCACCATGAAGGGGACGTCCTCGTCCTGCTGGAAGCGCTCCACTAGCGCCGCGCGCTGCTTGACCGGCGTGCCGCCGTGGAGGGTCAGCCCGGGACGCCCGAAGACCTCGGCGAGGTGCCTGGCGAGCGGGTCGGTGAGGGTGCGGAACTGAGTGAAGATCAGCACCTTCTCCTGGCGGGCCCGGATCGGCTCGCACAGCTCGGTGAGGCGTTGGAATTTTCCGCTGTGAGCGGGGTCGTAGTCGCCGTCCGCCAGCCACTGGGAGGGGTGGTTGCAGATCTGCTTGAAGCGGTTGAGGGCGGCCAACACCGCGCCTCTGCGCTCCATCGACGCGGTCTCCTGCAGGGTCTTGGACAGGTCGTTGACCGCCTGCCGGTAGAGCGCAGCCTGGGGCTTGCTGAGCAGACACCAGGTCTTGACCTCGGTCTTGTCGGGCAGATCGGAGATGATGCGCCGGTCGCTCTTCAGCCTCCGCAGGATGTAGGGGCCGATCAGCCGACGGAGGGGCGCGTAGCCGTCCCCCGGTCGCTTGGCCATGCCCTTGCTGAAGTCCCCGAAGGCCTTGGCGCTGCCCAGCAGGCCGGGGTTGAGGAAGTCGCTCAGGGACCACAGGTCGCTCAGGCGGTTCTCCACCGGGGTGCCGGTGAGGGCTAGGCGCCAGCGCGACGGGAGGGACTTCACCGCGCGGGTCTGGCGGGCGCTGGGGTTCTTGATGGCCTGCGCCTCGTCCAGCGCCACCACCCGCCAGGGGCGCTCCTGCACCCAGGGGGTGCGGAGGGCGGTCCCGTAGGTGGTGATCACCACCTGGTGCGCGCCGATCTCCTCGTCGGGGAGGGCCTTGAGCCGCGCCGTGGGGATCCGCGAGGGGTGGGCCACCAACACCCGGAGGTGCGGCGCGAAGCGCGCCAGCTCGGACTCCCAGTTGTCCACGAGGGAGGCGGGCACCACCAGCAGGTCGGTGGCGCCCGCCTCGTCCTGGTGCAGGAGCGACAGCAGCCCGATCACCTGGATCGTCTTCCCCAGGCCCATGTCATCGGCCAGGAAGCCCCCCAGGCCGAGCTGGTAGAGGGTCCACAGCCACTGCACCCCGACCCGCTGGTAGGGGCGCAGCGTGGCCTGGAGCCCGGCGCCCCGATCGATCCGCGCGCTCACCTGGGGGTCGCGCAGGCGGTCCAGCTCCCCCTGGAGCCACCGCCCCGCGACGACCTCGGACCACTCGGGGCGCGCGTCCAGGCCGTCCTCGTCGGACGCTCCGATGCCCGCCCCTGCCAGCAGGCGCATCGCCTCGGCGAAGCTCAAGCCGCGCTGGGCGGTGAGCCGCTGCACCTGCCGCCACCGGTCCAGCACCTCCGAGAGCTGCTCGGGGTCCACCTCCACCCAGCGCCCGCGGATGAGCGCCAGCCCCTCCGTCGCCGCGAGGAGCTGGGCGAGCTCCTCGTCGGTGAGCACCTCTCCGCCGAGGGTCAGGCGGACGTCGAAGTCGAGCAGACCACTCAGCCCGAGGGCCGAGGGCGCGCCCTCGCCGACGGTCACCTGCACCCTGGGGCGGGTCGGGCGGCCGGGGGTCCACCAGTCCGGCAGGCGGACCACCACCCCCGCCGGAGTGAGCGAGGGGACCTCGCGCAGGAAGGCGTAGGCCTCCGCGGTGGTCCAGGCGAGCGGGTGGTAGACCGCGCCGCTGCCCACCAGCTCGCGGATCACGGGGCTCTCCTGTGCGGCCCGCTGGAGCGGGGTGAGCAGCGCGAGGAGCTGCTCCTTCTGGCGGGCGCCCGCGTACTCCTGCAGCGCCCTGCTCAGGGGGACGTGCTGCACCTCGGCCCGGTCGGGGCGCGGCCTGGCGTAGGTGGCGATGAAGGCGAAGGGGAAGTCCGGGTCCTGCTTGTTCTCCGCCAGGTGGAGGCAGACCCGCCCCGCGACGTGCCAGAGCGCATGGGAGGCCTCCAGGTAGCCCTGCAGGCCCCCCTGGTGCTCGGCGGCGCGCTCCGTCAAGGCCTCGCCGAGGAGGCCCCAGTGCTGCCTGAGCAGCTCGGGGTTGACCAGCTCGCCACCGCGCATCGGGGGAACCGCGGCGGCGAGCCGCGCAAAGAGCGCAGGGTCTTCGGCGGGCAGCGCCACCCGCTCCGGCGCCGCGGGGCGGACCGCGAGGCAGGCGCCCGCGACGAAGGCGCGCCCCAGCTCCCGCCACCAGCCCAGGCTCGCTGGGAGGAGCGCGTCTACCTCCACCGCCCCTAGCTGCAGCAGGCCGTGGCCCGTGCCCCGCTCGAAGGCGTCGGCGACGCGTCGGGCCGTGGCCCCGTCGGTCACCGAGGGCGCGTCGGGATGAAGGGTGACCGCGATCTTTCCGCTGGGCGAGAGCCTCGCCACGACCCCGTCTTCTGTGAGGGCCCTCATGCGCTCGCCCTCGCAGAGGCGCCCCACACGGGGGCACGGACCGCGCTCGTCTCGGCTCGCTCTCGACAGGTCATCTGGCCTCCTCAGCGGCGCGCCGCGCACCCGCTCACCGTGGGCTGCTGGTATCGCAGCGCCGGGGGCCTGCCCGCTCCGATCGGGGGGGCGCGGGGCAGAAAGAGACAGCAGCGCCCCCGCATCTGGAGCCCCGCGTCCAGCGCGGTGCCTGCTGAGGGGGCCGGAGTCGCGCTCCCCGTGGGACCCACGCCATCCGGAGCATCACCCGATGGGCCATGACCCTCGTCTGGCCCGCGGTCTGCTCATGGCTTGCGGTGCTGGCGGAGGGAGAGGGGGCTGCCAGCGCGCTGAGATCCTAATCACCGACGGCCTTAGGGCCGGCCATGATCATCGCTTGGCCCGCGGTCTGCTCGCCGCTCGCGGTGCTGGCGGAGGGAGAGGGTGCTGCCAGCGCCCTGAGATCCTTTCACCGACGGCCTTGGGGCCGCCGCCAAGGGGGCTTCGCCCTCCTTCGTGTCCCCCGTTGGGGCCCCCCCAGTCCCCCCCCTGCTGGGGGTCTGCCGCCCCCTCTCCCCCTGCGGGATCAGGCGCTCCCCCTGGTGCCGGAGCCCACCCCACGACCCGCTCGGGCGCGACGAGGATCAAGGCCACCCGAGGGCCGAGGTCTACCCTCCTGGCCCTGTGGAACGGCTCGCCGCCTCTTCGACAGAAAGATCCATACTTCCTCCGTTGTTGTGAACCAATCGCTCCGGCCTGTGGGGGGGGGGCGGGTCTCCCGTGCCTCCTGGTACGCGCGAGCCACCGCTGACCGCCGGTCGGGCGCGGTGCTGTCCCACGGGTGGACCGCTGAGGTCCAGGGCGTCGCGAGCTAGGAGGAGGGCACGGAGCGAGCGCTCGTTCGCGACGGACGCGAGCGCGCGGCAGACAGCGCCCTCGGTGTCCTGGGCCCAGCGATCCGGAGCCCGCGGGCCGGGCGCGCGCCTCGCGTCCGGTTGGCCGCGTCGACGCAGGGCGGCGGCGCGTCCCTTGCGCCGGGGCTACACCTCAAATACAACAGGGTTGCATCTCGAAGGAGCGCGGGTGGACGCGAGGCAGAGACTCAGCGCGGCGGGGCTCCGCCGCACCGCGGCGCGGGTCCTGGTGACGGAGCGCATGGTGGCGGAGGGGCGCCCCCTCACCCCCGCGGGGATCTGCGAGGCGCTCCCTGAGCTGGACAGGGTCACCGTCTACCGGACCCTGGCCTCCCTGGAGGGCGCGGGCTTGGCCCACAAGGTGCAGGGCCTGGACGGGGCCTGGCGCTACTGTATCGATGACAGCGAGATCTCCGGCTGTCCAGGGGGACACCCCCACCTCCTCTGTACCCGCTGCGGGGCGATGGCCTGCCTGTTGGGGCAAGGGCTCCCGTGGGTGGCGGTGCCCGAGGGCTTCGCGGTCCAGGGAAAGCAGCTGGTGGTCCACGGGATCTGCGCCTCCTGCGCCGCGGCGGGGGCCAGGTGAGCCAGCGGGGTGCGGCGAGGTTCTGGGCCTATTGCGCGGCCTTTGGCGCACTCTGGGGGGCGCTGGAGGTCACGGTGGGCTCTCTGCTCCACACCCTCCACCTGCCCCTGAGCGGCTTTGCCCTCGCCACGCTGGGATCCGGCCTGCTGGTGGCCCAGCGGCAGCTGCTCCCGGAGCGGGGGGCGACCCTCGCCACGGGGCTGGTGGCGGCCCTCGCCAAGTCGGTGTCGCCGGCGGGGATCATCCTGGGGCCGATGGTGGGGATCGCGGTGGAGGCGCTGCTGGTGGAGCTGGCCCTGCTGCCCGCTCCCCGCAGCAGGGCGCTGGCGGTGGTGGCGGTGACCCTCGCCGCGAGCTGGGCCCTGTCCCAACGCCTGCTGATGACGGTGGCGCTCTACGGCGAGGAGGTGGTGTCGCTCTACCTGGCGGGGCTGCGGGACGCAGCGGCCTTCCTGGGGCTGCCCGAGGAGGCGCGCTGGGTGGCGCTGGGGGCGCTGCTGGCCCTGGTGCTGGGCGCCGGTGTGCTGGGGGGGAGCGCCGGCCACGCGGTGGGGCGCAGGGCCGCGGCGCGGCTGGCAGAGGCCCGCGCGTGAGGGGCGGGCGCCGGTGGATCGCGGCCTGGGCCCTGCTGTGCGTGGGGCTCCAGCTCGGGTGGGGGCTGCAGGGCACCGCGGCGGCGCTCGCCCTGTGGACGCTGGTGCTGGCGCTCGCTGCCCCCGCGGCGCTGAAGAGCCTGGCCCGGCCCGTGTTCTGGGGTGCTAGCGCCCTGGTGGCGGCGGGGAGCGCCCTGCTGCTGGGGGAGAGGGACCTGCCCCTGCTGGGGGTCGCGGTGTCCGCCGAGGGACTCCGGGTGGGGGCGCTGATGCTGCTCCGGGGCGCCTTTGTCCTGACCCTGGTGGGCTGGATCGGGCGGGCGGTGGGGCGCGAGGACGTGGAGCGCTGGACCGGCGCGGTGGGCCTGGGCGGCCTCGGGGTGGCGCTGGGGCAGGCGGGGCTGCTCCTGCCGGAGCTGGTCGCGCGGCTAGAGGGCGGCCTGCGCGGTGGGGGGGCCCTCCGCCCCGGTCGCCTGTTCGAGCTGGCGGTGGAGGCGGTGGTGCAGGCGGCGCTCACCGCAGAGTCCCTGGCGGACGAGGAGGAGCGATGAGCGGGGGGCTGGTGGCGGTGTGGGGGGCGATCGGGGGGGGGAAGACGGGCCTGCTGCTGGAGGTGGCGGCGGCGCTCCGGGACAGGGGCCTGGCCGTCGGGGGGGTGGTGCAGCCCAGGGTCTTCGCCGAGGGGGCGCTGGTGGGCTACGCGCTGCTCGACGTGGGGAGCGGGGCGCGGCGGCCCTTCGCGTCGCGATCTGATCGGCAGGAGCGCCCCAGGTGGGACTTCGACGCGGGGGGCTGGGGCTGGGCGGCAGAGCGGATCCGAGCCAGCCTCGCCGCCGATCAGGTGACGGTGGTGGATGAGCTGGGGCTGCTTGAGGCGCGGGGCGCGGGGCACCTGCCCGCCCTGCGCGCGTCTCCACACCGCGGGGCGCTGCTCCTGGGGGTCAGGGGGGACGCGCGCGACGCGCTTGGCCTCCTGCTTGGGGGGTTCGCGGCGGAGGTCCAGGTCTCGGAGGGAGCGGCCCGCGTCCTGGGCGCGGTGCTCCCGCTGCTGGGGGAGCGTGGCGGGGCACACGGGACGTCGCCAATTTCCGGGCCGGGCGCGCCAGCGGCGGGATAGAACGCGGGTATGGACACTGTACAAGCGGGCACGCGCATCACCTGGGTCGGCGCCGCGGCCAACGTGGCGCTGGTGGCGATCAAGATCGGCGGGGGGCTGGCTGGCGGCTCTGCGGCGGTGGTGGCGGACGGCTTCCACTCGCTCTCGGACCTGCTGAGCGACCTGGTGGTGCTGGTTGGGCTCCGCCTTGGGGCGAGAGGCCCCGACGAGAGCCACCCCTTCGGCCACCGCCGCCTGGAGACCATGGCCTCGGCCTGGGTGGGGCTGATCCTGGTGGCCACCGCGGTGGTGCTGATGGTGGACGCGGCGCGGTCCCTGATCCACGGGGAGACCTCCCACCCCACGGGGCTCGCCCTGGTGGTGACGGTGCTGTCGCTGGTGGTGAAGGAGGGCCTGTTCCAGTGGACCCTCCGGGTGGGACGCGCGATCCGCTCCCCCTCGGTGGTGGCCAACGCCTGGCATCACAGGTCGGACGCCTACTCCTCGGTGGGGGTGCTCGTCGGCGTGGGCGCCGCGATGCTGTTCCCCGCCTGGGCCTGGCTGGACGGGGTGGCGGCCTTCGCGGTGGGTGGGCTGGTGCTCCACGCGGGGTGGGAGATCGTCCGCGACGCCAGCCGCGAGATGACCGACAGGGCCCCGGACGCCGAGGTGGTGCGGGAGATCGCGGCGCGCATCGACGCCACGGACCGAGTGGTCGGCCACCACGCGCTCAAGGTGCGCGCGATGGGCGGGCAGCTGCTGATCCAGGTGCACGTTGTGGTGGACGGGGCCCTCACCGTGGGCGAGGGGCACGACATCGCCGAGGGGGTGGAGGTGGATCTGCTCAGCATGCCAGACGTGCTGGACGTGATCGTCCATGTGGATCCCGACGGAGACGACCGATCCGATGAGGTGGAGGGGGGCTGACGGCGCGTCGCGCTGTGCCCACCCTTGTCACCCGCTGTGCCCGCTCATACCTTGGCCCAATGGAGCGCCTGATGGGAGCCACCGATCTCTTCGCGACCCTTGATGATCAGGCCCTGGTGCGGATCTTCGCCTCGATTTCCGTGAGCCCGGCGAGGGAGCTGGCGCGCTGGGACCGCCAGCGACTTCCCCACGCGGGGCAGCGGGGTGTGTCGCGGGGTGAGCTGGACCTCCACGCGCGGAGGCTGATCCACGACGCGGCACGAAAGGCCGCTCTGGCCGGCGCGGTGGGGGGGCTGGGCGGCCTGGCGATGGTGCCCCAGGAGGTGCTCGCCTTCCTGATCACCCTCACCAGGCTGGCGCAGCGACTGGCGCTGGTCTACGGCCTGGATCCCGACAGCGAGGCGGGGCACCTGGCGGTGCTCAGGGCCCTGGCGGCGGGCCTGGAGATCGAGGCGCCCGAGCGGGGTATCCAGGCGGTGAAGCTCAGCGATCTGCCGGCGCTGGTGGTGGGGCAGGTGCGCGATCACGCGGCGGACGTGGAGCTGGGCAAGCTGGTGCTCCGCCGGGCGACGCGGATGGTGACGTCTCGGCTCATCCGCCTGGTCCCGCTGCTCTCATCGGCGGTTGGGGCTGTGTCGATGACCCGGCAGGTGGAGGTGATCGGCGAGCGGATGCGCGGGGTGCTCGGCAGGCTGGGGCAGCCCGTGACCCCTGGGGGAGGGATCGAGGAGGCCGTGGTGCTGGAGGGGTGAGGGCGGTGTCGACGGGCTTGGGGCCGCGGGGCACCACCGGGGAGCTGCGCGGGTGAGCGCGCATCCTCAGGTGGAGGACCTGCGCGACGTGCTGGAGCTGGGCCTGGCGCGTGGGGGCGAGCTGCTGACGGGGGATGAGCGCGCCGTGGCGCGGGCGCTCCTGGCGCTGGATGGCGCGCCGGCCCTGGTGATGGCGCGCCTCTGCATGCGGCAGCCTCGCGTCTACGTGCGGTCGCGCCTCCAGATCGCGGGGGTGGAGCCCTTGGCGTCGGTCCTGGACGGGCTGATCGCCGCGGGTCTGCTGAGCGAGCGTCCCCCGCCGGCGCTGTGGCTGGCGGCGATGACCGTGCCCGAGCTGCAGGCGGCCTGTCGGTCGGCCTCTCTGCCGGTCCGGGGGCGGCGTGGGGAGCTCGTCGGGCGGCTGCTGGTGGCAGAGGGCTGGGACGCGCCGCCGGTGGTTGAGGTGGTGCCCAAGGCCCTCTGCGTGCGCCTGCGCCGCTTCGCCTCGCTGCGCGCCCGGCCCGACCCCTCGCGGGCGGTGGTGGAGCGGCTGGGCTTGGTGCGGTGGCCCGACTACCCGCTCACCGCGGGCGGGGCGATCTTCCCCGATCGGGGGGCGCTGCTGGCGTGGGAGGCGGTGGTGGATCGGGTCGAGGAGCTGGACGCAGACGAGGTGATCGCGGCGCTCGACCTGCCCAGGGCGCCGGGGCGCCTGTCGATCCGGGGCAGGCTCCTGGGGCGGGCGCAAGGCCTGGGGCGGGCGCTGGAGCGAGGGGGGCGGTGGCCGGAGGCGGCGGCGCTGTATCAGGAGGTGCTCGCCCGCACCGACGCTCAGCGGGACCTGCTCCTCCAGCGCCTCGCGCGCTGCCAGGAGCGGGGCGGGCAGCCCGCGGTCGCGCTGGAGACCCTGGTCACCGGCAGGGACCAGGCGAGCGGGGAGGGGGCGCTGGCCCTCGATCGATCGGCGCGGCGGATCGCCAGGGGGCTCCGCCGCAGCCTCGCGCCGCTCCCCCCCCTGGCCGAGGCCCCGGTGCGCGACCTGCACCTGGCCGCAGCGGAGGGGGGCGGGCCCCGTCCTCTGTACCGGAGTGGGGGCGGGCCGGTGTCGGTAGAGGACGCGGTGCAGGACCTGCTCACACGGGGGGGGGCGCAGGTGCTGCGGGGAGAGGGCCCCCTGTGGACCACCCTGTTCGCCCTGCTCTTCGCGGAGGCCTACCTGTTGCCGATCCCTGGGATGCTCCCCGTGCCGCGCCTCTCGGGGCCGCTGGACCTGGGGCGGCCGAGCTTCTGGGAGCGCCGTCGCGACGCGATCGCCGAGATCCTGGACGCGGTGGACCGGGGGGCGGGGCCTTCCAGGGTGGCGGAGGCGGAGGTCCGGTGGCGGGGCGTGCGCCTGGGTGGGGCGCAGTGGAGTCGGCTCCCAGCGGGCGTCGCGGCTCAGGTCGTGGAGGCGCTGGGACCCTCGGGGGTGAGGGCGGTGATGGTGCCGCTGCTGCGCGAGGGGTGGCGGGCCGCGGCGGGGCTGCCGGATCTGGTGGTGCTCTGTCCGAGGCCGACCTCGCTGAGCGAGGCCTTCCCCAGCCGGCTTGGGGCTGGCCTGCACCTGATCGAGGTCAAGGGGCCCGGCGACAGCCTCCGCGATGGGCAGCGGGTGTGGCTGGACCGGTTGGTGAGGGCTGGCCTGTCGGTCGAGCTGTGGGCGGTGCGGAGGGGACAGGGGGACGCGTCGCCGGGGTAGGGCCGCGACCGCCGCGCCCTCTCGCCGCACGGGGAGCCGGAGGTTGGCCGGAGGGGGATCAGGGGCGCGTCGAGGAGGGGTGCGTCGTCGGAGCCTGTCACGATCTGATCGGTCCTGTCGCGAACCTCGCGATGTTTGAACGCCAGAGGGAGGGGGATGGGGGGCAGCATGTCCTTGACCGCCGCGAACAGGTCGGACCCACCCCGGCCGCCGCTCGGGGGGCCTCTCGCCGCAGAGACCTGTGTAGGTGGGCCACAAGGGCTTGGCTGTGAGCGCGCGGCGTGGTACAGATGGGGGGGCCAGGGGGCCGGCTCTTTTACAACCTGTTGGGAGATCAAGAAATCGAGGTTTGCCCGTTGGGGTTTGCACTCGATGTGAGTTCCTCGGTTTATAAGGATGAAGCGGTAGAATTGCCCATTGCAGGTCGGGGGGTAAAATGCGAGTCACCCAGGGGTCAGAAATGACAGGGAGGGGGGTTTGCAATTTTGCCCTCGAGAGTGGAGGAAGAAAGACCCACGCTGGGGGGTGCCCCTGCAGTGGGGTGCCCGTTATGGAGGGCATTGAAACTGCCCACCGTGCCGGACACGCGAGAAGATCCCGAGGTGTCGGCCCTGCAGTGGGGTGCCCGTTATGGAGGGCATTGAAACCGCGGGACTTACCCCATCGGGGCGGTCTCGGCGACCACCCTGCAGTGGGGTGCCCGTTATGGAGGGCATTGAAACACTCGTGGACGGAGCCCTCAATGAGGCTCCATTCCTCCCGGCCTGCAGTGGGGTGCCCGTTATGGAGGGCATTGAAACCGGAGCGCCCAGGATGGGAGCTTCGACCCCGACCCCCCTGCAGTGGGGTGCCCGTTATGGAGGGCATTGAAACAGGTAGGCGGCCGCCGCCGTCGAAGCCGCCGACGCCAGCGCCCCTGCAGTGGGGTGCCCGTTATGGAGGGCATTGAAACAACACCAAAGCCGGTACCCATGACCTCGAGCCGAGGAGTGGCCCCCTGCAGTGGGGTGCCCGTTATGGAGGGCATTGAAACCTTCCAGAGCCGCCGGAAGCATAGAAGCCACCTCTCTCATCCTGCAGTGGGGTGCCCGTTATGGAGGGCATTGAAACATGTGGACGGCGCCCAGTCCACCCTCTCCGAGCCAGCGGTACCTGCAGTGGGGTGCCCGTTATGGAGGGCATTGAAACCGCGGCGGCCCCCCCCGGCTTGTTACTGAACCACGGCCAGCCCTGCAGTGGGGTGCCCGTTATGGAGGGCATTGAAACATGTAGCCCTTGATCTCTTCGACGAAATAGCCGAGCCTGCAGTGGGGTGCCCGTTATGGAGGGCATTGAAACGTCTAAAGTCTAGGATTTCGTCAACTGCATCATCAGAAAGCCTGCAGTGGGGTGCCCGTTATGGAGGGCATTGAAACTCGATGGCCATCTCGCCGAGGGCCAGTCCGACCAGGACTCCTGCAGTGGGGTGCCCGTTATGGAGGGCATTGAAACGTGAAGGTGGGTGGTGGAACGGTAGGAGATGACCTTACCTGCAGTGGGGTGCCCGTTATGGAGGGCATTGAAACAAGTCGAAGAACCTTCTCTGACCCATTGTAAGGGCGTTGACCTGCAGTGGGGTGCCCGTTATGGAGGGCATTGAAACACCCCGAAGGGAGGGAAGAACCCGGATCCGCGAGGTCGGGCCTGCAGTGGGGTGCCCGTTATGGAGGGCATTGAAACTTGCTGCTCCCGACTGGCGGCCAATCCAGCCGAGAATGGACCTGCAGTGGGGTGCCCGTTATGGAGGGCATTGAAACTCGTTTTCGAAGACGACCTGTGAGAGCTCGACACGGGACCTGCAGTGGGGTGCCCGTTATGGAGGGCATTGAAACCCGCGAGGATGGCCGCGTCGCTAAGCGCCCGCTCCTGTTCCTGCAGTGGGGTGCCCGTTATGGAGGGCATTGAAACTTGCCGGCCCTGGCTGCCTTGACGACCTCCGCCGCCACCCCTGCAGTGGGGTGCCCGTTATGGAGGGCATTGAAACGGCTGACGCCTCGCCCCCCAAGGGGGGAGCCCCCCAGGCCCTGCAGTGGGGTGCCCGTTATGGAGGGCATTGAAACAGGGGGTCTATGTCTACCCCACCGGCCAAGCGACCACCTCCTGCAGTGGGGTGCCCGTTATGGAGGGCATTGAAACTCCTCAATGAGAGTGGACGACGCGCCGAGGAGCTCGACCCCCTGCAGTGGGGTGCCCGTTATGGAGGGCATTGAAACCTATCCTCTAGCCTATCCTCTATATAGTACGGGCCCTTGACCGCCTGCAGTGGGGTGCCCGTTATGGAGGGCATTGAAACTTCTTCTTCGTCGTCATCGTCAGCACCGGGTGCTTGGAAAGCCTGCAGTGGGGTGCCCGTTATGGAGGGCATTGAAACGCCCCGCCGCCGCTGGTGATGACGATCTCATAGCTGATCCTGCAGTGGGGTGCCCGTTATGGAGGGCATTGAAACTGCTCTCGACCTGATGATGTTTGCGAAATGTAGGTATGGCGGCCTGCAGTGGGGTGCCCGTTATGGAGGGCATTGAAACCCCCGGGCCTTTAGAGACCGCCAAATGAGGCGCATGGTCTGCCTGCAGTGGGGTGCCCGTTATGGAGGGCATTGAAACGCCGCCCAGAAGAAGACTCTGTCCTCCGGGGGACAGGATCCTGCAGTGGGGTGCCCGTTATGGAGGGCATTGAAACGCCTCAGCCGTCCAGCGGGCCTGGGCCTGGGCCGACTGGGCCGCCCTGCAGTGGGGTGCCCGTTATGGAGGGCATTGAAACTTAAATATTCCTCTTTATGCCCATTCTTTACTGCGACCTGCAGTGGGGTGCCCGTTATGGAGGGCATTGAAACCGGGCTGGACCACCCAGACCTGCCGGTAGATGCTGAAGTACCTGCAGTGGGGTGCCCGTTATGGAGGGCATTGAAACGCTCAGCAGAAAACGCCCGGCACCGACGGCACACGGGGGCCGATAACGG
>JAFGVK010000080.1 GCA_016938035.1 Deltaproteobacteria bacterium | reverse complement strand
TCAGCACAACATTGCGACCAAACCGAAAGTGATCTTGTCCCCTTCCTCATCGTCGGGTCTGGTGCACCAGCGGCCGGGCGATCACCCCTCTCGCGTGACGCATTCAACCTCCGGCCCGCCCCGGCGACCTCCCCAGGTCCAGCGCGGCCTGGGGCGGCCTCACCCCTGTTCACGAATCTCGGGACGGCCGCACTAGCGGACACAGCCCGGCACCTCGGCCTGCTCTCCCAGGAGCAGGTTGCGGACCTGCGCCCGCTCGCGCTCCCAGTAGCAGAGGGTGTCCGCGTGGTACAGGTAGCCCGCGGGGTAGATCGTGGGGTTGGCCCCCTGCGTGATCAGCCGCGCGGGCTCGGGGTCGAGCAGGGCCGCGTGGCGCCGCGTCACCGCCTCTCTCCCCGCCGCCAGCGCGTCCTCAGCGAGGGCCAGGGCCGGGCCAGGGTCATCCGCCAGAGTGGCGTCGGCCAGGGCCTCCACGAAGCCGGCGCGCGCCACGTCTACGGCGAGGCCGTCCTCGAGCTCAGCCAAGAAGGGGTCCTCTCGCCCCACCCCCAGGGCGGCGAGGGCGTCGACCGCGTCCTGGTGGATCTGGCGGAGCGCGGCCAGGCGAGGGAGCAGCTCGGCGCGGGTCGCCGCGCGCTCGTCCCCCTGGAGGGCCGCCAGCGAGGCGAAGGACGGGCGCAGGGGCTGGGCCACTATGCCCTGCGTCGCCCCGAACGCCATCACCCCGTCCTCCCCCGCCAGCCACGGCGCGAGCCGCTGGCCGATGAGCAGCTCGTACTGAGCGTCACCGAGCGCCCCGATCAGGTCCGTCACCGCGTCGCCCTGGGGGTGAACGCGGAGGGCCTCGCGTAGGGGATCGGTCCACCGCTCGGGGAGCGCGAAGCTCATCCGGAGGGTGCTGACGTCGGTCTGCCAGTAGCCCCACTCCCAGCCCGAGCTGAACAGGACGTGCTGCGGGAGCGGCCCCACCCCCGCCTGCTGGATGCCCCGCAGGTCCTCCCAGCGGGACCGCTGGTACACCGGCAGGTAGGTGGGCACCGAGTCGTCAAAGGCGACCCAGTAGGCCGACTCGGGGAAGTACCCCACCTCTCGCCCCTCGCCGATCAGCCGCAGCAGCAGCTCGCGGTGGTCCTCGTAGTCCTGGTGATGGTACGAGCCGCCGGGGTCATCGAACAGGTTGTAGTACATCACCGTGTGGACCCAGGGGGTGACGTCCCGGAGGTACTGCACCAGGAAGTAGAAGATCTGGTCCTCACCAAGGTAGGTGACGTGCAGATCGTCGCCCACGTGGACCTTTCCCACCACCTCAACCTCAGGGGAGAGGTCGTGGATCACGTCGGTCATCCGCTGCGCGCTGTCGAGGAAGGCCTCGGGCTCCTCGTCAAAGAACTCACCGAAGGACACGTAGACGACGTCCCATGGGAGCCGATCGGTGAGGAGACGCCCCAGCCGGTCCCGCATCTCCGCCTCCTGCTCCTCTGAGGAGCCGACGACGTCGAGCAGATCGAAGCCCTGCTGCAGGTTGGCCGCCCCGAAGAGCTGGATGCCGATCCCGGTGCTCACCCCCCTCGCGTGGGCGCGCTCCAGGATCGGCGCGACGTGCTGCTCCCAGGCCTGCTGAGCGAGGGGGTCCAACAGGTTGTCGAGGGCGAACCACTCCAGGTGGTCCCCGCGGTTCTTCACCATCCAGTCGATCACCCGGGCGGCGCGCTCCTGCCCGTCGGCGGAGGGCACCTCAAAGTCGAACAGGGCCTCGATAGGATGCAGGGTGTGGAGGTGCAGGCCCCGTCGCGCGATCTCCGGCCGGCGCAGACGCGCCGGCTCCACCACCACCGCGGGGGAGAGCGCGCAAGGGGCGACCTGCGCGTGAGGGTGGTGGAAGCGGAAGCCCACCCCCTCCAGCACCTCGGCCACCCCGTACTGAGCGCCCAGAGCGTCCCCCGCGTGGACCCGCCAGTCGTCACGCCCCACCGGCTCCAGGTACCAACACTCAGCGCAGTCCTGGTCCAGCACCACGCCGATCTCTAGCCCAGGCCCGGAGGGGTCAGGCTGCGGGTCCACCACCAGCGCCTTGTCGTCCCAAGGGAGGAACGCCACGAAGTCCTCAAAGGCGGGACTGAGCGCCTCGGGGGTGATCACCGTGACCCGCTGGGAGGAGCCACCGCACGCCGCGAAGAGGAGCCAGAGCATCAGAGACCTCCTCGCGTGAGGATAGAGCATCGCGCCACCGGCGCCAACAGGTGCCCCGCCACAGAAAATGCCTCTCGCCAGGTGCGACCCGCCCCTAAACAGGGCACCATGCCCCTGCCCCCGGAGGAGACGGAAATGCTCGCCCTGCTCACCCTGCTCGCCTGCAACCAGGACACAGGCCTCCAGATCCTCAGCCCCGAGATCTCGGTGGTGCCCGAAGCGCTGGACTTTACCGAGCAGATCGCGCTGCTCCCCGCGGAGCAGATCGTCAGCGTCAGCAACGCGGGGCTCGCCGATCTGGAGGTCCAGGCCTCCCTGGAGGGGAGCGAGGCCTTCGAGCTGCTGTCGGCTCAGGCCACGGTGCCCCCTGGCCGCACCTGGGAGCTTGGGGTGCGCTTCACCGCGCCCTCCTACCTCGACTACAGTGGCACCCTCACCCTCAGCTCCAATGACGAGGAGACCCCGGTGGTGGAGGTGCCCCTGCGCGGGACGGGCGTCCACGCGCCGCAGCCTGACATCGCGCTGGAGCCCCTCGCGGTGGATTTCGGGGTGGTGCCTCAAGGGAGCTTTGGGAGCGCCTTCCTCATCGTCCGCAACGAGGGCGACGGGGAGCTGCACCTGGGCAGCGTGCAGCAGCAGGGCTCTGGGGCCTTCTCCCTCTCCACCGACCCCTCAGGGGCCACGATCTCCGCCGGCGGCGAGGTGCCGGTGGTGCTCTCCTACCGCCCCACCCAGGACCAGGGTGACACCGGCGCCCTGGTCTTCCCCTCCGATGACCCGGACGAGCCGCGGGTAGAGGTGCTGCTGCTGGGGAACGGGGGCGGCGACCTGGTCTACCCAGAGGCGGTGATCGACTGCCCGGGGCAGCTGGCCCCGCCGGTGTGGGTGGATCTGGACGGGAGCGGCTCCTCCGACCCCGAGGGCAACACCCCGCTGAGCTTCCAGTGGTCGCTCACCGAGCAGCCCACAGGCTCTCACTCCTCCCTCACCCAAGACAGCACGGAGACCACCCGGTTCTTCGCTGACGCCGCCGGGAGCTGGGAGGCGCAGCTGGTGGTGACCAACACCCTCGGGCTGGCCTCCGCCCCGGCCCGGTGCCAGATGCTCGCCGTGCCCGAGGAGGCGCTCCACGTGGAGCTGACCTGGGACACCCCCGCCGCGGACCTGGACCTGCACCTCCTCGACGCTGGGGCCGAATTCTTCGAGCGCCCTGGGGACTGCAATTACTGCAACCAGACGCCCCACTGGGGCGCCACCGGAACCGACGATGACCCCCGCCTGGCCCTCGACGACCGCGGCGGCTACGGGCCAGAGAACATCAAGCTCCTCGATCCAGCCAGCGGCACCTACAGGGTGAGGGTCCACTACTTCGAAGAGCACGGCGACGAGGCCGTGGTCGCCACGGTGCGGGTCTACCTGCACGGGGCGCTAGAGGCGGAGGTCTCCAAGGTGATCCACCGCAACCAGGTGTGGGACGTGGGCGAGGTGCGGTGGCCTGCGGCGACCTTTGGCGTCGAGACCACGGCGCTCTGGGAGCCGGGGGTGCGCTCCTGCTGGTAGCCCACGGCCGGATCGCTGGCCCCGCCGCGTCGTGGCCGGCGTCGTTGCGTCGGTCGCGTACGTTAGTACGCTTCCCTCCTTACTCCTAGGCCACAACACGGCGGACCTCAGCGCTCCGGCCGTGGGCGGCGTCTGGAAAGGGGCATGAGGAGAGACGGGGAGAGGGGGAGAACCCTGGGACGCGGCGGAGCTCGGGACTC
>JAFGVK010000079.1 GCA_016938035.1 Deltaproteobacteria bacterium | reverse complement strand
GATGTGGTCGTGGGTGCGGGCTCCTGGCTCTATGCCAGGGGCCCACCTTCCGCCTCCTCGATGAGGCGATCCGTGGAGGCTGGGAGCCTCCTCCGGGGCAGCGCTCACGCCGTCAGGTCGTGGTGCCAGCGTGTGTGCAACGAGGGTCCGGATCTGGTGTCATTGGGACTGCAACGCAACAGGGGTGCTGCGGTCCCGTGCCTCCAGCGGATCTGGGGCGAGGAGATCGGCCTCAACGGGGGCGGTCTCTGGGACCAGCGCCCTGATGCGCCCGACAACAGCGGCTCAGCAGCACCAGGCTCGCCGGTGGCGGGGCACCGCTGGGGCTCGCCGGCCGCCCGATCCGCTGGCGAGCCCTCCGGTGATCCGCCTCACCATCCCCCGATTACGCCGGCCCGGCTCCAGCGGCGAGGGCCTATACCCCAAGACCGCCACCGGAGCCGTCATGTCCGAGACCCTCGTCCCCGCTCCCCCCGCCGCGCCGACCTTCGACGCCTGGGACTCAGGCTCCGCGGGGGGCGCCACCCCGACCCTCACTGGGAGTGGCAGGAGCACCGTTCTCCCCGTGGTACACCCCTCCCAAGGCGGCCTCGCCCTGGTGCCCACCCTCGCCGAGCGCTTCGCCCAGCTCAGAACGCTGGGCGCGGGGGGCCTGGGCGAGGTGACCCTGGCGCGCGACAACGACATCGGCCGCATGGTGGCGATCAAGCGCATCCTGCCCGGGAGGGCGAGCCGCCAGGCCATCGCCCGCTTCGTGCAGGAGATCCGCACCGTAGGACGGCTGGAGCACCCCAACATCATCCCCATCCACGACGTGGGACAGGACGAGGACGGCTCCCTGTTCTTCGTCATGAAGTACGTGGAGGGCCTCACCCTGGAGGCCCTCATCGCGGGCCTGCGGGACGGAGACCGGACCCTGCACCGCGCCTGGCCCTTTGAACGCAGGGTCCAGGTGTTCGCCGAGCTGCTCTCGGCGGTGGCCTTCGCGCACGCCAAGGGGGTCATCCACCGCGATCTCAAGCCCGCCAACGTGATGATCGGTGGCTATGGGGAGGTGCTGCTCCTCGACTGGGGGATCGCCCGCAGCGGGGAGCTGCTGGCCGTGGAGGGCGACGGGCTCCCAGGGGCAGCACCTGGCGCAGACCGCGGCGGCCGGTCCACCCGCCAAGGGGCCCTGCTGGGGACCCCTCTCTACATGTCCCCCGAGCAGGCCCGCGGCGAGGACGTCGACGAGCGGTCCGACGTCTACGCCCTGTCGGTGATCCTGTACGAGCTCCTCACCCTCCACCACTACCTGGAGGGCCGCGAGAGCCTGGAGGACATCCTAGAGGGGGTGCAGCACCACCACCCCACCCTCGCGACCCTGGTGCGCTCGCCCCTCCAAGAGGCTGTGCCGATGGACCTCTCGTGGTATCTCCGGCAGGGGCTGCACAAGGATCCCTCCCTGCGATACCCCACGGTGCAGGCGATGATCGACCGCCTCGATCGGCGGGCACAGGGCGACATCCCGGTGGAGTGCCACCTGACCCTGGTCAAGCGGGTGACCCGCATGGCGCTGTCGTTCATGGATCGCCACCCCATGCTGGTAAGCGGCGCGCTGATGGTGGCGCTGATGGGTGTGCTGGCGGTGCTGCTGAGCGCGGCGGTGGGGATCCTCGCGGGCGCGGTGGTGGTGTTGGGGACCTGAGCAGCCAACCGTGGCACATCCGACCCAGACAACTGTGCTATCGTCGCCTCCAGGCGCCTACCCACCACGGGCCGACGCTCCACCGAGAGACCTTTCTGGCGCTCCATCCTGTCTCAGGTCTTCAGCCGAGCGCTCCGACGTCGACCTAGTCAGAGGTGTGCCCCGCGTCGGCCGGGGTACCGCGCCGCGAGTGGACCATGCGCTATCCCTTCACACCGCCCATCGTCCTGACCGTGCTCGCCGTCACCCTCCTGACCGGCGGCGCGGGGGTGATGTTGGAGACGCGCCTCATCCGCGCCCAGGGAGAGGCGGTGGAGGCCGATCTGAAGGGGCTGCTCGACGAGGACCTCGCCAGGTGGGGTGAGGAGGTGGCCCTGCGCTACAAGCACACCCTGGAGGTGCAGCAGTCCCACCTCACTGAGGTCGCGGCGCTGTTCTCACACTCTCCGGTCACCCTGGAGGGATACCAGATCGCGCTCGGCGGAGACATCGACGATCCCGCGGACCCCCAGGTGCAGCGAGCGCGTGAGCACCTGCGAGACCGCCTCAAGGGGCCCCTCAGGGCCCACAGGGTGCTGCACGACGGGGGCGACCTCCGCCTCCACTTCCACCTCCCCAACGGGCGGAGCCTGCTCCGCACCTGGCGCCCCACCAACACCCTCTCCGGCGAGGACGTCTCGGACGACATCACCCCGTTCCGCGCCTCGGTACGGCACGTCATGGCCTATCACTCCCCGGTCTCGGGCATCGAGGTGGGCAGAGCGGGCCTGGTACTCCGGGGGGTGGTCCCGGTCCACGACGAGGCGGGTGAGTACTGGGGCTCCACCGAGGTCTTCACCTCCTTCCTCCCGGTGCTGGCGGAGCTACAGGTGAGCCAGGACGAGGAGTACGCGGTCTTCATGGACGCGTCCCTCCTCTCGATCACCACCGAGCTGCAGGGGATGAGCGGGGTGCCGGTCCGGGTCGGCGACTTCGCCCTGCTCTCCAGCGCCTCGAGCGAGCTCCTCGGGCACACGACCCCCGCGCTGCTCGCCGCGGCCTCGGGTGAGCCCACCCTGCGACAGGACGGCAGCGTGGCGGTGCTTGGGGTGCCGATCTTGGACATCTCCCACCAGCCGATAGGGGTGATGGCGGTCTCGCGGGACTTCTCCACCGAGCTCGCGGCGGTCGACCTGCTCAGCAAGCAGCAGCGGCGCGCGGCGCGGGACATGCTCCAGCTCTCGGGCGGGGCCTTCCTGCTCCTCACCCTCCTCGCGGGGGGGGCCGCCGCCCTGGCGATGCGGTCCAGGAGCCAGCGAGCGCTGCTCCAGAGCAAGGAGCGCTACCAGACCCTCATCGAGCACGCCAGAGACGGCATCCTGGTGCTGCAGGACCGCAAGGTGCTGTTCGCGAACCCTGCGGCCCAGGTGCTGCTCGGGAAGACCGAGCGGGATCTGGTGGGGCTGCCACCCTCCACCCTGGTGATCGCCCAGGACCGCGAGATCTTCTGCAAACGCCTCGGCGACGCCCAGCTTGAGGTCGCTTCCGTGGGGCCCGAGACCTACACCCTCGCCACGCCCAGGCGGCCACACGTACACCTCACCAAGGCCAAGGTCCCCTGGCAGGGGCGCGAGGCGGTGCTGGTCTTCCTGCGCGACGTCACCGCGCAGGAGCAGCTGGAGGAGCGGCTGCGCAAGTCCGAGAAGATGGAAGCGATCGGGACCCTGGCGGGGGGCATCGCGCACGACTTCAACAACATCCTGGCGGCGATCATCGGGTTCACCGAGCTCAGCATGCTCGACCTGCCCGAGGATCACCCCATCCAAGAGAACCTCCTCACCATCCTCCAGGCGGGGGTGCGCGCGAGGAACCTGACCCGACAGATCCTGACCTTCGCCCGCTACGACGGGGTGAAACAGACACCGGTTCAACCGAGGGCGGTGGTCCACGAGGCCCTGGCGCTCCTCAAGGCCACCTTGCCCGCAGCGGTGGAGCTAGAGGTGCTGCTAGAGAGCGACGCGCGCATCCTCGCCAACCCCACCCAGATCCACCAGATCGTGATGAACCTGTGCACCAACGGGGCCCAGGCCATGCCCGCCGGCGGCAAGCTCCTGATCTCGGTGCGCGAGCGCCACCTCGACGAGGCAGACGTGGGCGCGCACCCCACGCTCCAGGCGGGGCCTCACCTGGAGCTGCTGGTGCAGGACGAGGGGGTGGGCATCCCCAAGGAGCACCTGGACCGCATCTTCGAGCCCTTCTTCACCACCAAGGAGCGGGGCCAGGGGACGGGCATGGGGCTGGCGGCCGTGCACGGGATCGTGGAGGGGCACAGGGGCGAGATCTGCGTGTACTCCGAGGCGGGCCAGGGCACGGTGTTCCGGGTGCTCTTCCCGATCGTCGACGCGAAGGAGCACCACCACGAGCGGAAGCTTGACCTCCCCCACGGCACTGAGCGGGTGGTGCTGGTGGACGACGAGCCGATGCTGGTAGAGATCGGCGCCAGGCTCCTCGAACAGCTCGGCTACAAGGTCCAAAGCTTCGTCTCGCCGCACAAGGCGCTGGACTATCTCCGCGATCACCACCTGTCCGTCGACCTGCTGCTCACCGACCTGAGCATGCCCAAGCTGGACGGCCCACAGCTGGTCAAGCAGGTGCGCGCCTTCGCGCCAGAGCTGCCGGTGGTGCTGGCCACCGGCTTCTCTGCGCAGACCCGGCACGAGACCCTGGAGGCCCTGGGGATCGCGGTGGTGCTCCACAAGCCCCTGCTCCGGCGGGAGCTGGCGATCGGGATCCGCAGGGCGCTCGGACCGGATTTCCCAGAAGATCCGCCGACGATCGGATAGTCAGGCGATCAATGTCTAGAATCAACCTTATCTCTTCTGTGGACACGTCAACAAAGCTCCAATAGCTGACAGAGACAGACTGGAGCGACCCCATGGACCTGAACCGCACCGCCGCCGCCACCAGCTGGGAGTCGGCGGTCCAGACGGCCTTTGAAGAGACCCTGTTGACCTTCGCGATCGAGGGCGCGGTGATGGCAGACGAGAGCGGCTTTCTACTCTCGTCCAACCCCGGCTGTGCCGAGGCGGAGCGGCTCGCCGCGATGGCGCCGCTGGCCGCGATGAACGCGGTGGCACCGCACAGAAAGGGCGATGCCCCCACCCTCACAAGGGGCTTCGACGCGGGCCGAGGCGCGCTGTTCCTCGGGCTGGTGGGCGATCAGGATCGCTGTGAGGCGGCGATGGGCCCCCTGGTAGACCGCCTGGTGGAGGCGATGCGCCGCCCGGTGCTCTGAGACCCTCCCCATGCCGGTCCCCCTTGGGCCCCCTCGGACCCACGGGTTCCAAATCGCTGGGCCCAGGACGCCGGGGGTGTCGTCGGCCGCTCGCTTCCGTACGACGCGAACGAGCGTTCGCTCTCTTCCTCCGACAGGGACCTCGGCCCTCTGCGACGGATCGATCTCCCGTCATGAGCCCCCCCCGCGGTCGACGACCGTGAAGCGGAGCGCTCTGTTGTCCAAGCGGAGGCTGCGGCGCGTGAGCTCGTCGCGCGCCGCTCGTAGTCGCTCGGGGTATTGCCCTAGGTCGGCCCAGCGCGCCGGGTGCACACGCTCCTTGAGCCTTCGGGTCAGGGGGACAGGTCCGGCGATGAGGAGGATGCAGCAGATGAGAACCTAGAAGATCACGGCGACGCGGCGATGTCGATCCCGGGAGCCAGCGGAGGAGGATCAATCCCCCCTGGCGGTCGGCACCACGAGCAGCCGCCTCCTACCGTCGTTTGCGATGTGAAGATGCCTGCTCTTGGCCGAGGTCCCTGTCCGAGCCCTGCACGCCCTGGAGCTCAGCGCTCCACCCGTGGGGGCTTCGAGGCACCGCATCCGACCGGTGGTTCAGCGGTGGCAGTGCCACGAGGAAGGGTAGACCGGGCCCGCTCACTGGACGGATCTCCTAGTTCGCAACAAGGAGCGAAGTATGCGCATTTCTGTCGAAGTGCCGCCGAGCCGTTCCACCGCGCCAGACGAACGGACCTTGGCCATGGGGTGATGCTCCGGATCGGGTGGGTCGGAGGGTCTGCCCCGGTGGGCGCGGATCGCTCCGGATCCCTGGGCAGCGGCCGGTGCCTACCCCACCTGAAGGCTGCGGGATGGGCCGTCGACACGCGGTTCCCCCTCAGGACACCGCAGCCGGATCCGACTATCCTCTGACGCCCCGTTGGAGGATCCGTATGCTCGCCCTGTTGCTCACCGCCGCCCTCTCCTTCGCGCAGGACGACGGCGCCACTTGGTACGCGCTGCCCACCGTCTCCTACGACACAGACGATCGCTTCGGGGTGGGCCTCCGCGCCGAGTACGCCCTCCCTGGGGACGGCCTGGAGCCCTACCGCAGCGCCTGGATGGGGCAGGCCTTCCTCTCCACCACCGGCTTCCAGCACCACCGGGTGCGCTATGACCGGCTGGGGCTGGGGCCCAAGGATCGCCTGCGCCTCACCGCCTTCGTCGCGTGGCGGCAGTGGGTCCACGACGGCTACTGGGGCATAGGAGGCGACACACCGATCGAGGTCCTGCCGTCCATCGAGGGCGTAGCCTCCATCCCCAACTACAACCGCTACGCCTTCTACCAGCCCTTCGCGTACCTCACCCTGCGGCAGGACCTCGCAGACAGCGGCCCGTGGTCGGTCTTCGCGGCGTTCAACCCCAAGTACGCGACCATCAGGACCTACGAGGCCTCTCTGCTGGAGATGGACCACCCCTACGGCGTCGGAGGCGGGCTGGCCCTGCAGACCCTGGCGGGGGTGCTCTATGACACCCGCAGCCCCGAGGTGGCCCCGAGCCGCGGGGTGCTGGTAGAGCTCTCTGGGCGCGCCGCACCCGCGCTGGGCGGTGAGGCCGGAGGCTTCGCGGGGGCGCTGTTCTCGGCCAGGGGCTTCACGCCCCTCTCCGGCAGGGTCACCCTGGCGGGGCGCCTGATGACGGAGCACCTCTTCGGGGACATCCCCTTCTACGAGCTGGTCCACTGGGGTGGACTCAACCCGATCTACAACGGCTCCGAGATCCTGCGCGGCGTGCCCTTTGGAAGGTGGCGCGCGCCGGGGAAGGCGGTGCTGTCCGCCGAGCTGCGGGTGATCGCCCTGGAGCACACCCTGGGTGGCAAGCCCTTCCAGTGGGAGCTCACCCCCTTCACCGACCTCGGCTATTTCTTCGATGTGACCGATGGGATCGACGCCGAGGATGGGCCGCTGCACCCCGCGATGGGGCTGGGCCTGCGGCCGATCTACGACCACCTGATGGTGGCTCGGATGGACCTGGCCCTGGCGCGGGACACGCGGTGCCTGTGCGACGCAGGGCAGGAGGAGCCGTTCACCAGCTTCAGCTTCTACCTGACCTTTGAGCACCCCTACTGATCTGGACTACAGACCGCCCACAACAGGTATGCACAGAGCATGCAATCCATATACAAACATTGGGCACACCACCCCCGGAGCTCCGATGGTCTTCCTCGCGCTGTCCGCCCTCCAGATCGCCCACGCCACCACCCCCGCCTCGGCGGAGTCGCTGCTGAACCCAGACGCGTCCCCTTACGCCCTCCGCCTGAGCGGTGAGCTGGGCGCGCTGCTCCCCGTCGCCCACAGCATCCAGTTCTCACACGACGGCACCGACTTCGACTACGTCAAGGATGGCGGCCAGGACAACCTCTTCTTCGTCACCAGGCTCAGCGCAGACCTCGACCTGGGCCCACGCCACACCGTGACCCTGCTCTACCAGCCCCTCGACCTCCGCACCGCGGCCCTGCTGGAGCGCGACCTGATCGTCGATGAGGGCGTGTTCGCCGGGGGCAGCAGGGTGGACCTGCGCTACGGCTTCTCGTTCTACCGCGCCTCGTGGCTGTACGACCTCCAGGAGGAGGACGGGAGGGAGCTGGCGCTCGGGATCAGCCTCCAGGTCCGCAACGCCTCGATCTCCTTCTCCTCCTGGGATGGGAGCGTCTACCGCCAGAACAACGACATCGGTCCGGTGCCCATCCTCAAGCTGCGGCTCCGCCAACCCCTCGGTGACCGGGGCCTGTGGTGGGGGGCGGAGGCGGACGGCTTCTACGCCCCGATCAAGTACATCAACGGCTCCGACTCCGACGTGGTCGGCGCGATCCTCGACGCCAGCGGGCGGCTCGGGGTTGAGCTGTCGCACGGGATCGACGGCTTCGTCAACCTCCGCTACCTGGGAGGCGGCGCCACCGGCACCGAGAGCCGCCACCAGGGTCCAGGGGACGGCTACGTGTCGAACTGGCTCCACCTCTCCAGCCTCACCCTCGGGTTCACGGTGCGGTAGGGTCGGGCAGCGGCAGCTCCACCACCCCGCCCTCCCCAGGGGACGGGACGTGGAGCGGTGGCTCGATCCAGGCGCCCCCTGGCGCGACCGACACCTCCTCCACCGAGCGGTAGAGCACCTCCAGGCCCCTGGTGAGGTTGTCGACGCTGATCCGCTCATTGTCTCCGTGCATCCCGCCGAGCAGCTCCTCGTTCACCAGGAAGGGCTCCAGCCCGTAGCCCCTCGCGCCCAGCTCGCGGGCGAAGATGGTGTCCGTGAACCCCACCGAGAGCACCGGCCCCGCCACCGCGCCGGGGAACAGCGCCTCGGTGTGGCGCTCCAGCGCCCGGTAGAGCGGGTCGTCCTGGGGGCTGACCGCGGCGGGCAGCTCGTGCAGCACCTCGAAGCGCACCGCGGGGTCATCCACCAACGCCGTCAGCTCAGCCAGCATCGCCTCGGCCGTGGTGTCTGGCTGGAGGCGGCAGTCCAGCTGCGCCCAGGCCTCTGCCCCCACCACGTTCGGCGAGGTGGCGCCCCCAAAGCCGGTGACGTTCACCGTATCGGTGAGGGCGGCCCTGGTGAGCGGGTTGCCCATCAGCTTGCCGCGCAGCACCGTCTTCACCAGCGCAGGGCGCTGGAGCAGCGCCCCGGCCAGGCCGCCCTTGTCCTCACCCACCTGCCGCAGCAGCTCGAGGATCTCGGGGCTCCAGTGGGGGCTGCCCTCCCGCGCGCGGACCCGCTCCACCGCCCGAAGCAGTCGCTCCGGCGCCTGCCCCCCGTGGGGCACCGACCCGTGCCCCGGCTCCCCTGTGGCGACCATCCGCAGCCACAGCACCCCCTTCTCGCCGGTGGAGATGGGGAACACCGGCTGCCCGTCGAAGAACATGTCGGCCAGCCCTATGCCCCCCTCGTTGACCACGTGGGTACACCCCAGCTCGTCCCAGTGGTGCTCAGTCATGTACCTCATGCCGGTGTTGTGGATCTCCTCGTCCGCCACCGCGAGCAGCACTACGTCTCGCCGCAGCGGCACCCGCTCCCTGTGCAGGAGCACCAAGGTCATCGCCTCAATGGCCCCCATCGACTTCATGTCCAACGCGCCGCGGCCCCAGATCACCCCCTCCTCGTCCCGGACCCCCGACAGGGGCTGCCGATCCGCTGGCCACCGCTCCCCCTCAGCGTCCACCACGTCGATGTGAGAGAGCAGGCACAGCGCCCCCTCCTCCCCGCTCCCCGGCAGGCGCGCCACCAGGTTGCCCCGCCCAGGGGCGCTCTCTTGGATCTCCCAGGGGATGCCCTCCCTCGCCATCAGGTCCGCGAGCAGCTCGGCGCCGCGCAGCTCGTTCCCCGGCGGGTTGACGGTGTCGGTGCGCAGGTACTCCTGGAGGAAGCTCGCGGTCTCCTCGCCGGCGGCGGTGAAGTCGATGGGAGCGGCGACGGCGTGCGCGAGGCAGAGGGACAGCAGCAGCGACATGGTGACCCCTGGTGTGGGAGGCGTGGTGGCGCGTGCGGCGCCGCTGTGGAAGGATAGCCTGTATCAGGAGGCGCGCATGTGGCTGCTCCTAGCACTCTCGGGCTGTAAGGCGGTGGCCCCCGCCCCAGAAGACCTCGACGGCCTGCTCGCCTGGATGTGGCGCAGCTATGATCAGGGCGACGACGCCGATCTCGCAGAGGCGATCCGCAACCTCGACGAGGCCATCGGCGCCGAAGCCATGGACGGGGTCTCCGACGGCACCCTCTCCGACCTGCTCCCTGAGGACGCGGCGCGGGTAGGGATCGAGGACCGCGACCCGGCTGGCGCCCAGGGGCTGTACCTGGTGCGCGACTACCCCTGCACCCTCGCCCAGCTCGAGCCGATCCTCTACGCCCTCCCCCAAGCCGAGCAGTACCCCGACGTGTACGACAGCTATGTGCGCGCCTACACCAGCGATCTCGACGACTATCTCGCGCGCAACACCCCCGCCCTGAGCTGGGAGGTGGACTACGCCGCCACCCTGCTCGGCGACAGCTACCAGGCCCACATCGAGGGGGGGCTCCGCTACCTGGGCGCGCTGGAGCCAGCGGAGACCCCCTGGGGCCCGGTGCTCATCTCCAGGGTCTATCTGCCCCAAGCCGCGCAATTTGACGCGGGCTCGGGGAAGAGCATGAACCAGGACTACCAGCTCGAGATCTTCTACGAGCGCGAGCCGGGGCGCATCGTCCACGCCTACGGCATGTGGCGGGAGGCCGACTACGGCAGCGGCCTGAGCCTGGAGGACGGGGCGGTGCAGCGCATCCTGCTCAACAACCTGTCGGACTGGGACGATCAGACCGCCGCGCTCTGCGCCGAGGGCGGCTGAAGCGTCGATCGCGTCCTCCGGGCCGAGCCCATCGAGGCAGCCTCGTCCGTGGAGGCAGAGGCCCCGTTCCGGAGGCGGGCGCGGGCCGGAGCACGGGACGAGCGCGCGGGGAGGCCACGGGCGAGACCGCCCGAGGGGCGACGGGAGTGGTCAGCAGCTCGCCGCGCTAGAGCTGGCTCTTGATCCCCTGGGTGGTCACCCCCACCGCGACCGAGAAGCGCGCGGTGACCTCGGTGTCCTCGTCCGGCCGGGAGCCGCTCACGTCGGTGGTGAGCGACATCGACTGGGACACCACGTAGTCGGTGAGGTCGAGGTCCTCTACCTCGAAGCGCACCAGCGCCTGTCCCACCGGGAAGCCGGGGGCGGTGGCGAGCAGCGCCTCCGGCAGGTCGGGCGCCGACACCGACACGGTCATCGCCTCCAAGAACGACAGGTCCGCCCCCTCGGGCGCGGTGGCCTCCAGCTCCAGCCACTCCAGCCGCACGTCCTGGATGTCGCCGGGCTCCACCCCCTGGTTCTGAAGGGTCTGTGAGGAGGTGAGGTCCATGTCGACAAACTCGCCGAAGCCGAAATTGTCGAGCAGCGCCTCCACAAGGGTGCCGTGCTCGACCACCACGGACGACGCCTCCTCCACATGGAGCGTCGCCAAGCTGCCTCCGCATCCGGTGAGCAGCAGCGGGAAAACCAACAGAGCACGAGCCGACATGCTTCCTCCTAGTGGGAGGGCACACTAGCCGATCCGACGCGTGATCGCGCGCCCGAAGCGCCTCCTGCCGCGGGCCACACCACAGGCTCTGTGTGAGGAACCCATAAAGCGATCACAGAGGAGACCATCCGACGCGAAAAGATAGCCGAATGCCAGAGGTCGGGATATCACTGCGGTGGCTCTGAAGGGTCCCACGCGTTCGCGTGTCACTCAAGGAGCGCAATCAGGCCTATGAACCCGGACAGTGATGGCTGCGATGTGCCCGCAGGGGTGTCTCCCAGCCGAGCCAGTTGAACGGCTCACGGCCATACCAGACGAGAACAAGACATGAGCATGAAACTTTTTGTGGGTGGCCTGAGCTGGGGTACCACGGACGACACTCTCCGCAACGCTTTTGAGTCCTTTGGCACCGTGTCTGATGCCAAGGTGATCGTGGACCGCGACACCGGTCGGTCCCGTGGCTTCGGCTTTGTCACCCTCGAAGAGGGCGGCGCCGAGGCGATCCAGGCGATGGACGGCCAGCAGATCGACGGCCGCAACGTCCGCGTCAACGAGGCCCAGGCCCGTCAGGACCGCGGCGGTCGTCCGGGCGGCGGTGGGCGTCCCGGTGGCTTCGGCGGTGGCCGTGGCGGCGATCGCGGTGGCTTCGGCGGCGGTGGCCGTGGCGGCGATCGCGGTGGCTTCGGCGGCGGTGGCCGCGGTGGCGATCGCGGTGGCTACGGTGGCGGTGGCGGCGGTGGCCGTGGCGGCTACGGCGGCGGCTCCGACTGGTAGGCCAGGAGTGACGCGGCTCGCCGCGTCGCGCTGACGGAAGGGGGATCTCTCACGAGGTCCCCCTTCTTGTATTTTGGGACCTGCTCGGGCAACGCCCCTCTCAGAGCCAGCTCGTGAGGCTCGGTCAGGAGATCGGCCCATGCGTCCGCCACCCGCTCACGGCAGTGAGCCGATTACAATGATAGTTCCTTTGCTATGGACGACATCGCGATCATCGTGACCGACCGGCTCGGGCTCAGCAGCTCCTTGCAGCCCCCGCCGCGCCCGTGGAGCGTCCCGGCAGGGTACCATCACGAACGAACAACCGTTATCGGCGCGCGCCTCGCTCTCCACGCCGGGCGGTGGGTCATACCGAGCCTCGGACCAGCGGGTGGTTCCACCACCTTGCGCGCTCGGACCGGAGTTCCTGTCGGTCGCCCGCGCGAGCGCCGCCAGGGCGAGGAGGGAGGGGGCAGGCGCAGCGGGACCTCCGCCACACCGAGCGACCTGCGCGGCGCGTGGTCGAGGCGTGCGCCGGCGAGGGCAAGGGCGCAACGGGTCCTCCGCCACACCGAGCGAGCTGCGGGCGCGAGGCAGCGCGCCCCGAGGCCCTGTGTCTGAGGACCGCTTCACGTCGGAACGATCACCGCCTACAGGCCCAGCACCGCCTCCACGGTGGGGCGGTAGGCGGTCAGCCCAGCGTCCAGCCCCATCCTGAGGGCCCTGTGAGGCGGCTCCCCGAGCACCTCCCACGCGAACAGGGCCCACAGGGCGCCCGCCTTGTTGCCGGTGTTGCAGTGGATGTAGACCGGCCCCTCATGGGACAGCGCCTCCCGATAGGGGGCGTAGGCCTCGGCCCTGCGGACAGGGTCCCGCAGCTCCTGCTCATCGTACACCGTGCGGGAAAACGCCCCACCCAGCTCGCGGACCAAAGTGTCCTCGTCGTAGCCGAGCATGTTCGGGCCGCTATGGGAGATCACCACCGCGCCCTCACCGACCACCTCTCGCAGCCTCCCCGACGAGGGAGCCCCGGCGATGATCCACCCATCCCGCACCAGCCGCTCATTGTGCACGCGCACCTCATAGGCCGGGATCACCGGCTCGGGGGACGTGGTGAGGAGCGCCGCGCACCCGCCGAGCGACAGCGCGAACAGGCCCACCAGGGCGGGGCACCTCACCATCACCACCTCCCGGGTTCAAGAGCTGCAGGATAGCCCCCTCACGTCCACCTTCAAGCACAAATGAGCCCCCCGTAAGAACCTCACCCCGCGCCTCACCCCGCCGGAGGTGGGCCCAAGAGGCCCCGACAGCCCCTGACGGCTGCCTGAGAGCGCCACCAAGCGCAGGGCCCACCTCTGGCGGGCCACACCGCCTGTCTCTGGGGCTGACCTCCGTCACCTGGCACGGGCTGCGGCGGTCCGCCGGCGACCTACGCCAGCGTCATC
>JAFGVK010000078.1 GCA_016938035.1 Deltaproteobacteria bacterium | reverse complement strand
CGAGGCCTTCGCCGCCAGGTGGCTGGAGGAGCACAGCGCCTGAAGCACCGAGCGAGCGCCCCGGACGCGAGGGGGCTCGCGAGGGGGCGCTCTCCGCAGCGGGGCTCGGATCAGATGAAGCGCGCGCCCTGGTGCTTGGGGAGGCCGTGGCTGAGGAAGGGGTTGGAGCGGCGCTCCCTGCCGATGGTGGTCAGCGGGCCGTGCCCGGTGTACACCCGGGTATCATCGGGGAGGCTGAGCAGCTGCTCGTGGATCGACCGCAGCAGGGTGTCGGTGTCGCCCCCGGGGAGGTCGGTGCGCCCGATGGAGCCCTGGAACAGGGTGTCCCCCGCGAAGAGCACGCCCTGCTCGGCAAAGTAGAGGGATACGCCCCCGCCGGTGTGTCCTGGGGTGTGGAGCACCGTGGCCTCCAGTCTGCCGACCTTCAGGCGCTCACCCCCCTGCAGCGGCCGGTCCACCTTGGGGCCGTCCCGCGGGGGGAGGCCGAAGGCCTGGCACTGCTCGCGCAGGTGGTCCGTCCAGTCGGTGTCCGCTAGGTGCATCGCGAAGGGGAGCTGCAGCTCGTCGATGATCGCGGGCGCAGCAGCGACGTGGTCGACGTGGCCGTGGGTCGCGAAGATCAGGGTCGGCGTCAGGCCCAGCTCCCGGATCTTGGACAGGATCCGCGCGGGCTCGTCGCCGGGATCGATGATGATGGCTTCCTTGGTGCGGCTGTCCGCGACCAGGCAGCAGTTCTCCACGAAGGGTCCCGTGGTGAGTACCTCGACCATCAGGTCGCCGTGTAGGGTCATGGGGTTCCTCAGTTCTCGGTGTGGGTGGGCTGCTTGGCGAGCAGGCGGTCGAGCTCGTCGACGGTCTCGCCGAAGACCGCCAGCGCCTCGGCGATGGGCGCCGGGCTCGACAGGTCGACCCCCGCCCCGCGCAGGAGGTCGAGCGGCGGCGCAGATCGGCCGCCCCGGAGCATCGACAGGTAGGCCTCCACCTCAGGCTCGCCGCCGTTCTCGAGGCGGCGGGCGATCGCCATCCCCGACGAGAGGCCCGTCGCGTAGGTGAAGACGTAGTACTTGTAGTAGAGGTGCGGGATGTAGGCCCACTCCATGTCGTCGTGGGCGCCTAGCTCGTAGGAGGGCCCGTAGTAGGTCTTGACCAGCGCTCCGTAGAGGGTCGAGAGCGCGTCGGCGGTGATCGGCGCGCCCTCCTCGGCCAGCTTGTGGACCTCCCACTCGAATTCAGCGAACAGCGCCTGCCGGTAGATGGTGCCGCGGATCGCGTCGGCCCGCTGGGACAGCAGGTAGATCTTCTCCTCGTCGGACGCGGCGTGGGCGATGAGGTAGTCCATCAGCAGCGCCTCGTTCGCGGTGGAGGCGATCTCTGCCAGGAAGGGCACGTAGGAGAAGTCGCTGTAGGTCTGGTGCTCCATCGACAGGTAGGAGTGCATCGCGTGGCCGTACTCGTGGGCCAGGGTGCTCATGTCGTCGAGGGAGTTCTGGTAGTTCATCATCACGAAGGGGTGGACCCCGTAGGTGGTGGCGCAGAAGGCCCCGGAGTCCTTGTCGGCGGCGGGGTACAGGTCCAGCCACCCGGTCGCGGGGTCCATGCCCTCGCGCATCACCCGCAGGTAGTCCGGCCCCAGCGGCTCCAGCGCGGTGAGTATGGTCTGGCGGGCCTCGTCAAAGCTCACCTCCTTCTCGACCCCAGGGACCAGCGGGGGGTACATGTCCCCCAGGTGGACCTTGTCCACCCCCATCCGCTTGCGCCGCAGCTCGACGTAGCGGTGCATGGGCTCCAGGTGCCCGTGGACCGTGTGGATGAGGTTGGCGTAGACCGCCGGGTCGATGTCGTCCTTGTCGAGGTAGGCCTCGAGGGCGGTGTCGTAGTGGCGCGCCCGCGCCAGGGAGACGGTGGTGCGCGCCTGCCCGCCCAGGGTCGACGCGAAGACGTCGCGGTACTGGTAGAGGGTGCTGAACACGGCGTCTACCGCCTCCTCACGCACCGCGCGCTGCTCCGAGGAGCGCAGGCGGGGGTACAGCGACAGGTTGAGCTGCACCGCCTCGCCGGTCTCGTCGTGGACCATCGGCCAGGCCAGGTCCACCATCAGGCTCTGGAAGGCCAGCTCCGGCTCGTGGTGGAGCTCGTTGAGGTCCACCTCGGCCCACAGGTTGTCGCCGAGCTGAGCGAGCACCGCCTCCGCCTCCGATCCCAGCACCCGGGACCTGCGGCGCTGGATGCCGTCCAGGTAGTGCCGATAGGTCTCCAGGCCGGGCGCCTTGGTGTAGGACTTGTTGGTCTGCTTCTCGGACAGCGCCAGCACCTCACCCCGGATGAACGAGGAGGCGTCCATCAGGGCCACCTGCAGGTCCTGGGCGCGCTGGGACATGGAGATGGCCTTGGGATCCGTGGTGCCCACCGTCAGCTTGAGGTTCGCGTAGAGCGACACCTTGCTGGCCCGGGCGTGGAGCCCGGTGTAGTGGTCCAGCGTCTTGAGCAGGCAGTCCGGCTTGGCGAGCTTGCCCTGAAAATCCCTCATGGTGGGGATGTCTACCTGGAGGCTCTCCACCTCCGCCTTCCAGGCCTCGTCCGACGCGAACAGCGGGCTCAGGTCCCACTTGGTGTCCGCGGGGAGGTCGGCGTAGGCCGCGTTTGAGTCGGGTACATAGGCGTTCTGGGCGAGGGCGGCGCCCATCGCGAGGGCAAGCAGCATGAGGACTCCTAGACGGGTAGGTGCCCTAACCCGTCCCGGCGCTGCCTGCGCCCGACACCCCCCTCTGAGAAATGGGTTAGCATCGCTCCCCCAAGGGGAGGCCAGGATGGCGAAGCTCAGCGTGATCGAGCAGGTCCGCACCATGCGGTGGAATTTCTGGGTGGCCAACCTGATCGAGGCTCAGGAGCGCCTCGCCTTCTTTGGGGTGAGGGCCATTCTGCCCCTCTACATGATGTGGGACCACTCCGGTGGGCTGGGCCTGTCCTACTCGGAGAAGGGCCTGATCTACATGATCTGGGCCCTGCTCCAGACCCTGGTGCCGATGGTGTCCGGGGGCTACACCGACGCCTATGGCTACAAGAAGTCGATGTACCTGGCCTTCGTCCTGAACCTCGCCGGGTACACCCTGATGGCGAACGCGTCGGGCTTCTGGAGCATGCTCGCCGCGGCGATGTTTGTGGGGACCGGCACCGCGATCTTCAAGCCCCCGGTGCAGGGGGCGGTGGTCCGATCCCTCGACGAGCACAATTCGGCGCTGGGCTTCGGTCTGTTCTACTGGATGGTGAACATCGGGGGCTTCTTTGCGCCCATGGCGGCGTCCTCCCTCCGCGGGAATGAGGCGGCGCCCACCTGGAGCCTGGTGTTCTATGGGGCGGCGATCGTCACCGCCCTCAACTTCATCCCCGCGATCTTCCTCTTTCGCGAGCCGCCCCTGGACCGGGCCGCCGCCGCCAAGGGGCCGGTGGAGGTGCTCAAGAGCACCCTGAGGGTCCTGTGGGAAGACAAGGCGATGCTCCGCTTCCTCCTCGTTGTCTCGGGCTTCTGGTTCATGTTCATGCAGCTCTGGGACCTGCTCCCCAACTTCATCGACGAGTGGGTGGACGCGCGCTCGCTGGGGGCGCTGCTCAGCGGCTTGCCGCTCCCGTCGGGGTGGGCTGCCTCGGTGCTCGACGCGAACGGCGCGGTGAAGCCCGAGATGCTCATCAACATCGACTCCTTCGCCATCATCCTCTTCGTGCTGCCCCTCTCGTGGCTGTCCGGCAGGTTCAAGATGATGACCGTGCTGGTGGTGGGGATGGGGGTGGCCCTCCTGGGCTTCGTCGGCTCGGGGCTGTTCATGAGCGGGGTCGCGGTGGCGGTGATGATCTTCGTCTTCGCGATTGGAGAGATCCTGTGCAGCCCGAAGTTCTCCGAGTACATCGGGATGACCGCTCCCGCCGACAAGAAAGCGCTCTACATGGGCTACTCCAACATCCCCTTCGCCATCGGCTGGGCGGCGGGGAACGGGATCTCCGGTCCGCTCTACGAGGCCCTGGCCTCGAAGGAGGTGCTCGCCCGGCGCTGGCTCATGGATCAGGGAGGGATGACCGCTGACGCGGTGGCGGCGGTGGAGCAGCTCCCCGAGCTGATGAACCTGGTGGCGGCGAGGGTGGGGGGCGGGGCCGACGTGTTCCAGGCCAACGCGGTGCTGTGGGACGCCTACCAGCCCTGGCGCATCTGGCTCCTCCTGGGCCTCGTGGGGCTGGCCTCGGTGGTTGGGATGTGGATCAACGACCGGCTGTCGCGCAGCGCGCGGCCAGATGGAGCGACGGAATGAGCAGTTATTCGGCGATTGAGCGGAACGTTCGCGCACTCCTTGAGGCTGTGCCTGAGGGGGTGACGGTGGTCGGAGCGGTCAAGACGCGCTCCCCCGACGAGGTCCGCGCCGCGGTGGGGGCGGGGCTCCGGCATATCGGCCACAACTACGTGCAGGAGGCGGAGGCGATGCGGGCCGCCTGTGGCTTTGACTCCGGGGTGGTGTGGCACGGCATCGGGCACATCCAGCGCCGCAAGGCCCGCAAGTCGGTGCAGCTCTTCGATCTGGTCGAGACCGTCGACTCGATCGCGCTGGGCTTGGCGCTGCAGCGGGCCGCTGAGGCAGAGGGGAAGGCGCTCCCAGTGCTGGTCGAGGTCAATTCCGGCGTGGAGGAGGCGAAGGCGGGGGTCCACCCTGACCAGGCCCTGGACCTGATCCGCTCCCTGGTGGCCCTGCCCAACCTGAGGGTGCAGGGCCTGATGACCCTGGGGCCCGCCGACACCGACGCGGAGGGTCTCAGAGCGGCCTTCCGGCTCACCAGGCAGCTCTTCGAGGCGGTGGCCTCGGTAGAGGGGGCGGCGCCGCTTCACCTGTCGATGGGCATGTCCTCGTCCTGGGAGGTCGCGGTGGAGGAGGGCGCGACCTCGATCCGGGTGGGCACCTCGCTCTTCGGGGCGCGTGCGCCCAGGGGGGTGACGCCATGAGGGGCGCGGTGTGGCTCGCCCTGCTCGCTGGCTGTGGTGAGGAGCCTGCCGACACCGCCCAGGCCTGTGGGGACGGGGTCGCGGTGGTCCACCTGGCGGTGGACGCGGTGTCTGGCGCCACGGTCAAGACCGACTCCCTCAGGTACAGTCTGGACGGGGCGGCCCTCGACGCCGAGTGCAGCAACATGCCCTGCAACGAGGCAGAGCTCCCGCTGGGGGACCTCTCCTCGGTGGCGGGGACCGAGGTCTCACTGGCGCTGGAGGCGGTCTGGCACGAGGTCGTCTACACCGAGACCTGCCCGATCCTGGTCCCCGCGCAGGATCCCTGCGGCAGGGTCAGCCTGGAGCTCAGCTACACCTTCACCTTGGACGACAGCGCCTCCCCCTGAGTGGCTGGGGGCGGGTGCGGCGCGTTAGCTGCCGCCCCATGTCTGAACACAGCGCGCGTCATCCCCTCCGCTCCGCGCGGAGGGTCGTCATCAAGGTGGGAACGGCGGTGGTGTCCCGCGAGGACCGGGGCGTCGCCCTGGGCCGGATGGGCACCCTGGTGGAGCAGATCCACGATCTGCGCCGGGAGGGCCGCGAGGTCATCCTGGTCAGCTCGGGGGCGATCGGCCTGGGGGTGGAGCGCCTCGGCTTCGACCGCCGCCCGGTGGCTGTGGCTGACCTGGCTGCGTGCGCCGCCGCGGGGCAGGGGACGCTGATGGGCCTGTACGACACCTTCTTCTCGCGGCTGGGCGAGCGGGTGGCGCAGGTGCTCCTCACTGAGGACGACTTCCACCGCCGCTCGCGCTACGTCACCCTCGCCGCGACCCTCGAGCGGCTGCTGGCCCTGGGGGCGGTGCCCCTCCTCAACGAGAACGACGCTGTCAGCACCGATCACCTGGCGGTCTTCGGGGACAACGACCGGCTCGCCGCCCTGGTGGCCTCCAACATCGACTGCGACGCGCTGGTGCTCCTGTCGGACGTGGACGCGGTCTACTCCGCCCCTCCGGGCGAGCCAGGCGCGCGCCCCATACCCCTCTGGTCCGAGGCGGAGCAGGTGCGGATCGGCGCGCTCTCTGCGGGCGGCCGAGGGGGCATGGGGGCCAAGATCGCGGCGGCGAACCTCGCCGCGGGGGTGGGGGTCAACACCGTCATCGCCTCTGGCTACCGCCCCGAGGTGCTGGGGCGGATCTTCCGGGGAGAGGAGGAGGGGACGCTGTTCCCCGCCGGCGCCCGCCCCAACCGCCGCAGGCGCTGGCTCGCCCACGCCACCGCACCCGCCGGCACCCTGCACGTCAACGAGGGGGCTCGCGCCGCGCTGGTCACTGGGAGGGCGAGCCTCCTGGCGCCCGGTGTTGTAGGGGTGGAGGGCGAGTGGGAGGCCGGGTCGGTGGTGCGGATCCTGTGCGCCGGCGGTGAGGTGGCGCGGGGGCTCTGCGCCAGGTCCAGCGCCGAGGTCCGCGCCGAGATAGGCAAGCAGGGCCGGGGAAGAGCCCTGGTCCACCGCAACGACGCTGTCATCCTGGAGGAAGAGTGACCGCTCGCGAACAGGCGCTGGCCGCGCGCCGCGCCAGCCGCACCCTGCAGACGCTCAGCACCCAGCAGCGGGTGGACGCCCTGCTCAGAGTGGCCGCGGCCCTGTGGGACCAGCGCGCCGACATCCTGGCTGCCAACGCCCTCGACATGGAGGCGGCCGTCCACTACGCCCCCGCCCTGGTCGCGCGCCTGCGCCTGACCGAGCGCAAGCTGGAGGAGCTTGTGGCGGGGGTGCGGGCCATCGCCGCTCAGGAGGAGCCGCTGGGGAGGGTGCTGCGCCGCACGGAGCTGGCGGAGGGGCTGGTGCTGCGCCAGGAGACCGCCGCCCTGGGGGTGCTGCTGGTGATCTTTGAGTCGCGCCCGGACGCGCTGCCGCAGATCGCGGCGCTGGCGCTCCGCTCCGGGAACGGCCTGGTGCTCAAGGGGGGCAGCGAGGCCGCCAGGTCCAACGCCGCCCTGCACAGGGTCATCACCGAGGCCCTGGGGCACCCACTGGGGGAGGCCATCGCCCTGGTCCACGGGCGGGAGGAGATCGCCGCGCTGCTCGCCCTCGACGACGTGATCGACCTGGTCATCCCGCGGGGCTCCAACGCCCTGGTGCGCCACATCAAGGACAACACCCGCATCCCGGTGCTGGGGCACGCGGACGGGATCTGCCACGTCTATGTGGACGCCGCCGCAGATCTCGACAAGGCGGTGGCCATCGCGGTGGACTCCAAGGCCGACTACCCCGCGGCCTGCAACGCGATGGAGACCCTGCTGCTCCACCGCGACCTGGTGGAGCGGGGCGGGGAGCGGATCCTCGACGCGCTGCGGGCGGCCGGGGTGGCGCTGCACGGGGGGCCTGGCGCCCCCTGGGAGCTGCCCGCGCCTCCCTCGCTAGCGCACGAGTATGGCGACTACGCCGCCACGATAGCGGTTGTGGACGACCTGGACGCGGCCATCGCCCACATCCACCGCTACGGCTCCGGTCACACCGACGCGATCGTCACCGAGGACCCCGACGCGGCCGCGATCTTCCTCCGCGACGTGGACTCTGCCGCGGTCTTCCACAACGCCAGCACCCGCTTCTCGGACGGGTTCCGCTTCGGGCTGGGCGCTGAGGTGGGCATCTCCACCTCCCGCATCCACGCCAGGGGGCCGGTGGGGGTGGAGGGGCTGCTGACCACTCGCTGGAAGCTGGTGGGGCAGGGGGACACAGTGGCGCCGTTCCGGCGGGGAGAGCGGAGCTTCACCCACAGGAAGCTCTGATGCTGCTCCTCGCGGTGATCCTGTCGGCCCTGGGGAGGGTCCCTGATGACGTGGAGATCTCGCTCCTCACCATGGGGCCTGGCGGGCAGCTCTGGGAGTCTGCGGGGCACGCGGGGATCCGGGTGCGCTCCCACCGCCACCACCGGGACCTCGTCTATCACTGGGGGGTGTTCGACTACACCCGCCCCGGCTTCGCGCCGCGGTTCATCGCGGGTGACCTGCGCTACTCCACCATCGCGGTGGAGACCCTGCCCTACCTGATGCGCTACCAGGGGATGGGGAGGGAGGTGGTGGAGCAGGACCTGGATCTCAGCCCCGTGCAGCGCGAGGCGCTGATCGGCTGGATGGAGGACGCCATCCAGCCAGAGAACAGGGACTACGACTACCGCCTGCTCACCCGCAACTGCGCCACCAAGGCGCGCGACGCCATCGATCACGCCCTGGACGGCCGGCTGCGCGAGGCGCTGCAGGCCAGGCCGGGGCACCCGGCGCGCTTCCACACCCGTCGCCTGTCGCGCCCGCTGCCCCACCTGTGGCTGGGGGCCGACCTGCTGCTCGGCGCGGTGGCGGACCGGCCTGTGGACGCCTGGGCGGAGGCGATGACCCCGGTGACCCTCCACGACGCGGTTGCCGCCGTGCAGATCAGCGGCTCACCGCTGGTGCGGCGCGAGCGGGTGCTGGTGCCGAGCGACAGGACGCGGCCCCTGGGAGGCCCCCCGCCCACCTGGCCCCCCCTGGCGGCGGCCCTGGGGATCGCCGCGTGGGCTGCGGTCTTCTCACGGCGTCCCCGCGCCTTGGCGGCGGTGCTGCTCCCCGCGGCGCTGCTGGCGGGGGGGGCGGGGCTCGCCCTGTGGGGGGTGTGGGCCACCGCCCACGACTACTTCCAGTACAACGCCAACGCCCTGATCTTCTCGCCCCTCTGGCTGGGGCTGGTGGCGGCGTGGCGCCGCCCGGCGCTGGCGCTGGTGCTCGCGCGGGCGGGGGTTGGGCTGGCGGCGCTGGGGGCGGTGGTGGGGCTGGCGCAGCGGCAGGACAACCTCCCGTGGGTGGCGCTGGGCCTGATCCTCCACGGCCTCGCCCTGTGGGCTGCGCGGGGGGCTGGGAGGGGATAGGGCTCTGGTTCCCTGGGAGGTCCCCATGAGCATCATCGTCCTGGCCGGAGGCGGCACCGGCGGCCACGTCTACCCCGCGCTCGCGATCGGGGATGTCCTCAAGGAGCGCGGCCACACCGTGCTCTACTACGGGGATCCCGACCGCCTGGAGGGCAGGGTGGCCCCCGAGCGAGGCTACGACTTCCGCCCGGTCCACGCGATGCAGTACCCGCGCGGAGGGCTGATGGGCAAGGTGCGCTTCGCCCTCGGCCTGCTCCGCTCCACCCTCGCCAGCAGGGGGCAGCTCAAGGCCGACAAGGTGGACGCGGTGCTCGGGGTGGGGGGCTACATCTCCGCCCCGCCGGTGCTCGCCGCCGCCTCTCTGGGGCTGGGGCGGGCGATCCACGAGGCGAACGTGGTGCCGGGCATGGCGAACAAGCTCTGCGCCAGGGTGGCACAGCAGATCCTCCTCACCTGGGAGGCCACCAGGCACAGGCTGCCTGGCAGCGCCCCCCGCCACCTGGTGGGGGTGCCGGTCAACCCGGCGGTGCTCCAGGGGACCAAGGAGGACGCGCTGGCCCACTACGGGCTCCAGGCGGGGCGCCCGGTGGTGGTGTTCGTCGGCGGCTCACTGGGCGCGGCCAGGCTCAACGAGCTCGCGGTCTCCACCGCCAAGGCCGTGGGGCGGACCTTCCAGGTGGTCCATATCACCGGCCCCAAGTACGAGGCGCAGGTGCTGGAGGCCCACGGGGGCCAGGCGCCAGAGGGCGTCACGGTGCGGGGCTACGAGGACAAGATGGCGATGGCCTACGCGGTGGCCGATCTGGTCGTCTGCAGGGCGGGCTCCTCGACCCTCGCCGAGCTGACCGCGGTGGGCAGGGCCTCGCTGCTGATCCCGTCGCCCAACGTGACCGAGAACCACCAGGAGGGCAACGCCCGGTCTCTGGAGGCGGTCGGCGCCGCAGAGGTGCTGGTGGAGCAGGGCTGGGAGCTGGACGGCGCGGTGTCCAGGGTGCTGGCGCTCGCCGCGGATCTCGAGCACCTGCGGGAGATGGGGCAGGCCGCCCTGGGCGAGGCTCGGCTGGACGCGGCCAGGGCGGCCGCCGACGTGGTGGAGAGCCTGCTGCGCTGAGCCGCCTGTCGGCGTGAACCCTCGCCCTAGGAGGCCCCTTGCTGCTCTCGCTCCTGACCGCCGCCGCGCTCGCCTCGCCCTGGCCAGCGTTGGATCACCCCGCGGCGACTGGCGGCGGAGAGCGCGACGCCGCCGTGCTGATCGCGGTGGAGGACTACGCCTACCTGCCCGACGTGCCGGGGGCGGTGGACAACGGCTGGGCGTGGCACGCCTGGATGCGAGGGCGCGGGGTGCCAGAGGCGAAGGTGGCCACCCTGTTCGACGCGGTGGGGCACAGCGGCGAGCCGTTGGCCCGCGCCGAGCGGATCCGCTCCCAGGTCGCCCTCCGCGCCGGGCAGGTGGAGGAGGGGGGGCGGCTGTGGGTGGTGTTCATCGGCCACGGTGCGCCGGCGGCCGACGGGTCGGACGGGCTGCTGGTCGGGGCAGACGCCGGGTCGTCGGCGGACGGCCTGTTCTCGCGCAGCGTGGCGCGTGGCGAGCTGCTGGGCGCGGCGCGGGAGGGCGGCGCGCCGGAGGTGGTGTTGGTGCTGGACGCGTGCTTTTCGGGGCAGACCGGGGGAGGGGAGGCCCTCGCGGGGGGGCTACAGCCGGTGATCCCCACCGCGATGGTGGAGCTGGGGGCGCTGGAGCTGCTCGCGGCGGGGACGGGGCAGCTCGCGGGGGCGCTGCCCGGTGAGGCCAGGCCCGCCTTCTCCTACCTGCTGCTGGGGGCGCTGCAGGGGTGGGGCGACGCGGACGGTGACGGCCTGGTGACCGCAGAGGAGGCCCACGCCTACACCCTCGCCTCGCTGCGGGGCCTGTCCGAGCTGACCCAGCGCACCCAGGAGCCGGTGCTGCGTGGGAGCGGCGCGGTGGTGCTGGGCGCAGGCGCCCTCGCGGGGCCGGACCTGGGGGCGATCAAGCTGGCGACCCTGCGGGGAGCGGCGCCGCACAGGTCCCGCGGGCTGGCCATCGGCGGGGCGGGCGGCGCCGCGCTCTCGGCGGCGAGCTTCGCGCTGGCCTGGTACGCCTACCAGCGGACCGAGCAGGCGGAGGATCTGGGGCGGGCGGAGTCCTGGGTCCAGGTCAACCACGCGGCGTGGTGGGGCGGCGCGGGGCTGGGGCTGGTGTCGGGTGGCCTGCTGGTCGGCGCGGCGGCGCGCGGGGAGTGGTGACGACGGCACCGGTCCATCAGCCGGACGGCCTCACAGGAGTCGCTTCATCCTTCCAAAGGAACCATCAGACAGGAGGTCCGGTCCGAGCTCACGACGTCGTGGAACCACCCGCTTGGACGGGGGCCGGAAGGACCCAGCGCGCGGCGCGGACAGCGCGCCGCGCGCCGATAACAATGGTTCGTTCGTGCTGGCACCCAGCCGGGACGCTCCACGGGCGCGGCGAAGGGCCGCTGAGCCCGAGCCGATCGGCCACGACGCTGTTGGTGTCCTCTATCGTGCTGGATCTGCCTGTTGAATCTGCTGCTGTCGTGAGCCGGTTCGGACGCATGGCCGGAGGTCCTGTCCGATGAAGTCGCTCGTCGAATCTTCCAGACCGTCATCGGGGGTCGAGTCGTCAGGCAGCGCGGCGCGTGGTCGCCGGTCCGTCTGGATGAAGCGTGCTTTTTTGTCGCGACGAGCGGAGGAACAAGGACACGCGTCGAGAGGCCAGCGCGTCGGTACGGTGACGACGCGGGGCGACCAGGCGCCGGTGCCCCCGCCGCTAGGCAGAGACCGCGGTGGTCGACGAGGCGCTGGGGGTCCCGGAGGCTGCCTGGTAGCTGGCGGAGCCCCGCAGCTGCTCGGCCTGGAGCCGGGCCTCCTCGGTGAGCAGGCTCGCGCCCAGGTCTTGGGGGTCGGTGACGTCGGGGGTCGTCATCGCCGCTAGGACCTGTCCGTCCGCGCTGGTCGCCTGGGCGAGGTCGTAGGCGAGCTGCTCGGCGTCGCTGACCTCCCCGTCCCGGTTGGTGTCCGCGGGGTCGTAGGTGGTCACAGCGGCGGACTCAGAGACGCCGCTGCCTCCCTGGTCGGGCGGCGGGGCGCCACCTGGCGGCCCACCCGGGGGCGGGGCGCCACCTGGCGGCCCACCCGGGGGCGGCGCGGCGCCCGTAGCCCTTGAGTCCCCACCTGCCCCCCCCTTGGCGGCGAGCTCGGCCAGCTCATCGAGGGAGAGCCCACCGCTGGCGTCCGCGTCCAGCTCGGCGAAGAGCTCCTCGGCGGAGGGGGCGTTGGCGGGGGCCTGCCCGCTGCTCGGTGCCTTCACGCGCTCGCCGCCTCGGGTGAACTCGCCCTTTGACACCGCGCCGTCGCCGTCTGTGTCCAGGTCGCTCTGTATGCGCTGCGCGAGCTGCTGGGTGTTGAGGTGGGGGACTCCCGCTCCAATTGCGCGGACCATGACGCCTCCTGGTGTGGTGCTCTCTTCGGCACCTGTCGCGTGTCAGATAACAGGGGGAGACACTTCGCTACCTTCTCGCTCCCAGGCGAGGTACATGGGGCGCTCTCTGGAGCGCGGATGTCCCTGCACCCTGTGAACGGTCCCCACCGCTCGACCCCAGCGCCCTGGCTGCTGCTCCTGTCGCTGTCGGGGTGTTTCTACGCCGATCTCAGCGCGGTGCGCGCCCGCTTTGAGGCGGACACCGACACCGACACCGACACCGACACCGACACCGACACCGACACCGACACCGACACCGACACCGACACCGACGTCTGCTCCGGAGACTCGGGCATGGTGCGCGTCCCCGCCGGTGAATTCGCGATGGGCGCGCCCCTCTCCGAGGTGGGGTTCGACTACCCTGAGACCCAGCACCAGGTCACCCTGACCCACGACTACTGCGTCGGCACCCACGAGGTCACTCAGGCCGAGTACTTCGCCGTGACCGGCGAGGCGCCCTCGACCTTCTCCGCGTGCGCCGACTGCCCCGTGGAGACCGTCAGCTGGCACGATGCCGCGAGCTACGCCAACCTGCTCTCGGCCGCACGGGGGCTGGAGTCCTGCTACGCCTGTGTGGAGGAGCGCTGCGCCCTGGTCGCTGGGCTGCACCATGACCCCTACGCGTGCGGTGGCTACAGGCTCCCCACCGAGGCGGAGTGGGAGCGCGCTGCCAGAGGGGGGCTGGAGGGGCCGTCGCTCCCCAACGGGGGCACGGTCCCGCACGGTGACGAGGCCAACTGCCTGGGTGAGCTCGCCACAGAGGGCGGGCCCACCTTCGACAGCTTCGCCTGGTACTGCGGCAACGCCTACGCGCCGGGAGACGCGGAGACCCCCGTCCCGTTCCCGGTGCAGGGCCTGTCCCCGAACGGCTATGGCCTGTATGACATGAGCGGGAACGTGATGGAGTGGACCGGCGACTGGTATGGCACCTATCCCACCGGACCGGCGGTCGATCCCGCAGGGCCCGCGGACAGCACCGGGCAGGGCAAGGCGACGCGGGGTGGGTGCTACGCCGACTTCCCTGTGGCGCTCCGCGTCGCCTATCGGGACGGCCTCAACCCGGACGACGGCTTGGAGATCGCCGGGTTCCGGCTGGTCCGCACCGCGGACTGATCCTCAGCCCTGGAGCGCCACCCCGAACCACACCGCGCCCACCCCGATCGCCAGCAGGCCGGCGCTCCAGCGCATCGCGTCCTGGCCGCGCGCGCCCACCCGCTGCACCACCTGGCCTACCGCGAGGCCGAACATCGCCATCGAGATCACCGCGGCGAACAGGTAGGATCCCAGGTAGGCCACCGCCTGCTCGGTGGGGAGCGCGAGGGCGGGCAGCACGCCGAACAGGTGCCCCACCCCCGCCGAGCCGTGGAGCAGCCCCACCCCGAAGGCCGCGTGGTGGTGGTGCCTGGCCCCCCCCAAGTGCTGGTGGGTGTGGGCGTGGGGCTCCACCCCGTCGTGGAGGTGGTCGTGCCGGTGGGGCGGCGCCATCAGGCTCCACAGGCCCAGCCCGACCAGGATCAGCCCCACCGCCACCTCGGACCAGTCGGACAGGGCGTGGATGTCCATGCGCTCGCGGGCCCACAGGCCCAGAGCGCCCACCGCCACCACCCCCGACCCGTGACCCAGGCCCCAGAGCGCCCCGGTCTGCCCCGCGGCCCGCGCGTCCCTGGTGGCCAGGGGCACCACCGCGGCGAGGTGATCGGGCCCGGTGAAGACGTGAAGGGATCCCGCGAGCAGGCCGGCGGAGAGTGCGACGATCATGAGCGCTCCAGTGTGCAGGCCATAGCCCATCTCTCGCTGTCGCAGGTGGGCGAAGCCCTCCCCAGGAGGATCATTTTCCGTCAGCTCCTCCTCGGAGGTCGGGGTGCGCGGACCAGCGGAGGGGAGCAGCCGGCTAGGCCGGCGCCCAGTGCCCGGATAGGCATGCGCCTCACGGAGCGTCGATGACCCCACTCCCCAGCCCCCCAGGGGCCCCCGATAACGTGCTGATCCGCCTGGAGGGCGTCCACAAGCGCTTCGGCGAGCTGGTGGTGCTCAACGGCGTCGACATGGACATCCGCAGGGGCGAGACCACCGTCATCCTGGGCCCATCGGGCGCCGGAAAGTCCGTGCTCATCAAGCACATCGTAGGGCTCATCGCGCCGGACGCGGGGAGGGTCTGGGTGGGAGACGTGGACATGGCCAGGGCCAGGGGCGCCGCGCTGCTGGGGGTCCGAAAGCGGATGGGGATGCTGTTCCAGGACGGGGCGCTCTTCGACTCGCTCTCGGTGGCAGAGAACATCGCCTTTCCGCTGCGCCACCACACCAGGCTGTCCGAGGCGGAGATCCGGAGGGTGGTGGAGGAGAAGCTGGAGCTGGTGGAATTGCCCGGCCTGGGGGGCAGGGCGGTCTCTGAGCTGTCTGGGGGGCAGCGGAAGCGGGTGGGGCTGGCGCGAGCGATCGCGATGGAGCCGGAGGTGGTGGTCTTTGACGAGCCCAACTCCGGTCTCGATCCGCTCACCTCTGGGACCATCGACGAGCTCATCCTGCGGATGAAGGAGCGCTTGGGGGTGAGCTTCGTGGTGATCACCCACGACATCGTCAGCGCCGTGCAGATCGCGGACCGCATCGGGATGCTCTGGCGCGGAGACCTGCTGGAGTACGGGCCGATCGCGGACTTCCTCCACACCAGGGAGGAGGTGGTGCGGCGCTTCCTCGCCCGCAACGTGGACCTCGCCCCGCTGGAGGCGCTGTGAGGGAGCGCAAGGCGCGGCTGGTCGAGGGCTTCCGGGGCGTGTTGCGCGCCCGCCTCGCGGCGGTGAGCGCCGAGCTGGACGCGCTGGAGCGGTCGGGTCGCTTTGAGGGGCCGGTGTGCCCGGCGGTGGTGGAGGAGCACAGGTCGGCGGTCGAGCAGGGGATCCTGGCCGACGGCCTGCGCCGCAGGGTGGAGGGGCTCCGCGAGGCGCTCCGCGGCCTGATCCTCGTCGATCGCGACGTGGTGGGCCCCGGCGCCCTGGTGCGGATCGAGGGCGCTCAGACCAGGTGGCTGCTGATCGTCGAGGGCGGGGAGGGGGACGCGGTGGAGGGCGCGCTGGTGCTGTCGCCCGCCGCTCCGCTCGCCCTGGCCCTGCGCGACCTGGAGGAGGGGGATGAGGTGCTGTTTCGCGGCCAGACCGAGGAGATCACTGGGGTGTGGTGAAGGACTCGAAGTGCCAGTGCCCCACCATCCGCGAGCTGGGTGAGGCCCCGCTCATGGTCAGGCGCAGCCCCGCGGGCGTCGCGTGGACGTCGTCCAGGGCGAAGGAGGAGCGGTGGATGTCCGCACCGCGCAGCCACACCGCCTCCGACAGGAGCTCCACGCCGTCGGCGTCCACCAATTCCAGCCCCAGCTCCAGCTCGTCGCCTTGGAAGATCAGCACCACCTCCACATAGGGGGTCCCGTCAAAGAGGGTCCCGCTCCACACGCTCATCGTCAGCTCCACTGGGAGCGCGTCGAAGTGGATGGGCCAGGCGACCCGGTCCGCGCTGAAGCGCGGGGGGGCGCCGCGCCCGAGATAGGAGGCCGCGTGCGCCTCGTCGGGGGTGAAGAACACCGCCAGCGCCTCGGCGCTCGCGATGGTTCCGGGGGTGAAGTCGAAGGTGCCTGGGAGCTCCCCCTCCTCGCTGGCGTCCAGGGCTAGCCCCCCAGCGCCCACCAGCAGGGCCTTCACCCTGCCGTCGCCCAGGGCGTCGAGGCCGTCTACCGTGAGCACCTCGGCGTACTCGTCGACGATCAGGGTGGCCATCAGCTCCTCGCCCGGACCGGTGGGGATCAGCCTGAGGGGCACCACCTCGGGGTCGGTGTCCGAGAAGAAGCCGATCAGCTCGGGGGGGAGGGGCTCCTGGTGCTCGTGCTCGTGCTCGTGCTCGTGCTCGTGCTCGTGCTCCTCGTTGCGCTCTGGGTCGCCGAGGGACAGCAGCTTGAAGTAGTGGGGCTTGGTGGGCACGGCGTCTCCTGCGTCTTCGGGAGCGTCCATAGCCGGTCGGCCGCATCCCGGCTTGACCCGGCGAGGGGTGAACACTACTGAGAGGCGCCCCCCGCTCACCTGATCAGGGGCGTCCACACAGGAGATCCCTTGACTGATCCGACCGGTGGCAAGCGCAAGCGCTCTCCCTTTCCCAAGACCTTCTACGTCGCCAACGGGATGGAGGTCTTCGAGCGGATGGCATGGTACGGTTTTTATGCCGTATCATCTCTGTATATTACGAGCCCCGCCTCTGAGGGTGGCCTGGGCTTCTCCTCGGTGCAGCGAGGGATCCTGCAGGGGGTGGTGCCCTTCCTGCTCTACCTCTTCCCGGTGATCACCGGCGCCCTGGCGGACCGCTACGGCTACAAGCGCGCCTTCCTGGTCGCCTTCTCGATCATGACCCCCGCGTACCTCCTGATGGGGCAGTTCAAGTCCTTCTGGCTGTTCTTCGCCGCCTTCCTCCTGGTCGCGCTGGGGGCCTCGGTCTTCAAGCCGGTGGTGGTGGGCACGGTCGGGCGGACCACCGACGAGACGAACCGGGGCCTTGGCTTCGGGGTCTTCTACACCATCGTCAACATCGGGGGCTTCTTCGGGCCTATCGTCGCAGGCGCGGTCCGCGCGATCTCGTGGGACATGGTCTTCCTGATGTCCGCCTTCTGGATCGCCCTGAACTTCATCCCCACCCTGTTCATGTACCAGGAGCCCACCAAGTCGGACGGTGAGGGCGAGAAGCGCTCGCTGCTCCAGGTGCTGGCCGGCGCCCAGGAGATCCTCGGCAACGGTCGCTTCGCCTTGGTGGTGATCCCGATCCTGCTGATGGTGATGCTGTCTGGCGGCGAGTGGGTGTCTTGGGGAATTACCCTCAGCTTCTCGCTGGGGTGGTTGCTGCTCAACTGGGGCTGGAACGCGGTGCTGCCCAAGGAAGACGCGGGCCGCAGCTGGCTGGCTCAGCGGGCCCGAATTGGCAACTGGCCCTTCGTCCTGTACCTGCTCATCCTCTCGGGCTTCTGGGCGAGCTTCAACCAGATCTTCATCACCATGCCCGAGTTCATCCGCGATTTTGTCGACACCTCCGACCTGGTCTCGATGGTGAGCGTGTTCGGCACCGGCACCGTGGATTTCCTCGCCTCGGTCAAGGTGGACAGCCTCGCGACCTGGCTGGGCGACGCGGTGACCCAGCACGGGGCCATCGCCCTCGGGGACCAGAGCAGGGAGCTCTTCTTCCAGGCGGTGCACTTCAAGGTGCGCGTGCCCGAGGCGGAGCTGGTGTCGGAGATGTCTCGCCTCGCGGCGATGGGCACCCCCAGCGCCGAGGCGGTCCACGCGGTCGCCGAGCGGTGGGCTGGCAGCTACCGGCAGGTCAACCCCGAGTACATCATCAACCTGGACGCCGGCGCGATCATCGTCTTCCAGATCCTCGTCTCCACCGTCATCGACCGCTGGAAGCCCTTCCCGGTCCTGGTGGTCGGCACCCTGGTGGCAGGGGCGGGCATCGCGATGGGCTCGGTCGCCCTGACCGGCGTGCTGGTGGTCGTGGCGATCGTGGTCTTCGCCTTTGGCGAGATGATCGCCTCTCCCAAGAGCCAGGAGTACGTGGCCCGCATCGCCCCTAGCGACAAGGTGGCCCTGTTCATGGGCTACTACTTCGTCTCCATCGCGCTGGGGAACCTGTTCGGGGGCATCCTCTCCGGTTGGGGCTACCAGGTGCTGGCCAAGGACATGAACATGCCTGGGGTGATGTGGCTGATCTTCGGTGGGATCGGCTTCCTCACCGCGGCCGCCTTGCTCCTCTTCAACACCCGCGTGGTGCCCCTCCTAGAGGCGCAGCACGCAGCAAACAACGACGGGAGCGCAGAATGACGCAGACCGATCCCCACTCTGTCGCGGACCTGACGCAGGGGCGCGTCACCCACATCCACCTGGTGTGGAAGGTCGACTTTGACGCGCGGGCCCTGGTCGGCGCCGCGACGCTCCACCTCGATCAGCCCGCTGCGGGGCTCCTCAGCCTGGACACCAGGGAGCTGACCGTCGCGCAGGTGCTCGATCAGGACGGCCAGGCCCTGCCGTGGACCCTCCACCCGCCAGAGGGCTTCATGGGCGCCAGGCTGGACGTGGTGCGGCGCCCGGACACCTCGGCGGTAGAGGTCCGCTATCGCACCGCGCCCACCGCCTCGGCGCTCCAGTGGCTTGCTCCTGCCAACACCGCGGGCAAGGCCCACCCCTTCCTGTTCTCCCAGTGCCAGCCGATCCACGCCCGCTCGATGATGCCCTGCCAGGACACCGCTCGCGCCCGCTTCACCTACTCCGCCGAGGTGACGGTGCCCGAGGGGCTGGTGCCGGTCATGTCCGCCGCACCCGGCGAGCCCGGCACCCCGGTGGACGGCTGGGTCACCACCGCCTTCTCCATGCCGCAGGCCATCCCCTCCTACCTGCTCGCCCTGGGGGTCGGCCACCTGGTGAGCGCGGACCTGGGGCCCCGCTCGCGGGTCTACGCCGAGCCGGAGTCACTCCAGGCGGCTGCGTGGGAATTCGCCGACGCGGACGTGATGCTGCGGGCCGCTGAGGGGCTGTTTGGCCCCTACCCGTGGGAGCGCTTTGATTTCCTGATGATGCCGCCCGCGTTCCCGTACGGCGGGATGGAGAACCCCCGGCTGACCTTCCTCACCCCCACCCTGATAGCGGGCGATCGGTCGCTGGTGACGGTGCTGGCGCACGAGCTGGCCCACTCTTGGACCGGGAACCTGGTGACCAACGCCACCATGAACGACTTCTGGCTCAACGAGGGCTTCACCGTCTGGGCGGAGCGCCGGATCCTCGAGGTGCTGGAGGGGCCAGAGGCGGTGGGCGTCGCCGCCAACATCGGGCGGCATGACCTGGAGGAGGAGCTGGCCAGGTTCGCCGATCAGCCCGCCTACACCCACCTGGAGACCGACCTCTCCGGGGTGGATCCCGACGAGGTCTACTCCTCGGTCCCCTACGAGAAGGGCTTCCTCTTCGTGCAGCTCCTGGAGGAGACCGTGGGGCGCACGCGCTGGGACGCCTTCATCAAGGCCTACATGGGGCGCTTTGGCTTCACCTCGATCACCACCGCGGAGTTCGAGGCCTTCCTGGAGGAGCAGCTCCCAGGGGTCCGCGATGCGATCGGCGCGGACGCCTGGATCCACGGGCCGGGGCTCCCGGAGAACGCGCCCCGCTTCGGGGCCAGGCGGCTGGAGGCGGTGCTCTCCGCCCTGGCCGCATGGGAGCGGGGGGAGCTGGACACTGAGGCGATGGGCCGCTGGACCACACGGCAGCGCATCGTCTTCCTCCAGAAGCTGCCCAGGCCGCTCACCCACGAGCAGTGCGCCCGCCTCGACCAGGCCTTCAGCCTCACCGCGTCGGCCAACGCCGAGATCCTCTCTCAGTGGCTGCTGGTGGGGCTCGCCTCTGGCTACGCGCCGGCCCTTGAGCGCACCAGCACCTTCCTGGGCGAGGTGGGGCGGATGAAGTTCCTCAAGCCGCTCTACGCCGCGCTGATGGCGCGCGTCGAGACCCAGCCCGCCGCGGCGTCGCTCCTGGCGGACTACCGCGAGCTGTACCACCCCATCGCGCTGGCGGGGCTTGAGAGCATGGTGGAGGGGCGCGCGTGAGCTACCTGCTGGACCCTGACGACGCCCTGGTCGTGCTGATCGACGTGCAGGAGCGCCACTACCCCACGGTGTTCGATGGGGCCGCCACCCTCGCGCGGATGGAGCGTCTGCTCCGGGCCTCGCGGGCGCTCGGGGCGCACACCCTGTGGACCGAGCACGTCCCCCGCGCCTTCGGCCCCACCCTCCCGGCGCTCAGTGGGGCGTTGGAGGGCCTCCAGCCCATCACCAAGCGCACCTTTGGCTGCTTCCTCACCCCCGACTTTGAGCGGGCGGTGGCGGAGAGCGGGCGGCGCACCCTGTACCTGATCGGGGCAGAGACCCACATCTGCGTGCAGCAGACCGCGCTCCAGGCCCTAGACAGGGGCCTCGGCGCGGTGCTCGTCGCCGACGCGCTCACCGCGCGGGGGAGGGAGGACCACGAGCGCGCCCTCGCCAGGGTGGCGGCAGCCGGCGGGGTGGTGACAACCTGGGAGGCGCTGGTCTACGAGTGGATGCAGACCTCGGCCCACCCGCGGTTCAAAGAGGTGCTGGGGCTGGTAAAGGGCCGCTAGGGCTTGCCAGTCGCGCGCCTCTGGCGCACGATGGGGCAACCCAAGGAGGAGCGTATGCGGTGGACTGGTGCGGTGGTCGCTGTGGTGATCGGGATGAGCCTCGCCTGCGGGGGAGGCAGCACCGGCCCCGCCGGCGCCTCCATCAGCCGTCTCGCGGGGCCCTACGCGATCTCTATCGGAGAGTACACCACCGCTGAGAACGGCCTGCCCTGTCCTATCGCTGGGGTGGGTGAGGAGTACAAGCTGGGCGACTGGACCCTGGTCTTCGAGCCCACTGAGCTGGTGGAGCCAGAGAGCCGCCTGCCCTGGATCTCCAATTCCGACGAGCGACGCATGTTCGGAAAGGAAGGTTCCAAGGCCCTGATTGTCCCGTTCAAGGTCAGGAATGACAGCCCGGTGAAGAAGGACTACGACGTGCTGTTCGCCGCGCGCACCACCGACGGGGAGCGGATCCGCTCGGGCCCCTACAACGAGAAGCTCTACTACGCGCGCGCTGGTCGGCAGAACCCCTGGGACGCGGGGAAGCTGACCCCGGGGCAGTGGTTCGAGACCGCCTATGTCTACTCGGTTGATCCCGCCTTTGTGGACGGCGCCACCATCGTCACCCGGCTGGAGGAGCAGCGGCGCGACCAGACCGATCCCCGCGGCAGGATGATCGACGTGACGGTGGTGCAGCACGCGGTGGATCTGGGGCCGGCCACCGAGGGCGAGCCCCTGCGCCAGCCCGACTCCGCCAAGCCGGCGCCCAGGGTGAAGCGCTAGCGCTCCACCACCACCTGCACCCTGACCCGCACCGGGCCCTGGACCCGGTTCTTGTGGGCGAAATTGCTGATCCGCTCCAGCAGCACCGGATCCAGCTCCCGCTCCCCGGTGACCAGCAGGGCCCCAGAGTCGAGGCGCACGTCGGCCAGCAGATACATCCCCACCTTGAGCTCCTGGGGGGAGACCTCGAGGATCTCGTCCCGTATCGTAGGGACACGTTGAGCGAAGAAGTCCACAAGCACGGGATCATAGCGGCCCGTCGCCTCTAGCGCCCCCAGGGCCAGGTGAGGGGCCTCTCCTCGCGCTACCCGCGCCTCCAGGTGCAGCGCGAGCTGGAGGATCCCCGCTCCGAGCGGCACCCGCTCCCTGGTGTTGGAGGCAGCCCGGTGATCCCCGTCTTGGCGGCCGACGATGGCCGCGACGCTGTCCAGGCGCGGGACGCGCTGCAGGATCCGCTGGGCCACCCGGGGGGCCCCGCGCAGCTCCTCCTGCTCGTCGGGTGTCAGCGCCACCCCCTGGCCCAGACGGACCACCACCCCCGGAGACACGCCGACCAGCCCCAGGTTCGACAGCAGCGCGGCGGCCTCCACCTGCCAGGGGTCTGGGTGCTGCATGTCCTCTGCCACCTGTCGGCAGAGCTTCCGGGCGGCGCGAGAGCGCTTGAACACCTCGGGCGCCATGAGGCTGAGCACGTCGGTGAGCACCTCGATGGCGCCCTTGAGCGTGTCGTCGAGGAGGCGGCGCTCGGCGCGGCGGAGGCGGGACATCTCCAGGTGGAGCCTCACCCGCGCCTCCACCTCCTCCACCTGGAAGGGCTTGGTGATGTAGTCGACGCCGCCGGCCTGAAAGGCCTTCACCTTGTTCGCAGGGTCGGACAGCGCCGACAGGAAGAGGATCGGCACCCCCTTCATCTGGGGGATGGCCTGGAGCTGTTCGCAGGTCTCGAAGCCGTCCATCTCCGGCATCATGATGTCGAGCAGCACCAGGTCGGGGGTGGCCGCTCTGGCCGCCTGCAGGGCCAGGGGGCCGCTGGGAGCGGGCCGGACCCTGTAGCCCTCGGCCCGGAGCATGGCCCCCAGCACCCTGAGGTTCGCGGGGGTGTCGTCTACGATGAGGATGTCGCCGGTCGCGGTGGTCATGGTGCTCCGCGCGCGTTGGGGGAGGTGAGCAGCGCCTGGAGGGCCAGGTACTCGAAGTTGTCGACGTGATCGCGCAGGGCCTGCGCGGAGCGGGGGTGGGTAGCCTGCAGCGCGTCGAGCAGCGCGTACATCTGGTCCAGGTCTGCGGCCTGGACCGCGCCCTCCAGGGCGGCGCGCGCCGCCTCGGGGATGTCGCTCTCCGCAGGCTCCTCGGGCTGGAGCTTGCGCTCCTCGGCGGGGGGGTCTAGCGCCTCCGGTGGCGGATGTGCCGGCGCTGACGCCTCTGGGGCACGGACGTCCACCCTGAACTGCGAGCCCAGGGGAGACGACACCACGAGCTGCACGTCGCCGCCCATCATCCTGGCGTAGCGCTGGCTGATCGCCAGCCCCAGCCCGGTGCCGCCCCTGTGCCTCCGCGAGCCCTGCTGGAACTCGCCGAAGACCGCGCCCTGATCCTCGCGGGGGATCCCGATCCCCGTGTCGTCCACGTCGACGCGCAGCGCAGCGGTGGGCGCGTCATAGCGGACCTTGAGGCGGATGTGCCCCTCGTCGGTGAACTTGATGGCGTTCCCCACGAGGTTGATGAGGATCTGCCGGAGCTTGGCCTCGTCCGCTTCTACGTAGTCGGGCAGGGTCCCCTCCACCTCCATCTCCCACAGGAGCCCCTTTCCCTCCACCCTGGGACGAAACATCCGCTGCAGGCCGTCGAGGGTGCGGATGATGGAGAAGGCGTTAGGGGCCAGCTCGATCCGCCCCGCGTCGATCTTGGACATCTCCAGGAGGTCAGAGATCAGCGCGTGGAGGTGCTCACCCGCGACGATGATCCCGTCAAGATGGGGGCTTCGGGACACTCCCTCCTCTCGGACGAGGAGCTGAGAGTAGCCCAGGATCGCGTTGAGGGGCGTGCGGATCTCGTGGGACATGTTGGCGAGGAAGGCGCTCTTGGCCCGGTTGGCCGCCTCGGCATCGCGCTGGGCTCTGCGCAGGGAGTCCATGGTGAGGGTCCGCTGCCACACCTCCCCCAGGAGGCGGCAGTAGGCCTCCAACAGGGGGTAGGCGTCGCGCAGCTCGTCGGTGTCTCCGGTGTGGTGCACGATCAGCGTCGCGCTCACGTCCTCCAGCCCCTCGATGGGGAAGGTGGCGCAGGTGTTGGTGCAGGTGGGGCGGGTCTCGCAGGGGACCCGGACCAGGTCTGGCACGATCAGCTCGGGCCTGCCGGTGTGCCCGCCGCGCAGGGCGCAGGCGCAGGGCGCGCTCGGGGAGGTGCCGTCCCGCGTCATCGCGCGTGCGACCTGGTGGGCGCCTCCGTCGTCGGGGAGGGTGAGCCAGGCCGTCGACAGGCCGAGCCCCCGGGTTGGCACGCGCACCGCCAGGGTCATCAGCTCGTCGATCGACGCGCACGCCGCTAGCTCGCCGGACACGGACTGGAAGGCGCGTGACCACGCCGTGCGGTCCTCTAGCACACGCTCGCAGTGGTGCAGGCGGCGCACCATCTCGGCCAGCGCCTGGGGACACGCCGGCAGCAGCACCCCGCCCTCTTCCCCCAAGCTGCTCCACCGCCAGGGCAACTCAGCGCGCTCGCTGTCGGGGGCGGCGAGCGCGTGCGCGGCCTCCTCGGCGACGCAGGCGTCTACCCCGCCCCCCACCTCGGTCACCTGCCCGCTGCCGTCCACCCGGGCCCAGGGCAGCAGCTCCAGCAGGCGGCTCAGGCGCTGGCGCTCGCGCCGCTCGCGCCGCCACCCGAAGCCCGCTGCGGAGAGGGCGGCGCCAGCGAGCAGCGCGAGGAGGATCTCGATCGAGGGAGACAGGGGGAGTGGTGACAAGAGGGGGCTCCGGCGTGTGGCTCTCTGTCACTCGGCACCCGATCCGATCCTCTGTAGCGGAATGCCCCGGTTCGCCTCGCGCCGCGGTCGCCTCGCGCGCGGATCGCAGGAAAATCGCCGGAACCACGACCCGAGGCGGGCAGGCGGCGAGACACGCGGTGGGCCCCTGCGCCAGGGCTCGCTGGGGCCCGCGTCCCGCTACCAGGCCACCTCTCTGGCGCCGGTGGCCTCCACCTGAGACCCGCCAAGCACCGCGCTCTCCTGCCCGGTGGCCACCCCCTGGTAGCCGCTGAGCACCACCGCGTTGGGGCCGTTGGCGGTGTTCCCAAAGCCGCCCACCACCGCCGCGTCGGTGTAGGCTGCCACGTTGTCCTCCCCGCCGAGCACCGCGGTGCGCGACCCGGAGGACTGGTTGTTGTTCCCCCCGACCACCGCGGCGCGACTCCCCGAGGCGAGGTTGTTCGCGCCACCGCTGACCACTGCCTCGCCACCGCTGGCGTCGTTGGCGTACCCGCCGACCACCACCCCGTTGACCCCGGTGGTGTGGTTCTCCATCCCCCCGACGCCTACGGCGTTGGCGCCGCTGACGGAATTGCCGAAGCCCCCGGCCAGCACCGCGTCGCGGCCGACGGCGCTGTTGCTGTCGCCCCCAACCACCACGGCGGCCTCGCCGCTCGCCACCTGGTCGTGCCCCCCGAGGACCGAGGCCCACTTGTTGCTGATGGCGTTGTTGTACCCCGCGACGATCCCCGCGCTGCCCGAGTAGGAGTGGTCAGGCCCGATCACGAGGTTGTGGGAGCCGGTCTTGAGGTCGGCGCCGTCGTCCTCGTCGTAGCCGAGGATCAGGTTGCCCAGCCCGTTGGGGGCCCCGTTGGAGGTGCCGGCGCCGCTGCGCAGGTAGAGGTTGGCGCCGGTGAGGGTGAGGGCCCCGTCGGTCACCTCCAGGTAGTCGAACAGGCCGTCCACCTGCTCCAGCGCGCCGGAGAGGCCCTGCACCTGCGCGTCGAGGGCCGAGACCCCGAGGCTCACCCCGGACAGAGTGGACACCGCCGCGTCCAGGTCCTCTCCCAGCGCCAACAGCTCGGCGTCGGAGGCGTCGATCTGAGCGTCCAGCGCCAGCTGCACCGCGGCGATGGCCTCGGCGTTGTCCGCCACCTCGCCCTGCAGCGCGGAGAGGTCCCCTCGCAGGGCGCCGAGCGCCGCCTCGTGTTCGTCTACCGTCGCGCTGAGGGCGGCGATCTCCGCCTGGAGCGCCGCGGTGGCCTCGGCGCCCGCGAGCTGCTCCTGTTGGACCGCGGTGACGGTGTTCTGGATCGCGCTCACCTGGGACTGGAGGACGGCGAGGTCCTCGTCCTGCCCGCAGGCGACGAGAGAGAGCAGCAGGGGAAGGGACGCGCGAGACATGGGGGGCACCTCGTGGCTAGAGAAGCGCTGTGGAGAAATACCGCTCTGCGCGGTCGGGGAGCACGGTGACCACCCTCCGGCTCCCCGAGGCCAGCTCCATCGCGGCCCACACGTTGGCGCCAGAGCTGGTGCCGACCAACAGCCCCTCGCGCATCGCGAGCAGCCTCGTGGTCTGGATGGCCTGGTCGTCGGTGACGGTGATGACCATGTCGACCAAGTGCACATCGAGCACGTCGGGGATGAAGCCGTCGCCGATCCCCTGGATCTGGTGCAGACCGGGCTCGCGGCCCAGGAGCGCCGAGGCGTTGCGGGGCTCCACCGCGACCACCCGCACGTCGGGGTTCATCTCCTTGAGGTAGCTCCCCACGCCCTGCAGCGTGCCGCCAGAGCCGACCCCAGCCACGAACACGTCGACCCGCCCCTCCATCGCCTCCCAGATCTCCGGGCCGGTGGTGGCGTGGTGGATGCCCGGGTTGTGGGGGTTCGAGAATTGGCGCGGCACCCACACCTCCGCCCCCCGCTCCGCGACCAGGCGGCTCACCACCCGCAGGCAGCCGTCGAGGCTCTCTGAGGCGGGGGTCAGGATCACCTCGGCGCCCAGGGCGGTGATGATCTTCTTCCGCTCCTCGGACATGTTCTCGGGCATGACGATGATCGCGGCGTATCCGCGCTGAGCGGCGACCAGGGCGACCCCAATCCCGGTGTTCCCCGAGGTGGCCTCGACGATGGTCATCCCTGGGCGGAGCACCCCCTCGGCCTCCGCCTGCTGGATCAGGTGGCGGGCGACGCGATCCTTGATCGACCCGCCGGGGTTCAGGAACTCCGCCTTGCCGAAGATCTCGGCGCTGCTCATCCGCCCGAGCCGGAAGAGGGGAGTGTTCCCGATGGTGTCGAGCACCGAGCGGACAGAGCGGCTGTTCATTGGCTCTCCTTCGGCTGGCCTCTTCTCCCGTCTCTCACAGCCCGTCAACTCACCGACGTGGACGACAGCGCGCGGCGTGTCTAGACTGAGCTTCATGAGCTCACTGTTGACCCCTGAACATCTCGTGGACTGGTTCGAGGCGCGGGTGCGGGTCGCGGCCGCGAAGGCCTCGCCCCTCCACGAGCAGACCCTCCTCTATCTCATCACGCTCCTGGCGGGGCAGGTGCGCGCGGACGGCGATCCTTGGTCCAACACCGCCGCTCTGGCCGATCTCTACCGGGAGGCCCGAGAGGCGGGGCCGCGCACCAAGGGCGAGATCTTCCGCGCCCTGGGCGACCGGGCGCTGCTCACCTTGGGGTGGTTCCCCGAGTCGCTGGAGCGGCGCATCGTCGGTGCGTCCTACTACGCCGACATGGGCGCGCTGGGCTACGCCGAGGCGGACCGCTGGCTCTCGGGCGCCTACGGCCCGGTGTTCCGCGAGCTGGCTGGCTCCTTCGATGTGGCGGTGGCGGTGCTCGACCGGGCGCGGCCGCGGGATCCCAGGGAGCTACTGCTCCAGGCTTGGCTCCGGGGGACCCTCGCCTGAGTCGTCCAGCTCAGAGGGCCTGTGCACCACCACCGCCTCGCGGTTCTGCCCATCGATGTAGACGGTGACATCCTCTCTGAGCCGGACATGGACGAGAAATTCGGTCTCGTGTCGCTTGGGGAGCGCCTCCATCAGCTCCCAGTCGAAGCAGCCCTGCTTCCCGCCCCAGGGCACCGAGATGCAGCCGATGTTGAGCGAGGTGATGTTCTGGAAGAAGTGGCTCCCCTGCGAGGGCTCCACGTCGAAGTCCTCCAGCCCGACCTCGATCAGCACCTGCACCCCCGAGATCTGGTGCCAGGCCACGCCGATCCCCATCCAGGGGTCCGACGAGCCCCAGCGCCCAAAGCCCACCAGAATGTAGTTGCGCTTCTGGCCCACGAGCGCCTTGTTCATCTGGCCGATCTGCTGGGCGATCTCCTTGGTTCGTCCCTTGTCGAAGGCCTCCCGCTTCACGTAGACGATGTCGCGCAGGCCCTTGTAGACGCCGTTCCCCTGAGTCAGCCGCGAGCAGCACCAGGATCTGGCCCGCATGTCGTCAGAGATAGGCACCTCTGCCCAGCGCTTCTCGGAGATCATCGGCCTGAGCTGGAGCAGGTAGAGCACCGGATCCACGCCCTTCGGGCCATAGTCCACCGAGAACTCCAGCTCGATGGGGGCGTCCATCGCCGCCTCCATCTCGGGGAGCATCTCGCCCAGGATCGTGGCGAGGGGGAGCACCTCCCCCTGGTTGAGCACCCCCCCGAAGTTCACCACCCTGGTGCCCTTCGCGAGGATCGAGTTGGAGAACATGCCGGTGTTCTCGTTGAGGATCGCTGAAATGGGCTTCAGGATGCCGTGAGGGAGCGCCTCGTCGAGGGACAGCAGCTCCAGCTCCTCGGTGACCGCCTCGGGGTTGGGCGTGCCGGTGAGGCGGAGGGCGAACAGCCCGTGCTGCGCGTTGCGCAACCAGTCCTCGGTGGTGGCGAATTGGGGGAGCAGCTTGGGGAAGCGGGGCGAGAAGCGGACGCTCTTTCCCCCCTCCACCACCATCCTGCCCAGCCCCGCGGCGACCTGCACCACCCCGTCCTCCGGGCGCATGTAGGACACGGGGTAGAAGTTGTGGGACTGGGCCACCCCCGAGAAGGCGGGGTAGAAATGGTCCCCCCGCCGCCGCCCGGCGAGGTGCTGGAGCACCACGCTCATGTGCTCCTCCTCGATGCGATAGGAGGTCTGGTGGAAGTAGGCGCGGGGGTTCTGCCCATAGGTGGAGGCCCAGACCTGCTTCACCGCCAGGATCAGATCGCTCAGCCGCTTGTCCCACGAGCCGGTGTTCGCCAGCATCACCGTGGCGTAGAGGCCCGCCAGGGGCAGATGCTGGGAGTCCTCCAGGATCGAGGACGAGCGCACCGCGAGCGGCCCGTGGTTGTGCCACAGGTACTCGGCCAGGGACTGCACCAGCTCCTCGCGCATGTCGCCCTCGGCGAAGCGCTGCTCTAGCTCGGGATAGGGGAGCGCCCCGTCCAGCGCCACCTCACGCAGGTTGTTCTCCTCCAGGAAGAGGTCGAACTCTCCGGCGCAGAGCACCAAGGTGGGGGGGACGACGATCTGGATCCCCGGGTACCTGGAGGCGAAGCCCAGGTGCCCGATCATGTAGCGGAGGAAGGCCACGCCTCGCGCCTTGCCCCCCATTGAGCCGGTGCCCAGGCGCATAAACGACACATCGTAGGGGAGCTTCTCGGGAGCGAACTGGGTGATCACGTCGGACTGCTTCTCGCGCAGCACCCGCTGCACCACGTCGAGGATGAACTTCCGGCTCTCCTCCGGGCCTCGCTCGGGGTCGAAGGTCTTGCCAAAGAGGATTTCGGAAATGACCAGCTCTCCCCGGGCCATCATCCAGTGGGAGAAGTCGTTGCGCTTGGCGTGGAAGGCGATGCTGTGGCCGGGGATGCTCTGCACCCGGTCGAGCATCTCGTAGGCGTTGTTGGCCCGCGCCAGCTCGCGCCCGCTGTCATCGCGGAAGATGAAGGGGCCAAAGCCCATGTAGAGGGCCAAGAAGGTGCGGAGGTCCTTCAGCAGCCGATCGGAGTTCTTGTCGATGAAATAGGCGCCCTCGGTCTGAGCCCTGTTGCGGTTGTCCTCCGCGTCGGCGGACTGAAGGCAGATCGGCAGCACAGGGTCGCGGTCGCGGAACAGGCGCATCAGCTTGAAGCCCGCCTCCGGGTCGAGCTTGCCGTGCCTGGGGAAGGACACGTCGGAGATCACGCCCAGGACGTAGTCGCGGTAGCGGGAGTACAGGGTGACCGCCTCCTCCCACGACCGCGCGAGGAGGATCTTGGGGCGGGAGCGCACCCGGAGCTGCTTGTGCTGGGAGTTGAGGCCGTCCGCCACCAGGGTGCGGGCCAGGTCCATCAGCACCTTGTAGATGGTGGGCAAGAAGGCGGAGTAGTAGGCGGGGGAGTCCTCCACCAGCAGGATCACCCGCACCTTCCCCACCCGGACGTCCTCGTCCACGTTGGCCAGATCCTCATACAGCTTGACCAAGGCGAGCAGCAGGGCAGGGTTGTTCTGCCACAGGAAGACCTGGTCGGAGTCTGGGGCGTCCCCGCCTACCTGGGAGGGGTCCGTGACCAGGCGGGCCACCGGCATGCCGGGCTTGAGCTCTCTCGCCCTGCCGATGAGGGAATTGGTGCAGTCCCCGGAGAACTGCGCCATGGTGAGGATCAGGTCGATGTCCTGGGTGGCGATCATCTCCAGGGCGGTCTCGCACGAGGTGGCCTTGTGGATCTGCGGCACCGAGGAGAGGCGGTTGTGGGTGTACTGGTACCACAGCTGCTCCTCCAGGGTGTCGTCCTCCTCCAGCACGTAGGCCTCGTAGAGGCTGGAGACCAGGAGGATGTTCTGGATACGGTGCCGCATGAGCTTGCGGTACACGCCGAAGCGATGGGAGAAATCGTCGACACGGCTCATCAGGACACCTCGCGGAGAGCGTCACCCTAACACCGGCGCGGGCCCCCTTCACCGGGCAGCGTCGTCGGCGCAGCGCGCCTCGTCGCAGGGGCCAGGGGGCGCCCCCAGGCGGGACCTCCTTGGCGTGACCGAGATCCGCGAGGTGGGCGAGCCTGAGACGAACTTTCACCGAGCGGTGGAGATCCCCGCGTTAGACTCCCCCACCACCAGAGGATGACATGCGCGTCTGGACGACCCTTCTCCTGGCCTCGACCCTGATGAGCGCTGGCTGCGTGAAGCAGATGGCGGTCAACGCCCTCGCGGACAGCCTCACCGGTGAGGGTGGCGGCTCCTTCACCTCGGATGATGACATCGAATTTATGGGCGATGTCGTGCCCTTCGCCCTCAAGGTGATGGAGAGCCTGGTGGACTCCGCGCCGGACCACGTAGGGCTCCACGACAGCCTGTGCTCCGGCTACACCCAGTACGCGATGGTGTGGGTGATGTGGCCCGCCGAGCAGCAGAAGTTTGAGGACTACGACCTCTACCGGCACGGGCAGGACCGGGCCAGGCGCTTCCTCAGGCGCGCGTGGACCTACGGGATGGGAGGGCTGGAGCTGCGCCACCCCGGCTTCAGCGAGCTCCTCTACAGGGACAGCGACGCGGCCCTCGCGATGCTCGACGACGAGGACGAGGTGGGCGCGATCTACTGGGTGGCGGCCTCATGGCTGGCGAGGATCTCCCTCTCGAAGGAGGACATGGAGGCGCTCGCGGAGCTCCCCCTCGCCGCGGGCCTGCTCCAGCGCGCCCTGGCGCTGGACGAGGACTACGACTACGGCGCGGTCCACGACCTGCTCATCGCCCTCGAGCCCTCGCTGCCCATGCCCGGCGGGATGGAGCGGGCCAGGGAGCACTTCGCGCGGGCCGAGGAGCTCAACCGGGGAAGGCGGGCCTCGCCCTACGTGTCCTTGGCCCTGAGCGTGAGCCTGAGCGAGCAGAACAGGGCCGAATTCGTCGAGCTGATGGAGCGCGCCCTGGACGTAGACGCCGAGGCCATCCCTGCAGAGACCCTGGGGATCAGATACTCGCAGGAGCAGGCGGCCTATTATCTGGAACACCTCGATGATCTCTTCGCCGAGTAGGAGCCCTATCATGTCCCGACGTGCGTATTCCCAGCAGATCCTCGCGGTCTTCGCCCTGATGGTGGCGCTGCTCCTCCCCGACATGGCGATGGCGACGGTCACGATCAAGCTCGCGACCCTCGCCCCAGAGGGGAGCACCTGGCACAAGGGCCTGCGCCAGATGGCTGACGAGTGGTCCGAGATCACCCACGGCGAGGTGGAGGTGAAGATCTACGCCGGCGGCGTGGTCGGCAACGAGACGGTGATGCTGCGGAAGATGCGCATCGGCCAGCTCCACGGGGGCGCGGTGACCAACTCCGCCTTCCTGGAGATCGAGCCCTCCGCCCAGGTCATCCAGACCCCTATGCTGATCCGCGATAACGACGAGCTGGACTACGTGATGACGACCATGGGGCCGGAGTTTGAGCGCCGCATCGAGGCCAACGGCTTCAAGGTGCTCAACTGGGGCGACGCGGGCTGGGTCCATATGTTCACCAAGACCCCGCTCACCCAGTCCTCTCACGTGGGCGATCACAAGATGTTCGCCTGGGAGGGCGACCCCGCGGCGGTTGAGATGTACCGCAAGGGCGGCTTCCGCCCCGTCGTCATCGCGGTCACCGACATGATGCCGTCGCTCCAGTCGGGGATGATCGACGCCTTCCCCGCCACCCCGCTCACCGCCCTCGCCTTCCAGTGGTTCGCGCTGGCGCCCAACATGATGGACCTCCCCTGGGCGCCGCTGATGGGCGCCACCATCCTCACCGACGACGCCTGGGCGATGATCCCGGCGCAGTACCACGACGCGCTGCTCGCCTCGGCGCGCCGGACCGGCGAGGGGATCAAGGGACAGGTCCGCTCGCAGGACACCAAGGCGGTGGAGGTGATGAAGAAGTACGGCCTCACCGTGAACCACGTCGATGACGCGGAGCGCGCCCTGTGGATCTCCGGCGCGGAGGCGACCTACCCCATCGTCCGCGAGAAGATGGTCCCCCCCGAGATCTTTGACCAGACCAAGGCGCTGGTTGAGCAGTACCGGGCCGCGCACCCGTGAGCGCGGAACTCTCGCTCCCGGTCCCGGAGCGCGCCAGCACCACCGTCGAACGGGTTGAGAACGGGTTCTCAGCGCTGATCCTCGCGATGATGGTGGTGCTGCCCGTGTTCGCGGTGACCTTTCGCTGGATCACAGGGGTCTCCTTCGCGGGGGCGAACCTGTGGGTGCAGTCCCTCAACCTGTGGCTGACCTTCGCGGGGGGTGCGCTGGCCGCTCGGGCGGGCCGTCACCTGTCCCTGTCCACCGGGGAGATGTTCAAGGTCGCGGGGAAGCGGCGGTTCTATCTCGATGCTTTCACCTCCTCGGTGGGGGCCATGGTCACCGCGGCCCTGGCCTACGCCTCGGTGGAACTCACCATCTCCGAGACCGGCTCCACCATGACCCTGCCGGGCGGGGTGCCGATGTGGGTGATGCAGACCATCATGCCCATCGGCTTTATGGCTATCGCCCTGCGCTTGGCGTGGTACGGCAACAGGTCGCGGGGGGGGCGGGCGCTCGCGCTGCTCTCCATCGGCCTGTTCGCGCTGCTCGCGCTGGTGCCCCCTGGCGAGCGGGAGTGGGTCGTCTGGGGCGGCAGCGGCGTGATTCTGGGGGCGGTGGCGCTGGGCGCGCCCCTGTTCACCGCGATGGGCGGCGTCGCGATGCTCCTGTTCTACGGAGCGCCGATCCCTATCTCCATCTCGGCGGTGCCCTCGGAGACCTACCGCATCGTGGCCTCGCCGATGCTGCCGAGCCTGCCCCTGTTCACCCTCGCGGGGTATGTCCTCGCCGAGGGGGGATCTTCCAAGCGGATGATCCGGCTGTTTAGCGCGCTCTTCGGCTGGCTGCCGGGGGGCGTCGCCGCCGCCGCGGTGTTGGTCTCCGCCTTCTTCACCACCTTCACCGGCGCGTCAGGGGTCACCATTCTGGCGCTGGGGGGCCTGCTGCTCCCGGTGCTGGAGGCCGCGGGCTACCCCCGCAGGTTCGCGGTGGGCCTGCTGGTCGCGTCGGGCAGCATCGGGCTGCTCTTCCCCCCGAGCCTCCCGGTCATCCTGTACGGGGTGGCCTCTCAGGTGCCCATCACCGACCTCTTCATCGGTGGCGCCGTCCCCGGCGTGATCCTGGTGGTGTTGATTATCGGGATGGCGGTGGCCTTCGCGATCGTGAACCCACCAGCGGGCGAGGTGGCGGTGGTCGCGCGCCCCTTTGGGGCCCACGCGGGGGAGTGGCTGCGCGAGGCCTGGGCCTCGCTCTGGCGGGCGGGCTTCGAGGTCTTCCTGCCGGTCTTCGTGCTCTCCGCTATCTTCGGCGGGCTGATGACCATCTTCGAGGCGGCGGCCTTCACCGCGGCCTACGCCCTGTTCACGGAGGTGGTGATCCACCGCGACCTGCACCCCACCAGGGACCTCCCCCGGGTCTTCACCGAGACCGCGGTGCTGATGGGCGGGGTGCTGATCATCCTTGGGGTAGCGCTGGGCTTCACCTCCTACCTGGTCGACGCAGAGGTGCCGCTGCTGGTGTCCGCCTGGGTCGAGGCCCGGGTAGAGAACCAGCTGGTGTTCATCCTGCTGCTGAACATCATCCTCCTCGGGGTGGGGAGCATGATGGACATCTACTCGGCCATCATGGTGGTGGTGCCGCTGATCGTCCCTATCGCCGAGGTGTTCGGGATGAACCCGGTCCACCTCGGGGTGCTGTTCCTCGCCAACCTCGAGCTCGGCTACCTGACCCCCCCGGTGGGGATCAACCTGTTCCTGGCCTCGTTCCGCTTCGAGATGCCCCTCACCAAGGTGTATCGGTTGGTGCTTCCCTTCCTGGGGGTGCTCCTGCTCGGGGTGCTGCTGATCTCCTACGTCCCCTGGCTCACCACCTGGGCGTTGGAGCCCAGCAGCGGTGAGCAGGCCCCGGATTTCTTCTCCGATGAGCCCGCCGCGCTCCCGCTCGGAGCGATGGATCTCGACAGCCTGCTGGAGGAGGGGGGCGATCCCTCGAGGCCGCTGGGCGAGCTGGATCTGGACGCGCTGCTCAACGCGCCCGCGCCGCCCGCGGACCCCTCGAAGCCGCTGGGTGACCTGGACCTGGACGCGCTGCTCCAAGAGGTGGAGGTCCCCGTGCAGCCGCCGAGCGAACGGGACCTGGACGTGCTGCTCGACCAGGTGGAGGCCCCCGCGCAGTGACCGCGCGGGCATGAATGCGCCTCCTTGGGTGTGTGCTCGCCCCTGACGGGATAGGGGAGCCGCAACCGGGAGGACGCCATGGGACTGTTCGGAGATGGCGGGCGAAAGGAGCTGCAGGACGTGATGGCGCAGTACTGCGATCTCGTCGGCACCACCGTGATCCGTTTCGAGGAGATGCTCCGCGAGTACGTCGCCGGGGACAAGCACTTCAAGACCGACTCCAAGACCATCCACGAGGTGGAGTCTCAGGCGGACGCCTTCCGGCTGGAGATCGAGCGTCACATGTTCAAGGCGGGGGTGCTGCCGGCCTATCGGCAGGACTACATCACCCTGCTGGAGACCCTCGATCGCATCGCCAACAAGGCTGAGGAGGCCGCCGACTTCCTCTACCTGGTGCGACCCGCCCTCCCCCCGGAGCTGCACCAGCACGTCACCGACATAGGGCTCGCCACCCTGAAGGCGTGGGAGCTGCTCCCGCCGGCGGTGGCCAAGGTGATCGCGCAGGACTTCAAGGTCAAGAAGGCGGTGGAGGCCATAGGAACGCTGGAGTCCGAGGTGGACGCGCTGCAGTGGACCGCGACCCGCATCGTCTACCGCGACCTGCCCCTCGACAGGTGTCAGAAGATGGAGCTGCGCCTGTTCATCGACCAGATCGGAGACGTGAGCGATCGCATCGAGAACGCCGCGGACCGCCTCGCGGTGATCTCGATCAAGCACAAGCTCGCGTAGGGTGTGATCCTCCCCTCCTTGGAGCTGACCACCCACCCGGGGCTGGAGCAGCTTGCCGCCGACGAGGTGCTGGCGCTGGCCCCCAAGGGGGTGCTCCGCGCCGAGGTGCGCCCGGATGGGCTGCGGGGCTGGGTGTCGGTGTGGGGGGACTGGCCGGCGATCGAGCAGGCAGCCCGCCGGTTACGCGCCGTCCACCACCTCTTCCGCCCGCTGGACCGCTTCGTGCTCGACGCGGCCGAGCCGCTGGCGCAGGTGGAGGCCAGGCTGGCGGCACTCGCGATCCCAGCGCTGGAGCCTGAGGGGGTGAGCTTCGGGGTGCGCTGCGAGCGGACCGGCTCCCACCCCTTCACCTCGGAGGACGTGGGGCGCGTGGCGGGCGCCGGGGTGAGGTCTCGCACCCTCCGGGCGGTGAACCTGCGACACCCGGACGTGGCGCTCAGGGTGGACGTGCGGGAGCAGATCTGCAGGGTGTCCCTCGCGCTCACCGCCGAGCCGCTCTCGCATCGACACCAGCGCCCGTACCTGCCGGGGGTGTCGATGAAGGCGAGCCTGGCCTGGGCGATGCTCCACCTCGCCCGCCCTCAGGGGGCTCCTGGGGCTGTGCTCGATCCCCTCTGTGGCGGTGGCACCATCCTGCTGGAGGCCGGGGCGCTGTGGCCCGCGGCGCGCCTGCTCGGCAGCGACCTCGACGGGGAGCGGGTCGCGGGCACCAGCGCGAACCTCGTCGCCAACGGGCTGCTCCCCCGGGCGACGCTGCGGCAGGGCGACGCGCTGGACCTCACCGCGCTGTGGGGCGATCAGGCGCCCGTTGACACGGTGGTCACCAACCCACCCTTCGGAAAGCAGGTGGGGAAGGGGCTGGACCTGCGCCGCTTCTACCGCGAGCTGCTCCAGAGCCTGCTCCCGGTGCTGGCAGAGGGCGGGCGGATCGCCCTGCTGGCGGAGCGGCGGGCTGCCTTCACCCACGCCCTGGAGCAGGTGCCCGCGCTCCGCCTTCGCCACGTCAGGGTGGTGGAGGCCGGCGGACTACACCCCGCGATCTTCCTGCTGGAGCGCGCCTGAGGGTGGGTCCTCCTGCAGGGCCTCCGCCCGGCGGGCGAAGGCGAGGGCCTCGGCGGGGGACGCGAAGGCGCCCTCTGGCACAGCGAAGGCGCTCTCGTCGGTGAGGACGATCAGCACCAGCCCCTGGTAGCGGTCCGCGCCCAGCACCTCGCCCCAGGGCACCACCCGCTCCCCCCGCGCCGAGCGGTGGACCAGCGCCTGCCCCAGCTCCAGCTGCTGCTCCCCGAGCTGTCCGGCGCCGTCCGCCCACCCGCGCCTCACCTCGCGCAGCGTGCCCTTGTCCTCGAACAACGGCGCGAGCACCAGGGCGCTCAGGCCGTACCCGAGCAGCAGGAGCCCCACCGGCCACGAGGCCCACCAAGCAGCCCCGTCCATCCCCAGGGTGATGGCCAGGATCGCTAGGCCAGCGGCGAGGGTCGCGAGGCGGAAGCCCAGGCGGCGGGACCGGTCCAGGCGCCCCTGGTAGCGCGTGAGCGCGACGAGGTGTTCGGGGGTGTTGTGGTAGCGGACGAGCACGGGACCTCCGGGCTCCCGGTAGCCGATTTCACGGGCGGACGCCCCCTGTCCTCGCGCCCTCCTGTGACCGCCGCGGAGACACCGGATAGACCGAGCGACTGGAGGTGCTCTTGCTCTCTGCGCTCATCGCCCTCGCCACCCTGGCCCACGCTCAGTCCGCGTCCGAGGCCTGGCGGCTGCTGGAGACCGAGCACTTCCGGGTGCAGTACCCCCTCGCAGCGGAGGCCTGGACCCTCGGCGCGGTCTCGGAGCTGGAGAGCATCCACGGGGCGGTGGAGCGAGAGGTGGGCTGGTCGATCGACCGGAGGGTCGAGGTGCTGGTGCAGGACCCCTGGTCGATGGCCAACGGGATGGCGCTGCCCTCGCGCTTCAGCCCGGCGATCGTCCTGTGGGCGACGGCCCCAGAGGCGGGGTCCAGCATCGGGGACTTCCGCTCCTGGCGCGAGGGGTTGATCACGCACGAGGACACGCACATCGTCCACATGTTGCGTCCCTCCCGCAACCCCTGGCTGCGGGGGGCTCAGGACCACCTGCTGGGGGTGGGTCCTGTCGCGATCAAGAGCCCGATCTGGCTGGTGGAGGGCTACGCGGTGCACATGGAGGGGCGCCTCACGGGGACCGGCCGGCCCCACGCCGACGACCGCGCCGCGCTGCTCCGGCAGTGGGCCCAGGAGGGGCTGCTGCCCGGCTATGAGGAGCTGGTCTTCGGGGGGGGCTGGCAAGGGCGCGCGGTGCCCTACATGGTCGGCTCCGCCTACGTCGACTGGCTGGCGGAGGGGTGGGGAGAGCAGTCTCTCCGCGACCTGTGGTCCCGTATGACCGCCCGCACCGAGCGGGACCTCGACGAGGCCTTCCAGGGGGTCTACGGCGACAGCCCCGCCGCCCTCTACCGGCGCTTCACCGCCGAGCTGACCCTGGCCGCGATGGACATCGAGCGGTCCCGTCCCCCCGCGGAGGGGGCGCTCTGGCTCCAGCACCTGGAGGCCCTCGGCGCGCCGGCCCTGTCCCCCGACGGGGCTCGCCTCGCGTTGGTGGTGACCGGCCCCTGGGGCACCGACCGGCTGGAGGTCTATCCCACGGCGCCCAGCGACGAGGCCCGAGAGGCCTGGATGGCGGAGCGGGAGGCCCTCCTGGAGAAGGACCCCCTCGACGTGCCGGCGGTGGAGCCGGCGGTGTGGAGCCCCGAGCCCGAGCGGGTCCGCCACACCACCACCAGATCCCCGGTGGATCCCCGCTGGCTGCCCGATGGTGAGCGGCTGATCTACGCCGCATGGACCAGGCGGCCCGGGGGGGGGCAGGGTCCCGACCTGTGGATCTGGGACCTGGAGGGGGGAGGGGAGCGGCGCCTGACCAGGGGCGCGGGCCTGCGCAGCCCCGATCCCCACCCCACCCAGGGCTGGGCGGTGGCGGTGCAGCAGGCCTGGGGCCAGAGCGGCCTAGTGCGGGTGGACCTGGACACGGGCGCGGTGCGCCCGCTGGTGGAGGCGAGGGAGGGGGTGCTGGTGGACCACCCGCGCGTCTCGCCCGATGGGACCCGCCTGCTGTGGCTGGAGCACCGGGACGCCTGGCGGGTGGTGACCAGCGATTTGCAGGGTGACGGCCGGGTCGAGCTGCCGCTCCCCGACGGGGCCACCGGGAGGTCTCCCGCCTGGAGCCCCGACAGCGCCTCGATCTTCGTGGCGGTGGGGCGCGGGGGCTTCATGGAGGTGGAGCGGATCGGGCTGGGGCCCGCGATCCCCGTGCGCCTCACGCAGTCCGCAGGGGCCGCCTGGGCCCCGGCGCCCACCCCCGACGGGCAGGGGCTGTTCTACCTGTCCTCGGGGGTGGGCGGGGTGGACCTCCGCCGCATGGACCTGTCCGAGGCCCGCACCCCTCGGGCGCTGGACTACACCCCCAGGGCGCCGGCGGTGCGCCAGGACCCCATCTCGCCCCCTGCGCCCGCCGCGGTGGCGCTGGACCCAGGCAGACCCTACGGGGTGGGCCGGCAGGGGCTCCGGCTGCTCACCGGCGGCGTCACCGGCCCCGGCACGGACACCCTCGAGGTGGGGGTGTCGATGGGGGACCTGGTGGGGCGGTCGAGCCTGCTGGCGCTCGGCAGCTTTGGCTCCGGCAGCACCGGTGTCACCGGGCTTGGGGGCGCGTGGACCTGGCGCGGCCTGCCGGTGGAGGTGGAGACCCGCGGCTTCGCCCTGCGGGGCGCCTACGGCGATCGGATGGGCGGCAGCGCGGCCCTCTCCCACACCCTGCGTGGGGCCCGGGGGGTGCTCGACCTGCGCCTCGGCGGCTGGGGTGACGCGGCGCTCGATGGGGGGGGCGCGCCCGCCCGCGCGCAGGTCTACGGGGAGTCGGTGCTGTTCACTCACCGTGGGCTCGACGAGGCGGTGGGGGCGCTGGAGCTCCGCCTGCGCGGGGGGCTTGGGGACGAGCGCTTCGCCGAGGCCGGGGCGCAGCTCCTGAGCGAGTACCAGGGGATGGGCCTCGATCTGAGCGTCAGCAGCCTGATCGGCGATGGGGTGAGCCTGGTGGGGGTGCGCTCGAGCGTGGCGCCGGATCCCTGGGGCTGGCGGCGGCGCTGGGTGCCGGCCCTGGGCGGGGCTGGCCTGGGCGCGCAGGCGGTCCACAGCGGCACCCTCGCCGTGTCGCCCCTGGGCGAGGGGCTGGACCTGTTCGCGGAGCACCACCAGCTCTCGCAGGGCTACCTGCTCCTTGCCGATGACGGCCACGCCAGGATCGGAGACGGGCTGCAGCTCGCGGGCCTGCGCCTCCACGGGGAGATGGCGGGCATGCCCCTGGTGCGAACCCCCGGCCTGTGGATCGAGGTGGGCGCCGCCTCGGTGCTCCTCGACCCCGAGGGCGGGCGCGGCAAGCTCAACGACCCCGACACCTGGCGGGGATGGGTGGGGGTGGGGTGGCGTCCCTAGGCAAGACCCTCTGGCTTCTGGTGGGCGCCACCGCGCTGATCGCGCTGGCCAAGGGCGCCGTCGCCGCCTCGCACGGGCTGCTGGCGGACGAGGCCTACTACTGGGTGTGGTCGCAGCACCTGGCGTGGGGCTACTACGACCAGCCGCCCGCCATCGCCTGGGTGATCCGCGTCACCACCGCGCTGGGCCACACCCCGCTGGCGGTGCGGCTGGGGGCGCTGATCGCGGGGCTCGCCCCGCTGCTCACCCTGCGCTTCGCGGGGGACCGGGGCCTGTGGGTCCTGTGGTGGGCGGGGGTGCCGCCCCTCCTGTGGCTGACCCTGTTCGCGACCTCGGACGCGCCGCTGCTCCTCGGGTGGACCGCGACCCTGGCCGGCGCCCTGGCAGGGGGGCCGTGGTGGTTGCTGGCCGGGGCTGGGGCTGCGCTGGCGGGGCTGTCGAAATACAGCGGGCTGGCCGCGCTGCCCCTGGCGATCCTCGCGGCGGGGCCGGCCTCGTGGCGGAGCAGGTGGCCCTGGCTGGGCCTCGCGCTGGCCCTGGGGTTGATCGCCCCGCACCTCCGGTGGCTCGCTGGGCACGAGGCAGTGTCCGTGCAGTTTCAGCTAGGGGAGGGGTGGATGAGCCCCCGCGCCCCGGGCTGGGTGGGGATCCCGCAGCAGCTCGGAGATCAGCTCCTGGTGGTCGGGCCGCTGACCGCGATGGCGGGGCTGGTGTGGGCGGTGGCGGTGGCGGGGCGCCTGTGGCGGGAGCGCTGGGACCAGGGGCTCAGGGCGCGGGTGGAGCGCACCGCGTGGCTGAGCTCGGTCCCGATCTTCGCCTTCTTCGCCCTCTCCGCGGTGGGGGGGCCCCCGGAGGCCCACTGGACCGCGCCAGGGCTGGTTGGGCTGGGGCTGGGGCTGTCCTGGGCGGGTCCCAGGCTGCGGCGCGCGGTGGAGGTGGGGTTGTGGCTCGGGGTGCTGGCCTCGCTGGCGCTGGTGGCGCACGCCTGGACCCCTGTGCTGAGCCTCCCGCCGGGCAAGGACCCCGCCGCCCGGCTCGGGGAGGGCGCGGCGCTGGGGCCCTGGGTGGGGGCGTGGGCGAGGCCCGCCGGCGCTGCCCTCGATCAGCGGGGTGGCGACGCGATCCCGGTCCTCACCGAGCGCTACCAGGAGGCGGCGCTGATCGCGTGGGAGACCGGCCTCCCCGCCTCGGTGCTCCCCGGCTGTGGTCGCGGGTCGCAGTACGATCTGTGGGCTGAGGGCGCGCTGCCGGCGCGGGCCCTGTTCGTGCGCCCCCGCACCTCTGGTGACCCTACCTGTACCGAGGAGGCCTTCCCGCGGCTGGAGGGGCCCGCGGAGCTGGAGGGGCGCGACGCCCACGGCAGGCTGGTGGGGCGCTGGCAGCTCTTCGAGCTGGCCCGGTGAGCCCGCTGCTGTGGCGCTACGCCCGCCTGTTCCGCCCCCACCTGCCGGCGCTGCTGGGATCCGCGGCGCTGATGAGCCTGACCGCGGCGGTGCCAGCTAGCGCGGTGCTCCTGCTCCGGGAGGCGCTGGACCGGGTGCTGGGGGGCGGGGAGGTGGGCGCGATGGGCGGGGTCGCGGCGGGCTTCGCGGGGCTGTACCTGCTGGACGGCGCCGCGCGGCTGGTGCGGACCAGGGTCACCAAGGGGGTCGCGTGGGGGGTGGTGTCTCGCCTGCGGCGCGAGCTGCACGCCCACACCCTCCGGCTGGGGCCAGGCCCCACCGGCGCGCGGCTGGCCTGCCTCACCGGGGAGGTCGACGAGCTGCAATACGGCGTGTCCGCCGCGGTCACCGCCCTGCGCAACCCCGTCACCCTGCTCGGGCTGGCTGCTACCGCGGCGGTGCTCGCCCCGCGCCTAGCCCCCTGGGCCCTGCTGCTCCTCCCGCTGGTCTACCTCCCCTCCCGCTGGGGAGGGCGCCGCCTGCGCCGCCTCTCGGAGCAGGTCCAGCGCAGCCGCCTCGCCCTCTCCGCCCTGGCGGTGGAGCAGCTGGAGGGCGCCGCGACCCTGCAGGCCTACGGTGCGGGGGAGCAGGAGTCCCTCCGCTTCGCCGCCGAGGAGGAGCGCTACCGGGCCTCGCGCCTGCGCCTGGAGGTGGAGCGGGTGCTGCCCTCGGCCCTGGTCCAGACCCTCGCCGCGGGAGGGGTGGGGGCGCTGCTGTGGCTGGGCGCGTCCCAGGTCGCGGCGGGATCTCTGGAGCCGGGGGCGCTGGTGGGCTTCGTGGTGGCGCTGGGGCTGATGAGCCGCCCGCTGTCGGGCTTGTCGGAGGTGTGGAGCCTGCTCCAGCGGGCGCTGGTGGCGCTGGAGGAGGTGGAGCGCCTGCTGCGAGAGCCCGCGCTGCCGGAGGATCCCGCCGCACCGCTGCCCCTGCCCGAGGGGCCGCTGACCCTGGCCTGGGACCAGGTGCGCGCTGACTGGGGGCGGGGCGAGGTGCTCAGCGGGGTGAGCCTGGAGGCGCGCCCCGGCGAGCTCCTGGCGCTAGTGGGCCCGTCCGGCGCGGGGAAGAGCAGCCTGCTGGCCGTGGCCCTGCGCGCCCTGAGCCCCAGCGCTGGGGGGGTGACCCTGGGGGGGGTGGCGGTGGAGCGCCTCGCGCTGGCGGAGCTGCGGCGGGCGGTGGCGGTGGTCCGGTCGGAGGACGCCTTCTTCCACCGCACGGTGCGCGAGAACCTGTCGCTGGGGAGGGCGCTCCCCCCGCAGGCCCTGGACGCCGCCCTGGACGCGGGGGAGGCGGGCTTCCTGCGGGCGCTCCCCGAGGGGCTGGACCACCTGCTCCAGCGGGGCGGCGCCGACCTCTCAGCGGGGCAGCGCCAGCGCCTCGCCCTCGCCAGGGCCCTCGCGGGGGAGGCGAGGGTGCTCCTGCTCGATGAGGTCACCCACCAGGTGGACGCCGAGACCGCCAGGGCGATCCACGAGGCGCTGCTCCGCCTCCGCCCCGGCAGGACCCTGGTGGTGGTGGCCCACGACCTCGCCCAGGTGGAGGGGGCGGACCAGGTGGCGGTGGTGGAGGGGGGCAGGGTGGTGGAGCGCGGCAACCACCCCGAGCTGCTGAAGGCCGGGGGCCGCTACGCGGCGCTGTGGGCCGCGCGGGAGGGGCGGTGATCTGGCGGCTGAGCGCGGGGCTCTCCACCCCGCTGCTGCCGCTCTGGGCCGGGCTGAGCGCGGTCCACCCCCGCCTGCGGGGGGACTGGCGCGAGCGCTGGGGGCTGAGCGTGGCTCAGGTGGCGCCGGGGGTGATCTGGGTCCACGCCGCCTCGCTGGGGGAGGTGGGCGCCGCTGAGGCGCTGGTGCGCGCCCTGCCCGGCGAGGTGCTGCTGACGGTGGACACAGACACCGGCGCGGCGCTCGCCCGCCGCCTGTTCGCCGGGTCGCGGGTGGCGGTGGCGGTCCGGCCGGTGGATCACCCCTGGACCCTGGCCCCGCTCTGGGCCCAGGCCAGGCCCAGGGCGCTGGTCTTCGTCGAGAACACCTGGTGGCCGCAGCTCGCACGGCGCGCCGCCGAGCACGGAGCCCCCGCGGTCCGGGTCAGTGTCAGGGTGCGCCAGGGCACCGCGCCGCGCCCCTACCTGCTCCGGGTGGGGGGCGCGGCCCTCCACATCACCCAGGGCCGGGCCGACGCAGCGCGGCTGCGGGCGATGGGGCTGGAGGCGGTGGTGGGAGGGGATCTGAAGGGGGACCGCCCCCTGCCGCCCAGCCCCCTCCGGTGGTCGCGGCCCTTCGTGGTGGGGGCGTCCACCAGGGAGGGCGACGAGGGCGCGCTGTTGGAGGCCCTCTCCGCGCTGCCGCCGGGGACGGCCCTGCTGCTGGCGCCCAGGCACAGGGAGCGCTGGGAGCGGGTGGCGGCGCTGATACAGGCCTCCGGGCGCCCCTGGGCGAGGCGCTCCCGGCTCTCTGGCGCCCAGGTGCCCGACGAGGTGGAGGTGCTGCTGCTCGACAGCCTGGGGGAGCTGGCGGGCTGCCTGCGGGGGGCCGGGGCCGCGTTCATCGGGGGCACCTTCGATCCCGCGCTGGGGGGGCACTCCCCCAGCGAGGCTGGCCGCGCCGGGGTCCCGGTGGTGGTGGGCCCCCACGCGACCGCCAACGCCGAGGCCCTGGCGCGGCTCCCCCACAGGATCGCGGCCTCCCGCGAGGCGCTGGGGGATCAGCTCGCGGCGGCGCTGGCCGGGCCCAGGCCCGCCCCGTGGACCTCCGGCGCGGTCCGCCACACCCTGGAGGCGCTCACCCCCTTCTTGGGCGGCCCGCCGGCCCCTGAGGCCCCGCCTCGCCCGTGGGCCGCACCGCTGGTCGGCCCCTACCGCCTCGGCGCGGCGGTGGACCTGCGGGTCCGGGGGCACGCCCCGCACCGGGCGGGGGTCCCGGTGATCTCGGTGGGCAGCGAGGACGCGCGGGGTCCCGGGAAGACCTCCACCGTGCGCTGGTGGGCCGCGGCCCTCAGGGCGCGGGGCCACACCGCCGGGGTGGCGCTGCGGGGTTATCGCCGGCAGGGCAGGGGCCTGGCCTGCTCGTGGGAGGGGGCGCGGGCCGCGGGCCTGGGCGATGAGGGGGAGCTCCACCGCAGGGACGGGAGCCTGGTGGCCGCGTGTGGAGATCGGCGCAGGGCGGTGCGCGCCCTGGAGGCTGCGGGGGCCACCGTCATCCTCCTCGACGACGGCCTGGGCGCGCGGGAGGTGGCGCGCGATCTGGAGCTGGTGGTGGTGGACGCGCAGCGGCGTGGCGCGCGAGGGCCGCTGCCGGCGGGGGAGCGCCGGCCGCTGGAGGCGCTGGCGCGGGCCGCGGACGGGATCGTCGCGCACCGCGGCCCGCTCTCTGCGCCGATCCCGGTGGTCGAGGCGCGCCGCCGTGAGGGCCCGTGGCACCTGGGCGATCGGGTGGTGCCCGCCCCAGAGGGGCCGGTGGCGGCCTTCGCGGGGGTGGGACAGCCGGGAGACTTCTTCCGGGCCCTGACCCTTGGGAGGTCCCGCGCCTTGCCGGACCACGGGGTGGTGCCAGCGGAGCTGCTCCGCTGGGCCGACGGGCTGCCGCTGGTGTGCACCGCGAAGGACCGCGTGCGCCTCCCCCCAGAGCTGGCGGACTTGGTCTACTGGCGCGATGTCATCGTGGAGATCGAGGGGGTGCCGGAGTGGTGGCTGCCGGGGGTGGCGGGGCGGTAGGGCGCGAGGACAGGGCGGTCCGCCGACCACCCGGCGCCCCTGTGGCGAGGGCCTCCAAGGGGGCACGGAGCGCGTCACTCCGCCCGCGAACCAGCGCCCCCGATCCCGCAGGCATCCGGTGGCGACAGGGCGCTCTCCGGCCTTCGCTACCTCTCCACTACAGCAGGCGCCTCCTGAACAGCACCACCAGCCCCACGCTCAGGGCGATCCAAGTGACGCCCCAGCAGCAGGAGGGGACGTAGGTGAGCTGCGCCAGGGCCGCCGCGTCGGACATCGGGCTGCCAGCGGGGGTGAACACGTCGTCCGCGATGTCCCACAGGGCGTAGAGCACCGAGAACATCCCCAGCGCCCGCAGGACGAAGCGCTGTAGCCCCGCGCCCGCGAAGCGCCCGAGCAGCAGGAAGGCCGCCGCCATCAGCACCGCGTAGACCTGAGCCATGGACAGCCAGCTCATCAAGAACACCGCCACCCCGACGAGCAGCAGCGCGATGGCAGAGAGGCCGATCCGTGAGGCGCGCGGGGTGCGCCCCAGCCGGAGCAGCGCCAGTCCGGTGAGGGTCGACCCCAGGTAGCCGGCGTTGAGGATGATGAAGGCGTTGCCGCCCTGGGTCCTGGCCCACCCGCCCTGGTCGGTCCCGAAGGACACCTCCAGCACCGATCCGCCCGTGAGCAGGGCCGCGAGCGCGTGCCCCAGCTCGTGCGCCAGTACCACGAACATCTTGACCGGCAGCAGCCAGCGGTGGTGCCAGAACAGGAGCATCAGGACCGCGAGGGCGATAAGCCCCACAGTGTGCAGCGTCTGTGTGCCTCGGCTCGCCAGGGGGACCTCCTTCACGGCAACAACCTGTGAGGCACCGCTACTATTGCGTCTGCACCTCGATGACAGGAGCTCTTGTGAGAAACGCCCTCCTCGCCCTCAGCCTGTTCGCCCTCCCTGCCTGCGCGGCCCCCACTGAGGAGCGCGCGGTGAGCGAGTACCAGGCCCCCCAGCCTCCGCCCGCCCCGTCCCCCTTCGTCGAGGTGGAGCGCGCGGAGCTCCGGTCGCTGGGATCGTGGTCTCAGGCGGAGCAGGACGCGCTGCGCGCTCGGCGGTGGGACGCCGCCGCCACCCTGCTGCTCGCCGAGGCCGACGCGGCGCGCACCCCGGTCTGGGCCTACGTCACCGCCTGGTCGCTGGTCCACGCCGACAGGGCCCCAGAGGCCGAGGCGCTGCTCCCGCTGCTGGCGCAGGCCGAGGCGCTGCCTCCCTCGTGGCGGAGGGCCCTGGAGGGCGAGGTGCTGGCGGCGATCCGGCCGGTGGACGCCCTGGAGCCCCTGGGGGCGGTGGACGCCGGGAGCGCCTTCTGGGCCCGGGCGCAGGTGCAGCGTGCTGAGGTGCTCCTCTCCCTCGCTCGCACCTCCGAGGCGTGGCCGATCTACGAGGCGGTGCTGGGACAGGAGGGCTGCGCGCCCGGCGTGCCCGCCGCTGCCCTGGCCCTGGGGCGGCACTGGGGTGTGGAGCAGCCGGCGGGGGTGGCGGCGCTCCGCCGCGCCTGGACTCAGTGCGCCGGTACCGAGGAGGACCAGGAGGTGGTCGCCCTGCTCCGGGGGCGCCCCGCGACCTGGCAAGAGGCGGGGCTCCGGGCCGAGGCGCTGATGAGCACCGGTGACTACGACGGCGCCATCGCTCTGGCCGAGTCGAAGCGGGCCGCGGCGGAGGGGGACGGGGAGGACGCCTGCCGGCTGATCTTCACCCTGGGGCGCTCCCACTACAAGCGCAACCACCTGAGCGCCACCGTCTCGTCGCTGCAGGGGTTGGGGGAGCGCTGCGCTCAGGCAGCGGGCGGGTACGGCGCCAAGGCGATGTACCTCCTGGGCACCGCCCAATTCCGAAAGGGGCAGCACCGGGAGGCAGCCGCCACCTACGTCAAGATGGCCGCGCTGTACGCCGACGACTCCTACGCCGATGACGGCCTCACCCGCGCCGGCATCGCGCTGCAGGAGGCTGGCGATCTGGCTGGCGCCCGCGCCCTCTGGCAACAGGGGCTGGAGCGCTATCCCGCGGGGGACACTGTGCCGGAGTCCACCTGGCGCCTGGCCTTCTCGTACTACCTCGACGGGCAGCCCGAAGAGGCCCTAAAAATCGCGAGGTCGCTGGGGGCGCTGCCCCTGGACGGGGACCCCGTCCACGTGCTCGCGGGCCGCTACTGGGAGGCCCGCTGGACCCTCTATCCGCAGGTGGCGGACCCCACCGTGGCGGTGGCCGATCCCGCCGCGCGCGCCGCGGCGATCGCCGGGTGGGAGGCCCTCTGCCGCGAGCACCCCACCTCCTTCTACGCCATCCTCGCCTTCAGCCGGCTTCAGGAGCTGGCGCCGGAGGTCGCCTCGGCCCTGGACCAGCCGCGGATCGCGCCGGAGCCCGCGACCACCTGGACCGTCTCGCGCAGCTTCTGGGAGGATCCCCACCTGCAGACCGGCCTCTCGCTGATGCGGGTGGGGCTGGTGCAGGAGGGGCTGGCCGAGTGGGGCCGCGCCGCGGAGGCGCCACAGACCGGGGAGGAGATGGCCGCGCTGATCGAGGCCCGCATTGACGCGGGGGACTGGCTGTTCGCCCACGACGCCTTTCGCCAGTGGCTCAAGCACGGCCCGCCGCCCTCGCTGGGGCCCAAGGCGCACGACATCCTGCGGGTGGGCTACCCCGACCGCTACTGGCCCGAGGTGCAGGCCGCCGCCGCGCCCTATTCCCGCTATGAGCCGCGCCTGTTCCACGCGCTGGTGCGGGAGGAGTCCAACTTCAACAAGGACATCCGCTCCTTCGCTGGCGCCTGGGGGCTCTCTCAGCTGATGCCCGCCACGGCCCAGCAGACCGCCGGCTGGCTGGGGATGAAGGTCACCAACGCCGATCTGGTGCGCCCCGAGGTGAACCTGCCGATCGGCGCGAAGTACCTGGACGCGATGCACAAGCAGCTGGCGGACAGCCCCTACCTGGCCCTCGCCGCCTACAACGCGGGCGCGGGCCGGCAGCGCCAGTGGCTAGGGGCCTGGGGTAACGTGCCCACCGACGAGTACGTCGAGCGCATCCCCTTCCGCGAGACCAGGGAGTACGTGAAGCGGGTGATGGGCACCTGGCAGCTCTACAGGTACGCCTTCGACGGGGGCAGCGCCTACCCGGATCTGATCCGCTACAACCACCAGGCTCAGCCGGAGTAGCCTCCCGCTCCGGCGCGGGGGCGAGCGCTCCCGCGACCCGCTCCTTCCATCCTGCGCCAGGTCGAGAGGAACGGTGGGGCGCGGGCGGAGAGGAGGGAGGGGCCCCGGTGGATCGCGGCCCTCGGGTGGGTCAGGGCCCCACAACCACCGGCAGGTCGTCTAGCTCGGCGGTGGCGAGAAATTGCACCGCCTGGCGCCGCGCCAGGGCGTCGTCGAACAGGGTCAGGTGCGGATCCGGCGCCACCGCCCCGAGGCTCACCACCCCGGTGACCCCCGCGCGGTTCCCGGAGACGGGGGCGGTCACCGGCACCAGCCCCTCCGGGGCCTCGCTGCCGTTGGTGAGCACCGACAGGCTCCCCGAACGCGCCAGGGCGAGCTGTGCCTCGTCGGGCGCCCAGCCGTCGCCGAGGCCCCACAGGTGGAGCACCGAGCGGCCCTCGGCGTCGTCGTCATCGGTGAGCACCGCGTCCAGGTAGTTGGCCCCGTCGCCGCGCTCCAGCACCTGCTGCATCAGCCCCACCGCGGCGCTGGTGCGGTCCACCGAGGGGTCGGCGGTCACCACCGCCACGTCGGTCGCGAGGCGGGTGGGCTGGGTGGTGTTGGCGATCACCTCGGCGCTGTGCCCCCTAGGGGCCGCGAGCACCGCCGCGCGCAGCCTGGGCTCTAGCGCCGCGAAGGGCAAGCCCACGTCCGCCCCCTGGCCCCGGCCGACGAAGTAGAGGCGGTCGGGATCGAAGCGCACCTCGGCCCCGGTGGGGCTCTCGGAGGGGGACCACGCCATGTCCTCCGCCCAGCGGCTCAGGGCCCAGTAGTCGGCTGCGCCCTGGATGGGGTTGTCCATGCTTGACCACGGGTTCAGTGGGTTCAGGAACAGCCGCGCGGGGTGGTAGGCGCTGGGGTCCATGGCCAGCCAGGAGGCGGAGTGGTTCTCGGCGTGGACGCGGGGGCCGTGGAACAGCCCGTCGATGGACAGCACCGCGAAGCGCGCCTCGCGACCGTCGTCGAGCAGCGCTGAGGAGAGGTCCGCTGCGAGGCCCTCTGCCACAAAGGAGCGGTAATTTCCCCCCTCGCCGTGGGCGTAGAGCACCAGGGGCCAGCCCTGGGCGGGCATGTCGCCGTGGGGGAGGGTGAGGGCGAAGGCCACCGTGTCTGTGCCCACCGGCGCGGGGCCGGCACCGAGCACCTCGATGCGCCCCCCCTCTGCGGCGGTCTTGTAGGGAGGGGTCCCGGACTGGAAGCGAGGCAGGCCCACCTCGCCCTGGAGCTCGTCGTACCCCACCCCCGCGCCGAAACAGCCCCTGGTGGGGTCCTCGCCCGCCAGCGGGCCGGGATCCTCCCCGCACAGGTGGCGCTGCGACACCTCCGGGAGGGGGGCGTGCTCCACCGCGCTCAGCACCTGCCGGGCGGGCTCCAGCGGGTCCTGCACCGTGAACACCGCGGCGGCGGCGAGCTGATCGCCGGTGAGCCCCGCCCCGTCCAGCCAGGTGCGCAGGGGCGCGTAGGTGGTCCATGCCGCCGCGAGGGCCGCGTCGGAGGGGGGCTCTGCCGCCACCAGGGCGGTGAAGTCCGCGTCCTGGGCCAGGGTCTGCTGGTTGTCCTTGGTGGTGATGCTGGTGGTGAGGTAGGCGGCGTAGGTGTGGCCAGGGGTCAGGGGCCTGCCGCCGGTGGGGAAGACCGCGACCCAGTTGTAGCAGAGGTAGGCCTGCCTGGCGGTGGCCGCGCGCATCCCCGCGGGGACGTACTGGCCGAAGGCGGGGCCGGGGGTCAGGTCGACGATGCCGGTGGTCCCGTGCCCCACAGGGCCGACCGACAGGTCGCCCAGGTCCAGGGCTGTGGAGGCCCGGAAGAACACCGGGGCCTGGGTCCCGAAGCCGCTGAACGACCAGCTCGCGGCGGTGATCCAGGCGGACATCGCGCCGCCCACCGCGTCCACCTGGACGCCTGGGTCGGGGAAGCCCGTCAGGTCCACCTCGTCCTCGTCGACGCGCAGATCGTTGGGGAAGGGCAGGCGAAAGAAGTCCCCGGACGTCCCGCTCCTGGGGACCTGGTAGTAGATGCGGAGCGGGCCCTCGTCGCTCCCCCGCTGCTCGCACGCGCCCCCGGCCCAGGCGGGGATGGGGACACCGGCGCAGGCGCCCTCCTCGCAGCGCAGGCTCGCCTGGCAGTCGCCCTCGCCCTCACAGGAGTCGCCGAAGCTCCCGGTGCCCTCGCTGCCGGGGGGCGCGCACAGCCCCTCGGCGCTGCACGCGTACTCGATCTGGCAGAACAGCGAGGAGGCGCAGGCCTCTCCCAGGCCGGCTGTTCCGACCTCGCCGTAGAAGTCGCACACCCCGTTGCCGGTGCAGGCGGTGAAGGTCTCGCACTGCGAGGTCGCGGTGCACGGCTCCCCCTGCAGGTGGGTGCCCGCCTCCGGGTCGTCGTTGCAGCCCCTGTCACACGCGATCAGTCCCAGGACACCGATCCAGGCCCAGCTTCGCATTGCCGCCTCCCAGCTTCGGCGGTATTCTAACCCACACCCGATGCCTTGGAGCCGGCGTGAAGCCTCGCGTCTCGATCCTGACCCTCGGCGTCGCCGATCTGACCCGTTCGGTGGCCTTCTACCGGGATGGGCTGGGCCTGCCGCTGCGCGATGGCGCCGAGGGGATCGCCTTCTTCGATCTGCAGGGGCTGACCCTCGCCCTGTACCCGCGCGAGGCGCTGGCTGAGGACGCCACGGTCCCCGCCGAGGGCGCCGGCTTCCGCAGCTTCACCCTCGCCCACAACGTTGGCTCGCCGGACGAGGTGGACCGCACCCTGGCCGAGGCGGTCGAGGGGGGCGCGACCCTGGTGAAGGCGGGGCAGCAGGT
>JAFGVK010000009.1 GCA_016938035.1 Deltaproteobacteria bacterium | reverse complement strand
CGCCGCCCTGCGGGAGGCTGGGTGCGGTGGGCCTCGTGGGGATGCGCCGCCCTGCGGGAAGCTGGGTACGGTGGGCCTCGTGGGGAGGGGCCGCCCTGCGGGAAGCAGGGTGCGGTGGGCCTCGTGGGGAGGGGCCGCCCTGCGGGAAGCAGGGTGCGGTGGGCCTCGTGGGGATACGCCGCCCTGCGGGAGGCTGCTGCGGCCCTCGGGACGCGGGTCCCGGCGCGAGCGCGTCGCGCGCTGCCGGGCACGCGCGGGCAAGCTCCTCTACCCCATCGCCGGACCTCACCCCGCAGGCTGCGGCGCGGTCGCGACCGGGGGGCGCGCGCCCCTCGCGGTCCAGCTCACGCTCAGCGGGTAGGGGGGACGCGGAACAGGCATCTCATCGCGGCGGGGGTGGGCTACAATACCTCACACTCAGAGGCGCGAATGTTCTGGCTCATCCTCTCTGGTCTGGCCTTGGCCAACAACTACTATGTCGTGAAGGAAATGGATGACTGCCCCGTGGCGCCGGGCTACTGCGGGCTGAACATCGGCGGGATGCTCGCGTTGGCGGGGAACGGCGACTTGATCTTGGTTGACTCTGGGATGTGGGAGGAGTCCTTGCACCTCCAGGCGGGGAACGCGGGGGTCATCCTCCGCAGCGCCGGGGGGGCCTCGGTCACCCGCCTCACCACCTCGGAGGCTGGGGACGGGGTGATCACCCTCGACACAGGGGTCAACGGCGTGATCATCGAGGGCTTCACCATCCAGGCCTATCCCCGCGGGATCTATGTGGGCATGGACGCGTCGGTCGAGCTCGTGGACGTGGTGATCGACGACCCGCTCGACACCCCCTGGGCGGTGCCGGGGCGCGGGGTCTTCCTGGAGTCGTACGCCGGCCTCACCGCGGAGGACACCGTCTTCACGGGGCTGGACTGCGGTGGGGCCTGGGGCTGCGGGGTCTACGCGTCGGGCTACAACGCGGTCAGCCTCACCGGGTGCACCTTCGACGGGAACACCGCGGGGAGGGGAGGGGGCCTCTACGCCGACCACGGCAGCGTGAGCTCTGCGGGCACCCGCTGGACGGGGAACATCGCGCAGGGCGACTCTTACGGATACAGCTGGGGGGGGGCGCTGCGCGGGGATACGACGGACACCACCTTGGACGGCGACAGGTTCGACGGAAACACCGCGGGTCAGGGGGGGGCCATCTCGCTGGGGATGGGGACGCTCAGCGCGTCGGACTGCGACTACGAGGACAACGTCGCCACCGCGGACTATTACGGCAACAACCAGGGCGGGGCGATCGCCAGCGACATGGGGCAGGTGACGATCAGCGGGGGCTCCTTCGTGGGCAATTACGCCGACCGCGGCGGCGCCCTGTACTTGGGGTGGGGAGACACCGCCCAGCTCCAGGGGGTGGCCTTCTACACCAACCACGCGGTGCACGGGGCCGGTCTGTACCGATATCAGGGCGCCACCACCGCCTCAGGGCTGCGCTTCGACGGCAACCAGGCGACGGACGACGGGGGCGGGGTCTACCTCTACACTCCCGCTCTGACCCACTTCCACGACAGCGTCTGGGAGGACAACGCCGCGACGGAGACAGGGGCCGCCATCGCGGTAGGGGTGGACGGGGCTTACAGTGGAACGCCGGATCTGACGATCACCGACTCGTCCTTCCTCCGCAACGTCGCGGCTCGGGACACGGTCTTCTCCATGAGCGGGGGCAAGCGGTTGGTCTTCTCCCGGAACCTCGTCTGTGAGAACCGGGCCTATAGCTCGGGGATCGTGTACGCGGCGGGGGTGGTGACCGAGGAGCGGACCTGGTCGAACAACCTCTTCCTCCGCAACGACGCGCCTTCGGGATCGGGGCTGTTGGTCAAGTCGAGCACCGCTGAGCACCCCGACCACGTGATCCACAACACCTTCCTCGGCCAGACCCACACCGGGCTCCAGGCGACGGACGCCAACGTCCTGCTGGAGAACAACGTCTTCTCGGGCACCGCCGCGGGCTACGGGCTGTTGGCCGAGGGGACCACGAGCCTCACTGGCGCGGGGACGCAGCTGTGGCAGGGGAACGCCCCGGGGGACGCCTCGGGCTACGCCGTGTCGGTGCCCCCCGACCTGCAGCTGGCCTCGAGCCAACCTCTGACGCTCGAGGACCCCGCCAGCATGTCCTGTGGGTGGTACACCGCGGTGTACGGGGGGCCGCTCGAGCTGGCGGATCCGGCCTCGGTGGGGAGCGACCAGCACAACCCGATGGGGGCGACCCCGCTCCTGCTCGGGGCCACGGGGGGGAACGCCGCGGCCCTCGCGCTGTGGATGGACGATGACGGGGACGGGCTGGGGAGCGCCTGGGACTGCGACGACGGCAGCGCGCTGGTGGGTCCCACCCTGGCGGAGGTCCCGTACAACGGGGTGGACGACGACTGCGATCCGGCCACCTCGGACGCGGACGCGGACGGAGACGGCTACGAGCTGGGCGCGACGCCGGAGGACTGCGACGACACCGACCCTGCCGTCCATCCCGGCGCCACCGAGGTCTGCAATGGGGTGGACGACGACTGCGACGGGGGGGTCGACGAGGCGCCCGAGTGCGCCTGCGAGGCGCTGGGGAGCTACGGGGGCCAGTCCTTCCAGCTCTGCGAGGTGGGGCTCCCCTGGTCGTCCGCGGCGAGCGTCTGCGCTGGCAGGGGGCAGCAGCTCGTGGTGATCACCAGCGCCGGCGAGAACGCCTGGCTCGCGGGGGTCATTGAAGACCACGCCGAGACCTGGATCGGCTTCTCGGACGCGGAGGACGAGGGAACGTGGCGCTGGATCGCCGAGCCCTCCACCTCCTTTGTGGGCTGGACCGGCCTGGAGCCCAACGACTCGGACGGCGGGGAGGACTGCGCGATCCTCGACGAGGAGGGCGCCTGGAATGACCTCGCCTGCGCGATCGACCTCCCCTTCGTCTGCGAGGACCCCTGCCCCGATGAGGACGGTGACGGGGCCTTCCTCGCCAGCTGCGGCGGGACGGACTGCGACGATGGGCAGGCGCTGGTCAGCGGTGACCTCGCGGAGCTCCCCTACGACGGCCTCGACAACGACTGCGACGGCACCACCCCTGACGACGACCTCGACGGCGACGGCTTCCCCCTGGCGAGCGACTGCGACGATCTGGACGGCGGCCGCTTCCCCGAGGCCACGGAGCTCGCCCACGACGGGATCGACCAGGACTGCGACGGCGCCGACCTCCTCGACGGGGACGGGGACGGGTACGGGGCTGACTTCGCGGGCGGGCTCGACTGCGACGACGAGGACCCCGCCATCCACCCTGGCAGCGTCGAGGTGCCCCACGACGGGATCGACCAGGACTGCGACGGCGCCGACCTCCTCGACGGGGACGGGGACGGGTACGACGCGGACGCCCACGGTGGCGACGACTGCGACGACGACAGCGCGGCGATCCACCCAGGCGCGGCGGAGGTCTGGTACGACGGGGTGGACCAGGACTGCGGCGGCGGCTCCGACTACGACGCCGACGGGGACGGGTACGACGCGGACGCCTACGGCGGCGACGACTGCGACGACGGGAGCGCCGCGCGCCACCCGCACGCCGCCGAGGTCTGGTATGACGGGGTGGACCAGGACTGCGGCGGCGGCTCCGACTACGACCGGGACGGCGATGGCCACGACGCGGACGCCTACGGTGGCGACGACTGCGCCGACACCGACGCGGCGGTCCACTCCGGCGCGGCGGACCTGCCCAACAACGGGATCGACGAGGACTGCTCCGGCACCGATCTCAGCGATCGGGACGGCGACGGCGCCTACGCCCTCCCCGACGGGGCCGACTGCGACGACCGCGACCCCGCGGTGAACCCAGGCGCCACCGAGCGCCCGTACAACGACAAGGACGATGACTGCGACCCCAGCACCGAGGACAATGACCTCGATCACGACGGCTACCTCCTCGGCGATGACTGCGACGATCGGCGCGGGGCCGTCCACCCCGGCGCCGAGGAGCTGCCCCACAACGGTCTCGATGACGACTGCGACCCCTCCACCCCCGACGACGACCTCGACGGCGATGGCTATGGCTCCACCCTCCTGGGAGGCCGCGACTGCGATGACGCGGACGCGGCGATCTACCCCGGCGCGGCGGAGGTCTGGTACGACGGGGTGGACCAGGACTGCGGCGGCGGCTCCGACTACGATCAGGACCGGGACGGCCACGACCTCGCCCCCACCGGGGACGACTGCGACGACACCGCCGCCGCCGTCTACCCTGGCGCGGCGGAGGTCTGGTACGACGGGGTGGACCAGGACTGTGACGGCGGCTCCGACTACGATCAGGACGGCGACGGCTACGAGCGCGAGCCTGCCGGGGACGACTGTGACGACACCCACGCCGAGGCCCACCCGGGCGGCACAGAGGTCCCCTTTGATGGCCTGGACAACGACTGCGTCGGCGGCGAGGCCCGCGACGCGGACGGTGACGGGCACCCGGACGTTCTGGACGGGGGGGACGACTGTGACGACAGCGATGACAGCGTCTACCCCGACGCGCCCGACCCTGCGGGCGATGGCCTCGACAACAACTGCGACGGCACCGAGGCCTACGCGGTGCTGTCGGGGGGCTCCTGCGACCACGGCGCGGGGCTCGGCCTCGGCGGGACGGTGCTCGCCCTGGTGGCCCTGGTGGGGCGGCGGCGCGGGTGAGCCCCAACCCTCCAGGATCGGGTCGCGCGGACTCGCCCCTCGAGGGCTTCGTCGGTCGGCCTTGACGTAGGGAGGGCTGCGCCGGCGCCCTCCCTCCTCGCCCGCTAGGCGCTCGCCGGACGCGCGCCACCGAGCCTCTCGACCTGGCTGTGGTCGTCGCCCGGGCGGTGCGGCTAGCCCGCGCCGGAGGGGCTCACCCCCTCGGGCGCCTGTCTCCAGCTCCCGCGGGTCGGTGGAGCCCCCGCCGACGGGCGCCGGAGGGGCTCACCCCCTGGGGCGCATGTCTCCGGTCTCCATGTGCCGCACGTGCATCGCGAAGGCCTCGCGCAGCAGGTGGGGCTCGTGGCCGCCCACCTCGCGCACCGCACGGTCGTAGTAGTCCTGGAGCATCGGCCGGTAGTCTGGGTGGGCGCACTTCTGGATCACCTCGCGCGCCACCTGCCGCGGCGAGAGCCCCCGCACGTCGGCCAGCCCCTGCTCGGTCACGATCACCTTCACCGAGTGCTCGGAGTGGTCGATGTGCGAGGCGAAGGGGACGATCGACGAGACCCTGCCCCCCGCCCTGGTGGAGGGGGTGACGAACATCGACAGGTAGGCGTTGCGCTCGAAATCGCCGGAGCCGCCGATGCCGTTGAGGATGTGCCCCCCCTTGACGTGGGTGGAGTTGACGTGACCGTAGATGTCAGCCTCTACCGCGGTGTTGACCGCGATGACCCCCAGGCGCCGGATCAATTCCGGGTTGTTGGAGAGCTCCATCGGCCTGAGCACCAGGTGGCGCTTGTAGCGCCGGATGTCCTTGTGGAGGCGCGCCGTACCCTCCGCGGACAGGGTCACAGAGCAGCCAGAGGCGAAGCAGAGGATCCCCGCGTCGACCAGGTCGAGCACAGAGTCCTGCAGCACCTCCGAGTAGAACTCCAGGTGGTGATAGTCCGCGTGGAGGAAGCCCTGGAGCACCGCGTTGGCCACCCCGCCCACCCCGGACTGCCAGGGGAGGCCCCGCGGGAGCCTGCCGCGGTCCTGCTCGTGGCGGACGAAGTCGAGGAGCAGCTCCGCGATGCGGGTCTCTACCTCGGTGGGAGGGTGGAAGGCGGAGGGCTGATCGGGCACGTCTGAGAGCACGATGGCGTCGATGCGATCGGAGCCTAGCTGGATCCACGGCAGGCCGATCCGGTTCTGGGCCTTCACCATCGGGATGGGGTCGCGCAGGGGCTGGTCTCTGGGGATCCAGATGTCGTGGATGCCCTCCAGCTCCAGGGGGTGGGTGGTGTTCAGCTCCACCACCACCCGCTTCGCCACGCGCGCCAGGGTGGGGGAGATGCCCACCGAGGTGGTGGGGATCAGGTGCCCGTCCTCGGTGATGGCGTGGGCCTCGATCACCGCGATGTCGATGTCGCCGTAGTCCCCGGCGCGGATCTCGGGCGAGAGGTGCGAGAGGTGGATGTCCCGGTACTCCACCAGGCCGGCGTTGATCTGCCTCCTCAGCAGCGCGTCGCTCTGGTAGGGGATGCGCCGCCGGATCGCGCCGACCTCCGCGAGGGCCCCGTCCAGCTCGGGCCCTACGCTCGCGCCCGCGATCAGATCGATCTGGAAGGGGGTGCCCTCGCTGGCGATCCGCCGTGCGAGGGCCTGCGGCACCAGCTTGGGGTATCCGGCAGGGGTGAAGCCGCTGCTGCCCACCGTCATCCCTGGCTTGAACCAGCCAGCCACCTCCTCGGCGGTGGTGATCCTCTTCATCAGGGCCGGGTCACGAATTCGATCGCACATAGCTGCCTCCGGGAGGGTGTGCGGTAACGCACCGTCGATCCACCGGGGAGGGCGCTCTCACCGCCATTGTGATAAGGTAAAACTGATATTCAGGAGAGCAGGATGAGAACCGCAGCGCTGCTGCTCGCCCTGGTGCTGGGCTGTGAGGACAGGGAAGCTGCCGACACGGGATCCTTGGAGGCCGACGCCGACGCGGACGTGGACGCCGACGTGGAGCCGCAGGCCTGCGAGGGGTGGGTGGACTCGGTGCTCCTGGACCACGCCTGCGGCTACGCGCCGCTCCAGGTGTTCTTTAACGGCCACACCGCGGTGGAGGGGATGGCGTTCGACGGGGTGGAGCAGGTGATGTGGGACTTCGGGGACGGCGAGGTGGCCTACGACCAGGCCAGCACCGTGCACATCTACCAGGAGCCCGGCGAGTACGAGGCGGTGCTCACCATCGACGGCTGGTACGAGGAGGGCAGCGTGGGAGTGAGCCTCGCTGAGAACTTCGTCCGCGCGCTCTAGGGGGCGAGGGCCCATCAGCCGGAGCGTCTCACCCACGCATGCCGGGTCCACCCAATCACCCGCGCAGGGCGATCTTGGGCAGAGAGGCGGGTCCCCCCGCTGGGCCTTCCCGGCGGGGCCCACCCTGTCCAGGAGCGCGGTGTTGTGGGCTCCAAAGCCTCGCCCCAGAGGGGCCCGTGTGGAGGAGCCCCTGGCGCGGCGGAAAAAAGGACGAGCGGGGTGTGTGGCGTAGCGTGCGGCACGATGGACGATGCAAGCTTGTCCCTTGGGGAACCGGATCGCGTGGGTCTCATAGGCCGTGCGTCATCCTTCCACAGGAACCATCCGATGAAGTGGCTCCTCGAATCCTCCGGACTGTGGACGGGCGCTGAGTCGCCAGACCTGTCGGCGTGTGACCGCCGTTCCCTTGGGAGGAAGCGAGAGCCCCTCGCAAAAAGTCCACCGCTGCGCGGCCTCTCCCAGGACGCTGGTTCGTCCGTAGCACGTTGCGACGAAAATCGGCGTTCTCCCGTAGCGTCGGCGGCCTTGCCACGCGCAGAGGGGGTTCCTGCGAGTGGCTCAGGCGTGCTTCGGTGCGCGACGAGCGTAGGGACAAGGACACGCGGCGAGAGGCCAGCGCAGCGGTGCCCTCTAGGGCACCGCTAGCCCGCTCATCCACGCCTCGGTCAGGCCCCACCGGTAGGCGGCTGGGGCGTCGAGGTGCGCAGAGGTCCAGGTGACCAGGGCGGTGTCCCCCTCCAGGCTGAGGGCCGCCTCCCCGATCGCCACCCGCTCCCTGGCCACCAGGGTCGCGGGCTGGACCGGGCACGCGGCGGGGGCGCAGCCGTACAGGCCGACGGTGGGGCAGCTCGCCCTGCTCACCGGCCCGGCGCAGACCTCGCCGCGCTCCGCGCTCATCAGCCCCCCGAAGGGCTCCGAGTAGGTCCAGGCGCCTCCCCGCAGGCTCATCAGGCGCAGGTGCTCTGCCTCGCCGGAGCGGTCCGCCACCAGGAGCACCAGCGCCCCGTCGGAGGCCAGCGCCAGGTCTTGCACCGGCGCGCGTCCCCGCTCGGGCAGCGCCACTGCCGGCAGGGCGGGCTCGGCGATCTGCGCGGTGCCGTCGGGCCCGTGGCGGTAGACGCCGGTGTGGATCCCGTCCCCCGCCGCGAAGAGCAGGCCGTCGGGGAGGGCCCGCGCGGCGTAGATCCGCTCCCCTGCGCCGCTCCACACCTCCTCGGGATCGCCGAGCGCGTGGTCCTCGCCCCAAGGCCAGAAGCGGATCGCCTGGGGCTGTCCCCCGTCGCTCCTGCTGGGGAGCTGGTACACCCCCGCGGCGCTGAGCGCCGTGCCCGGGGACTGGATCCTGCGCCCCTCGATCAGCCCAGGGGCGCTGTTGAGGGAGCCCAGGGGGCGCGAGGTGAAGGTAGCCCCGTCCCAGCGGTGGGCGGTCAGCGCGGTGGTCTCGGCGTAGAACAGGGCGAGGGCGGTGATCACCTCGTCCCCCTCCACCAGGGCGTCGGCCAGGTAGCCCTCGTCGGCTGCGGCGAGGGGCGAGGAGCGCAGGGTCTGCTCCAGCGGCCCCTCGGGGCTCCCCAGGTCCCACAGTCCCCCTGTCTCCACCAGCAGCGCCCGGCCATGGAACGGGAGCACCCTCGCCCCATCGCCCAGGGCGTCGAGGTTGAAGCTCAGGCGCCCGGTCTGGGGGAGGGCGAACACCTCCCCCTGGGCGCTGGGATCCAGGCGGACCATCGCGTGGGTGAGGTCCCCCGGGAAGGGGACGCCCTCGTCGTCGACGAGGAAGCTGCGTGCGAAGAGGTGCAGCCAGGCCTGTCCCCCCACCACCATCGGGCGGGGGCTCGCCAGCTCCAGGTAGTAGCCGTCCGGGTCCTCTGTCCCCAGCCGGAGCGGGCTATCCGCCAGGAGGGTCGCGGCGCCCCGCACCTCCAGCCCGTCGGGGCGCCGGAGCACCAGCGCGTGCTCGCCGGGCTCCAGGCCCGCTGGCCAGCGCAGGGAGGCGCTGGTGGGGCGGATCGCCTCCAGCTGGGCGGGCAGGCCGCCGAGCTGCGCGGTGTAGCCCGCTGCGGCGGCGCTCTCTTCGCTGAGGTTGCTCCCCCCCGCGAGGGAGAGCACCGCCACCTCGCAGGTGGCCGCGGAGGAAGCGGCGCAGCCGGTGAGGAGGCGCGGGTACACGTCCACGGTCGCCTCGGCCCAGGTGGTGCCGCCCTTGGTGAAGGAGAAGCGCTGCCCCGCTCCGGCGCCCCACGCGGTCAGCTCCACCCTGCGCCCGCTGCCCCCAAGCACCGAGGGGCCTCCGGTGTGGGCGTAGCCCAGGTTCTCGCCCTCCACCACCACCGGCGTCCCCACCTCGACCAGGGGGGGGATCACCAGCCGCACCTCCCGCGGGGGGGTGAGGAAGCCCAGGCTGTTGGAGCGCCTGCCGCTGGCCGCGATGAGCTGCACCAGCCCGTCATCCAGCGCGGCGGGGTCCACCGCGAGGCAGGCCTCGGACCCGCTCCACCTGGTGGGGGTGACCCGCTCCCCCGCCAGGAGCACCACGCCCTCCTCCTCCCCCAGGCGCTCGCCCCTGAGGCAGACCTCCCCCGCGCGGGTCCAGGTGAGGGCGCCCCCCGCGGGCGGGTCGAGGCAGGGGCCGTCCTCCCAGCAGCCGCGCGCGTCGCGGGCCACAGAGGGGAGCAGCTCCGCTAGGGGAGAGGGGAGGGGGCCAGCGTCCCGCTCGTCGCGGGCGCCACAGGCGCTCAGGGCCAGGATCGCCCACAGGGCCGCGCGGTCGCTCATCGTGCCACCTCTCCGGGGATCGCGTCAAAGACCCACACCGGGCCGTCGAGGACGTAGACCAGGGTGCGATCGGCCTCCTCGCGGAGCGCCATGTCGGAGGGCTGGAACAGCCCCGCCGCCACCACCTCCCACGCCCCCAGCGGGGCGCCCGCCTCGTGGAGCCACACCTGGCCGCGGATACCGTCCAGCACGTACAGATCGCCCGCGTCCCCCACCTCCACGTCGGCGGGGATCACCCCGTCCAGGTGGATGCAGGTCTCAGGGGTGCAGGCGAGGGGGTCTGGGAGCGCGCCGTCGCCCGGGTTGAAGGGGGTGAAGTAGCGCGGGAACAGCGCGTTGGCGCCCGTGTACAGGTCCAGCACCCCCTGATCCACCACCACCCCGTGGCTGCCGCGGGTGTAGAGGAAGCGGGGGAACCGGACCTCCTGAGTGGGGCCCAGGATCGAGCGCGCCGCGCCCAGCGAGAGGGCGCCGCCCGCGGTCCGCGCGAGGGTGTCGCCAGGGACGTCCACCAGCTCGTACACGGTCCGGTCGAAGGGCAGGGGCGTCACCGCGGAGGCCTCCCCGGTGTTCGCGTCCAGCATCTGCTGGTAGGCGGCGCTCGCGGTGCCCTCTGGGGGACCGCGCAGGGCGCGCACCCCCCCGGCGGAGGGGGCGTCCACCCCCCACACGGAGTCCTCCAGCGCCGTGCCCTCGTGCAGGAGCAGGGGCGCGGAGGGGGAGGGTGCCGCGCGGACCGTGCCCAGCCCCCCCTCTGGCACGTAGGCCTGAGAGGCGACGAAGGCCACCCCTGAGGGGTCCAGGGCGAGCTTGTCGGTGTGGAGGCTCTGGGCCCCCCGGAGCGCGTGGGGGTAGAGGCGCCCCGCCGCCATGTGGGCGGGGGTGCCCTCGTCGCAGAGCGCCACCGCGCCCTCGGTCACGTCCTCGCCCGCCGCGCAGCGCCAGGCCTCGCGCGAGCCGTCGAGGAGGGGGAGGAAGGACGGGGCGCCGGAGCCATCGTCATAGGCGGGGGCCCACACCAGCAGGGTGGCGCCGTCCCGCCGGGGGGCTCCGTCGATGACCCGGAGCGCGAGGGGGGTGCCGACGTCGAACAGCACCTCTTCCAGCACGCCGGTGGCGGGATCGTAGCGCCAGGTGAGGTCCTGCCCGTCGCGGTCCACCGCGTAGCTGTAGGCCCGGACGGTGGCCGAGACCCACACCCTGTCCCCGCCGTCGCGGAACAGGGCGATCTGGGACAGGGAGCGCTCCAGCGGGAAAGCGGTCTGGGCGCCGGTGGCCAGCTCGGTGAGGGTCAGGGCCAGGAAGGGGTTGCTGCCCCCCATGTCGGTCCCAGTGACCGCCGCCAGGACCCCGCCGCTCAGGAGCGCCCCCTGTGGGGTGCCCATCACCGCGCGTGGCAGCGGCTCGGGCGCCTCGCCGGGGCGCAGCAGGTAGCCCTGGGACAGCCCATCGCGGGGCTCCATCCAGGCCACCGCCACCCCGTCCCTGGTGTCGAGCAGGTCGTACTCCTCGTAGTCCTCTGTCCTGGCCCAGGCGCTGGTGCTCCCCGCGGAGGCCCAGGTGGCGCCGCCGTCGGTTGAGGCGAAGCTCAGGCCACCGATCACCGCGATGGCGTCCTGCTCAGAGAGGCGGTACACCGCGTCTGTGGGGACCCCGTCCACCCGGAGCACCTCCTCCTCGCCCAGGTGCTGGGTCCAGGTGGCGCCGCCGTCGGCGGTGTAGACCAGGATCGGCCTGCCTGTGCCCCCGACGAGCTCGGCCCACTGCGGCCCCATCACCCCCCACACCCCGTCGCGCACCCAGCTCACCGAGGGCCTGCCGCCCCAGGGGGTCCAGGTGGGGTAGGGGTTGAGGGTGCTCGAGACCACCGCCAGGTTGTCCCACGAGGCGCCCCAGTCGTCTGAGTGGCGGAGGATGGTGCCGCCCGCGGAGGGGTCTCGTCCCTGCTGCAGGAGCAGCCGCTCCCCGGTGGGGTCCACCGCCAGCAGCTCCATCCCGAGCGGCGACTGCTCGCAGCGCACCGGGAGGGCCAGGGTGGGGTAGCGGGGGGTGGGGGCGCCTGGCGGGAGGCGCTCGACCAGGAACAGGTCGCAGCCGGTGAGGGCGAGGAGCCCCAGGCTGACCGCGGTGAGGCGTGGGATCATCGCCCCTCCCCCGTGTGCGGGGGGGTGCCGTACAGCGCGTAGGGGGAGGGCGCCAGTCCGCCCGCGAAGAGCTCGATGACGTCGTCCCCCGACGAGCGCATCGCCGCGTCGGCGCAGGACACCTCCCAGGTGAAGCGCCAGGAGGTGGTGGTCCGTTTGGTGTAGAGGTGGCGCCACGAGTCGTGGAGCACCGAGACGCTGGCGGTGTCGGCCCGCCAGGCGAACAGGGTGCCGGTCTCGGGGTCATCGCGGAGGCAGAGGGCGAGCAGGTCTGCCCCCTCCACCTCTGAGTCCTCGGCCAGCAGGGCCTCGCTCATGCCGAGGACGAAGGCGGGGCGCTCGCTCACGGCGCCGTCCTCGCTGGTGTTGCGGTCGCCCAAGGGCTCCAGAAACAGCCACACCGCGACGCCGTCGTCGGTGCCCCAGGAGCCGGACACGCCGCAGCGCTCGCCGTACTCCGCAGCTCCGACGGTGTGGTCGCCGCAGGTGGTGCAGGCCGCGAGGGTGAACAGGGCGAGGAGCACGCCGCCTCCAGGGGAAGTTGGCGGACCTTACCACGGTGGCGGCGCTCCTTGATGTGAGGTGGCTCGCAGTGCGGCCTGTCGGTGGGTCAGGATCGGGGCACCCCCCGTGTAGCCGCGCCCACCTCCGGCGAAGAAAGGCCCCTCACGGCTCTGCCGCGCGCTTAGGGCAGAGGTACCCCTTCAGGAGCCAGCATGTCTCTGAACGCCCTCACCCCCTATCTCGTCGGCCTGCTGGCGGTGGGTGTGCCCCTCGGCCTCTGGCTGGCGGGGAGCACCCGCGCCGCGGCCGGCGGCAAGGAGTCCCCCGTGCCCGTCAGCGCCCAGTGGAACGCCCTCACCCCCGAGCAGTCCCGCGTGATCGAGTCCTGCGGCACAGAGCCCCCCTTCTCGGGCGCCTATGTCAACCACCACCAGGACGGCACCTACACCTGCGCCAGGTGCGGTGCGCCGCTGTTCTCGTCCGAGGCCAAGTTCGACTCCCGTTCTGGCTGGCCCAGCTTCGACGAGGCGCTCCCCGGGGCGGTGGAGGAGCTGGTCGACCCGGACGGGCACAGGGTCGAGATCCGCTGCGCTCGGTGCGGTGGCCACCTGGGCCACGTCTTCCGCGGCGAGGGCTACACCGAGGAGGACACCCGCCACTGCGTCAACTCGCTCTCGCTGGGCTTCTCCGAGGCTCCGCTGGCGGAGGCCTACTTTGCCGGGGGTTGCTTCTGGGGGGTCGAGCACTACCTCCAGGCGGTGCCTGGGGTGAAGAGCGTGGTGTCCGGCTACATGGGAGGAGACAAGCCGAACCCCACCTACCGCGAGGTGAGCACAGGCAGGACCGGCTACGCCGAGACGGTGCAGGTGCGCTACGACCCCCACCAGGTCCAGTACCGGGAGCTCGCCAAGCTGTTCTTCGAGATCCACGACCCCACTCAGCGGGGGCGCCAGGGCCCCGACATTGGCGACCAGTACCGGTCGGCGGTCTTCACCGTGTCCGAGGAGCAGGCCGCGGCCACGTCGGAGCTGATCACCACCCTCAAGCGCCGGGGCTACGACGTGGCCACAGAGGTGAAGCCCGCGGGGGTGTTCTGGCCCGCGGAGGACTACCACCAGGACTACTACCAGCGGACCGGCAAGACGCCCTACTGCCACGCCAGGGTGGAGCGCTTCTAGGGGCTGTGTGGGCTGAGGGCGCTGCTGGCGGACTGGAGCGCCGCTGTTGGCTGAGCTGTCGGATCGCGCTGGATGAGGAGACCATGGGCCATGACCAGGGGCCCATCAGCCGGGCCGTCGCACAGGGGGGCGCCTCATCCTTTCGCAGGAACTATCCGATGAAGTCGCTCGTCGCGTCTTCCAGACTGGCGACTGGCTTCCAGTCGCCGGGCGTATCGGCGTGTGGCCGCCGTTCCACAGGAGGGGAGCACACTCCTGTGCGCGACGAGCGTGGGAGCAGGGACCCGCGTCGAGAGGCCAGCGAGTCGGTGCCCCAGGTGGCGCGCTCCCGGGGCCTGCGGCGACGCGCCGGGCCCCGGGGGGTGCTCTACTCGGCCTGCTTGAGGATCTTGAACTCAACCCGCCGGTTCTTCGCCTTGTGCTCCGCGGTGTCGTTCGCCACCACGGGCACTGCCTCACCGTAGCCCTTGGCGCTAAGGCGGCTGGCCTGCACGCCCTTGCCCACTAGGTAGACCCGGACCGCCTCGGCTCGGCTCTGAGAGAGGGAGAGGTTCATGTCCTCCGCGCCGTCCGCGTCGGTGTGCCCGCCGATCTCCACCTTCAGCCACTGAGGGTTGGCGATCAGGGTGGCGGCCATCTCGTCGAGGAGCTGGAAGGAGCGATCCTGGATGGTGGCCTTCGCGGTGTCGAAGTAGACCGGGATCAGCGTGTCGATGGTGGTCTTGCGCACCTCGATCTGGGTCTTGTCCAAGGTGAGGGGATCGGCCTTCATCGGGTCGCCCGCGACCACCACCAGCGGCACCTGGGTGGTCTTGTAGCCGGGGGCCGAGATGATGGCGATCGCCTCGCCCAGACCCACCTCGGAGGTGCCGGTGCCGTCACCCAGCACGGTGGCCTCGCTCGGGACGCAGGGGTTCTGCCCCGCGCCCTGGAAGCTGACCGTCGCGTTGGGGATCAGGGTCCCGTCGGCCCTGCGGACCTCCCAGGTCACCTGGTTGGTGTGGCGGGTGAGGGGGATCTCCAGGTCGTTGTCTCCCTCGGACAGGCTGAGCGCGCCCTCGCCGGTGAGGCAGCCGCCGTAGCTCGCTGAGCCGGAGGCGGTGGTGCCGGGCTCTAGCGCCGACTTGCGCCAGGGCCCCGCGGCGGCGGTGAATTCCACCGGCCGGGCGTCGCCGAGCTTCACCTTGGTTGCGGCCCCGGTGAGGGGCTTGCCCTCCCAGGTGGGCACGACGGTGAGGCTGGTGGCCGCGTCGGGACACCCGTCGGTGTCGAGGTAGTCGTTGATCACCTCCGCCTCGTTGGGGCAGGCGTCGAGGCTGTCCTCGATCCCGTCCCCGTCCGTGTCGACCAGCTGGACCACCGCGTCGGGGACAGGGGCCTCGTCGCTGGAGCCGAAGGAGCCGCCGAGGAACAGGCGCCAGTCGGCGGCCCCCACGCCCGCGGAGACGCCCTTGGCGACGCCCCACACCACGTTGCTCCCGTCCGAGAGGCCGTGCCGGGACACCAGGCGGGTCTCCACCGGGAAGCCGGCGCCGGTGGCGTCGTTCTTGCTAAGGGCGGGCGCCATCACCAGCTCCGCGGTGAGGCCGCGCTTGTCGTTGAAGGCGTAGCCGCCGCTCAGGCCGAGCTGGAGCTGATCCGCCCCGTTCAGGTTCTTGAGCTCGATCGCCTTCTGGAGGGCGGTGCCGAGGCTGCCCCCCAGGGTCCAGCCGCCGGTGGTGTAGGCCGCGGCGACCTTCAGCCCGCCGCCGAGGCCCTCGCGCCCCAGGAAGGCGGACGCGTCCCCGGTGGGGAGGTCGAGCCAGGGGGCGATGGCGACCCCCAGGGCGTCGGTGTGGTAGACGGGCACCGTGAGGCCAAGCCGCAGGTCGCCCAGGCCGAAGCCGTTGCTGCCGTCGAGGCCGGCGCTGGTGATCACCACCGGCATGGCGAGCTCGAGCCTGACCAGGTCGTGGAGGGCGTAGCCCGCCGCCAGGTTCAGGGCGCCCAGGCTGCCGAGGGCGGTGAGCTCCTGCTCTTCGCCGCCGTCGAGCTGCTGGTGGAGCACCAGCACCTCGTGCCCGTACTCGATCAGGCCAGAGGCGTACCAGTCTCCCCGCTCAAAGCCGGTGGGCGTGAGCACGGTGAAGGCGGAGCGCACGTCCCCCTGCTGGGGGGCGAGGTAGAGGTCGTGGGCGTCGATGCCCTGCGCGAGCGCGGTGCTGGGGAGCAGGGCCAGCGCGATCAGTACCTTCATCATCTTAGTTCTCCTCCTTGCGGGAGCGGCGGAGCAGACCGATCAGGCCGGCGAGACCGAGCCAGATGGCGGAGGGGGTGGCGGGCGTCGTGGCGCAGCCGCCAGTGTAGTAGCCGTCGATCACGTCCACCGCCTGGTCCCCGCCGTCGAGGCCGGAGAGGGGGTCGGTGCCGTTGTCGAGCTCGGTGTTGTCGTCGATCCCGTCCCCGTCCGTGTCGGGGTCGAGGGGGTCGGTCCCGTGCGCCACCTCGTCGGCGTCGTGCAGGCCGTCGTCGTCCGAGTCGGGGTCCATGGGGTCGATCCCCGCGTCGAGCTCCTCCAGGTCGGTGAGCCCGTCGTCATCCGAGTCGGGGTTGAGGGGGTCGGTGCCCACATCGATCTCTACGCCGTCGGCCACGCCGTCGTCATCGGAGTCGGGGTCGAGGGGGTCGGTGCCGTCGTTGAGCTCGTCGAGATCGCCGTAGCCATCCTCGTCGGAGTCGCCGCTGAGGGGGTCCGTCCCCGCTGCGTCCTCCTCGCCGTCGTCGAGCCCGTCGTCGTCGGAGTCGGTGTCGAGGGGGTCGGTGCCGTCCAGGTCTTCGTCGCCGTCGGTCATCCCGTCGTCGTCGGAGTCGGTGTCGAGGGGGTCGGTCCCGTTGTCCTGCTCGTCGCCGTCGGTCATCCCGTCGTCATCGGAGTCGGTGTCGAGGGGGTCTGTGCCGTCGAGGAGCTCCTGGTTGTCCCCCACACCGTCGTCGTCGGAGTCGCCGCTGAGGGGGTTGGTGCCCTGGGTGTCCTCGTCGCCATCGGTCACGCCGTCGTCATCCGAGTCGGTGTCGAGGGGGTCTGTGCCGTTGGCGTGCTCGTCGCCGTCGGTCATCCCGTCGTCGTCGGAGTCGGTGTCGAGGGGGTCT
>JAFGVK010000077.1 GCA_016938035.1 Deltaproteobacteria bacterium | reverse complement strand
GCAGGCCCGCCCGCCGAGGCCTTGAACGGTGTGGTTCGGGTCCCCGCGGTCTTCGCCCGTAGGCCTGCGCGCTCCCGGGCGGCCTGAACTGGGCGCGGGTGGGGGGCTAGTTCTGGCCCTTGATGTAGAGCACGATCCCGATGATCACGCCGACGATGCCCACGCAGCTCAGCCCGCCCGAGACCGGCCAGGTGAGCCCCCACTCGTGCGCGCCCATCAGCAGCCCCGTGACCGCCATGATCGCCCCGAAGATGAGCAGCCCCGAGAAGCAGCCGCAGCCGCACCCAACCCAACCCAGGGGACCGACGAATTGCTCTTCCGGTTGAACGCGCGATGGGGGCATGAGGCCGTCCTCCTGTAGAGGTGCTTATTATGGTCAGGCGGGGTCTTGGGTCAAGGCGCGGCTGCCTGAACGTCCACCTGGCGGGAGGAGCGGTACCTGCCCACCTGCACCCACAGGGTCAGCTCGCCCTCGCGGGTGAAGTGGACGTGGTTCACGTCGATCTGCGCGGTGTCAGCCGGGTCGACGAGCACCACCGTCGCCCCCAGCAGGGCGGCGCCGTCGCAGTGGAGGCCCACGGTCCACAGGTCTCCTACCGACGGGGGGTCCTCGCCGTCTACCTGAATCTCCAGCACCTCGCACCCGGGATCGGTGACCTGGGGCTCTCCTGTGTCTTCCGTCTCGGGAGAGCAGGCGAGGAGCAGGAGGAGGGACAGGGACATGGCCGACTCCGAGAGCGCTGGGGGCCTCACTGTGGGTGGCTGGGGGTGGGCTCGGCCCCCTGCGCGTGGGTCACCGAGAACACCTCGATGGGCGCCTTGCCCTTCACCTGATGGAGGCCCGCGGTGCGTGCCGTCAGCGCGTGCGAGAGCCGCTCGATCACCGCCTCAGAGGCCAGCACCGGCGTTCCGACCGTCTTGGTGAGGCTCTCGATGCGGGAGGCGGTGTTCACCGCGTCCCCGATCACGGTGTAGTCCCTGCGGCGCGCGGTCCCTACGCTGCCGAGGATCACGTCACCTACGTGGAGCCCTACCCCTATCTGGGTGGGCGTCCCGTCGGGGCGGAGGATGCGCGTCGCGGCCTCGGCCATCGCCAGGGCGGCGAGGGCCGCATGATCGGGGTGGTCGGGGTCGTCCTTGGGCGCGCCAAACACCGCCAGGAGCCCGTCGCCGAGGAACTTGTTCACCATCCCCCCGTGGTCCGCCACGATGTCGGTGAGGGGGCCGAACACCTCGTTGAGCCAGGCCACCACCCGCTCGGGCTCCACCTGGGAGGACTGGGAGGTGAAGTTGCGGATGTCGGCGAAGAGCACCGTGACCTCGCGGCGCTCCCCCATCTCGGACAGGGTGCCGGCCAGGATGCTCTCCACCGCCTGGGGGGCTACGTACTCCCCGAAGGTCTGGAGCACCCTGGCCTTGTCCTGCACGTGAGAGACGGACTCCTGCGCGAGGCGATAGCCGGCCTTGGCGATCAGCGCCGACAGCCAGCCAGCCAGAACCAGGTAGGAGGCGTGGAGTATGGCGAAGTTCCACGACAGGGTGGGCATCGCCTCGATCTCCGCCCCCGTGAGGTGGGCGCGGGCGAGCGCGTAGAGGGTGAGCCAGACGGTGGCCCCCAAGATCCCGGCGTACCACGACAGCCTGCGGTTGAACCGCATCCCCGCCAGCATCACGGACACGAAGGTCAGCAGGGGCGGGGTGCTGGTGAGGGCGTAGACCGGCCCCACCGTGAAGATGTCCACCATCACCGGGGCGTTGGTCGCTACCACCTCGAGGGTGACGTGGATGAACTGCATCACGGGCAGCGTGGACCGCGACAGGAGCCGGGGCGCGGCGAAGGCGTACCACGCCGACACGGTGAGGGCGATCACCAGCAGCCGCACCAGCAGCGAGTGGTCGATGGTCAGGCCCGCCCACACCCCGCTGAGCCCAATGAGCAGGGCCGCGACCACCATCATCCTGGCGACCAACCGCTCGTTGCGGAGCTGTGTCCTGGAGAGCTCCTCTTTTAGCAGGTTGGCGGTGAGGTCCTCGTTCACTACACGCCTCGTAGGCGGCGCACCGCGCGGCGGTCCCTGCCGGTGGGGCGCCCAGCGCCCCGGTCCCGCTGCGGGATCGCCTCCAACTCCTCGGGGGGGGTGAGGTCCTCGAACAGGGTCGCGGCCACGGCGGCGGGGCCCCTGTGGTCCGACAGGCGCTCGACGCGGATCACCCGCGGACCACCGGGGGTGCGGGCCTCGATCAGCTCCCCGATCTTCACGTGCCGCGCGGGCTTGGCTGCGTCGCCGTTCACCTTGACCTTGCCCCCGTTGCACGCGTCCGCCGCCAGGGCGCGGGTCTTGAACAGGCGCGTAGCCCAGAGATATTTGTCGATGCGGACCTCGAGGGGGCTGTCGTCGCTCATGGCGGGGTCAGGCCCCCCCGAGCTTGGCGACCAGGGCCACATAGGCCGACGCGGCGGCCTCCTGGTGGAGCCCGCGCTGCCCCTCCCACGCCTCGTATTTGGCCCGCGCCCTCAGGTTCAGCCTGCTTGGCTTGGCGCCGCTCACGTCACCCTCGGTGGCCTGCTTGTAGAGGGCGTACAGCTGGAGCAGGCTCTGGTTGCCCTGAGCGGGCAGCTCCTTGGAGCGGGCCACCGCGTCGAGGAATTCCTGGCTGGGCATGTTCTCTCCATGTAGGCCCGAGAGTGTAGCACGGTCTGCGTCGGCGCTCACTCCACCCGAAGGTTGCGCCGCTCGCGCGGCCTGTGGCAGCGTCAGCAGGGCCGACCGAACCTGCGGTGTGTGGCAGCCAGCCCGAGGGAACGCTCACTTGGTGGTCATCCGCACCACCCCCTCCCAGGGCTCGTCTGGGGGCTCCAGGGCCAGGCGCCGGCAGGCGCTCAGCAGCACCGCGGCGGGTCGATCGCTGGGGACCCGCTCCAGGATGGCCTCGAACCGCTGCGCCGCGAGCTCCCAGTCGCCGCGGTGGTAGTGCTCCAGCCCGCGCAGGTGCAGGGCGGCGATCTCCAGCCGCTCCTCGTCGACCTCGCCCCGCTCGCCGAGCAGCTCCAGCACCAGGACCCCCTCGCGCCGGCCCTTGACCGCCACACGCTCCAGCGGCCTGACCTCCACCTGGTCCTGGACCAGCCGCCAGGTGGCCTCGGTGATGAGGATCTCGGTCCCGTAGCGCTTGTTGAGCCCCTCGACCCTGCTGGCGAGGTTCACCGCGTCGCCGATCACGGTGTAGTTCATCCGGGTCGGGCTGCCGATGTTGCCCACCAGCACCTCTCCGGTGTGGAGGCCGATCCGTGCCCGGAGGGGGGGGAGCCCCTGCCGTTCCAGGCGCTCCCGCAGGGCGGCGAGGAGGGTCTGGTTGGCCAGGGCGGCTCGGCAGGCGCGCAGGGCGTGGTCTTCCAGCAGCCTGGGAGCGCCCCAGAAGGCCATCACCGCGTCACCGATGAATTTGTCCACCGTCCCGTCCCAGGCGGTGATCTCGTCGGTGGAGAGCTTGAGGTACTCCCCTAGCAGCGCCACCAGCTCGTCGGGGGGGAGCGGCTCAGAGAGGGTGGCGAAGCCCACGATATCGGAGAAATAGATGGTCAGCTCGCGGGGCTCTCCCCCGAGCACAGCCTCCTGGCCGTCCGCGAGCGTCTCGCGCACCAGGTCGGCGGGGACAAACTTGCGGAACGACCGCAGCCCCGCCTTCATCTCCTCCACCGATCGGTTCAGCGCCACCACCTCCTGGATCACCGAGGAGGAGGGCGGCGAGGGGTCCAGGTGGTAGCGCGCTACCTGGCGCGCGTCCCGGACCACCTGCCCGAGGGAGAGCGAGAGCCGGCGCGCTACGAAGACCCCCGCCAGGATCGCGAGGGTGGACGACAGCAGGGCGATCCACCCCGCCTGGCGCGAGGAGCGCCGCACCGGAGACATCAGCACCCGCTCAGGGAGGGTCGTGGCGATGGTCCAGCCGATCCCGTCCCCGTCCACTGGCGCCCAGGCTGCCACGAAGGGCTCGCCCAGGAGGGAGAGCGCCGCGTCCCCCTCGCGCGGGGTGCCGCCGTGGACCGCGGTGGCCAGCGCGCGCGCCAGGGGATCGGGGACCTCGTCCAGCGGCAGCAGCGCGGAGCTCCCGTCGCGCTCCCCCACCAGCACCGAGGGGTCTGGGTGGGCCACGAGCTGCCCCTCGCGGTCGAGGAGCACGGTGAGCCCCTCGTCGAAGGGGGCGATCTGCCCGAGGAAGTGCGACAGGTCCACCAGGTCGAAGTCCACGGTGAGGACCCCGGTGAGCGCGTGCTGATCGTCGTAGATCGGCACCGCCCTGGTCACGCCGGGGAACTCCCCCCAGGGCTTGTTCACGAACAGGTAGACCGGGGTCCACGCCGCCTCGCCCGCCCGCTCGGCGACCCCCCAGAAGGGTCTGAGCCTGGGGTCGTAGTCGTCCACACCGGTGACGGGTGCCGACCACCGCCCCTCCTCCAGGTAGCGATCGACCCGCGAGACCTGTCCGTCCGGCATCCGCCGCTGCCGTCGCAGCTCTATCTGCGAGGCGCTCACCCGCCGGGCCCCCGAGTAGTCGCCCCCCGCCGTGCTGAGCGAGACATAGGTGAAGCGCGGGTGGACCAACAGATCGCGAACGAACTCCTGCTCCAGGGCGTCGAGCGCGGCGCTGTCGAGGGGCCTGCCCTCCAGCCGCAGCGCCCAGTCGTCCCCCAGGCGGGTGGCCTCGTCGAGCAGCGCCTCCACCCGCTCCTGCACCCGCCCAGTCGCCTGGTCGAGCACCCGCCCCGAGAGGTCCTCTACCACCACCGTCGCGCTGTGGTGGCTGGTCCACGCGACCCCGGCCACCGTGCCCAGGGACACGGTGACCAGCAGGCTCACCAGCAGGTCGCGGAAGCGAAAGAGCATACTCAGCGTCTCGTGAGGTCCTGGGCAGGCCGGTCGCTCATCCTGCCCCACAGGGCGGCGGCCTGGCGCTGAGCGAGCGCGTCCACCTCGCCCGCGTCGACCCTGGTGGGCATGCGGTCGGCCAGCACCTGCACCCCGCCGGTGACCACGTGGCGCACCGCAGCGGCGGTCAGGCGGAAGATGAAGGCAGCCGCCAGGTTGTCACCGGTGAGGGGCGGCCCGGGGATCGGGTCGAGGATGGACAGGTCGCCCGCCGCGCCGGGGCGGAGCGCGCCGAGCTGGAGCCCGAGCTTGTCGCCGGCCATCACCGAGCTCTGGTGCAGCAGCTCCAGCCAGCGGGAGGGGAACCAGCCCACCCCGCCCTCGCTCGCCCGGAACCAACCCGCCTGCAGCTCTGAGAACAGGTCCGCGCCGATGCCGTCGGTGCCGAGCGCGGTGCGCTGTGGGAAGGCCGCGAGCTTGGCGTAGCCCACCGCGTTGTTCATGTTGGACCGCGGCTGGTGGGTGAGCCAGGCCCCAGCGTCGGCCACCATCGCCAGCTCGTCCGGGCTCAGGTGCACCCCGTGCGCGAGGACCGAGCCGGGCACCAGCGCCCCCAGGCGCCGCATTCGCGCGACCAGCGGCTCCCCGGTGAGGGCCCTGTCACCCACCGCCTCGCCGACGTGGATGTGGACCCCCACCCCCGCCTCGCGGGCCATCGCGCCCACCCTGGCCAGGGTGTGGTCTTCGAGGGTGAAGTTGGCGTGCGCCCCGATCATCACCGCCGAGAAGCCGTCGGTGGCCCTCCCGAGCAGGCCCTCGTGAGCGGCGAGCCCGGCGGCGGCCCGCGCGGGGCCGCCCCGGTCCGTCACCTCGTAGCAGAGCACTCGCCGCAGGCCCACCTCGTCGAGGGCCCCGTCGAGCGTCTCCAGCGAGCCCCCGATGAAGTTGGGGGAGGCGTGGTGGTCCACCACCGTCGTGACCCCCGCCCGCAGGGCGCCGATCCCCCCGGCGAGGGCGCTGGCCCGCAGCGAGGGCTCGTCGAGGGCCTCGTCGAGGCGCCACCAGACCTTGGCCAGCATGTCGGAGAAGTCGGTGGCTGGCGCCTCCAGGAAGGGCATCCCCGTGGCGAGCGCCGAGTAGAGGTGGTGGTGCCCCACGGTGAGGCCAGGCAGCACCCAGGCCCCGTCGGCGTCGATCACCTTGGCGGGGACCGGCAGATCGGTGCCGACGGCGGTGATGATCCCGTCGGTGATCAGGACGTCCGCCCGCTCCACGCGGGGGGTGTCGAGGTGGAGCAGGGTGCCGCCGCGGATGAGCAGGGAGTCGGTGCGCAAGGAACCTCCGGGTGACGCCCCCTCAGGGGATGGGTCGGCGTCTCGTGGGACGGGGCGCGCGTCGCGGCCTGTCGACCTCGGGGACCCCTGCCCACCGAAGGGAAGCCCCCGCGTGGGCGCCAGTTGATGACATTGCAGAGAGCAGCGGTTGGGGTGCGCGGGACGGTGGCGTCCCGGGGGCCCGGGGAGGGGCCATCATAGCCGCGGTCCGCGTCCCTTCACAAGCCACCTGGCGGTCCTCAGGGACATCTCCCGCCTCGGCGCCACCGGCACAGGCGCTCCCTGTCCGCGCGGGGAGCAGCGGCGCAAGGATCCAGCCTCCCCCCACCAGGCCCGCGCCTCTCCTCGCCCGAACCCACCTGGGCCACGCCCACCTGGGACGCGTGCGCCGCGATGGTCCCTGAGCGCTTCGCACCGCTGGACAGGGACCTGGGTCACGGAGGGGGGGGGCTCGCCCCCACCTCCGGCTGCGGGGCAGCTACCCCGCCCGCTGATGCCCCTCCCTCCTGCGGGAGACCCCCGTGCCCCACGCGTCCGCAGCGGTCGCTCAGCCCTCGCCTGAGCGCCACCCCGGGGCGATGCACGTCACGGTTCCGACGGGAGCCAGCGGGCAGTCCAGGCTGCCGATCTCCCCGAGGGCATCGCCTGGAAGCGGGTGGGGGAGCTGTGGGAGCCGGTGGTGCGGGTCGAGGCCATCGCAGTGGACGGCCCCTGGGTGGGCGTGGCACCGGTCAGTCTGCCGGCCAGTCTCACAGGAAGCGCTTCATCCTTCCAGAGGAATCATCGGATGAAGTTGCTCGTCGAATCCTCCAGACTGTAGACGGGCGGCGAGTCGCTAGGGGTGTCGGCGTGGGATCGCCGTTCCCTAGCGAGGAAGCTTACTTCTGTACGCGACGAGCGTAGCAACAAGGACCCACGTCGAGAGGCCGGGGGATCGGTGCCGTGGGCGTCGTCCGCTACGGCGTCGATGGCGCCGCGCTTGAGCGGGTCCTGCCCGCGCCGCCCCGCTGAGGAGGGGATAAGGAGGGGGCCCCTCCTGAGGTGCGCGGTGATGAATTGGAACCAGCTGCTCTCTTCCCGCAGGCTCGGCTACCCCGAGGCCCGCGGCGCGGCGCCCCACGACAGCCGCAACCAGTTCGAGCAGGACTACTCGCGGGTGGTGTTCTCGTCGGCGGTGCGGCGCCTCCAGGACAAGGCGCAGGTCTTCCCGCTAGAGAGCACCGGCTACGTCCGCACCAGGCTCTCGCACTCGATGGAGGTCTCCAGCCTGGCGCGCTCCCTGGGCACCACGGTGGAGCGAGAGCTGATGCGCCGCGGGCTCCTCGAGATGCGGCACGTGGGGTCGATGGGGGCGATCCTCGCGACCGCGGGCCTGATCCACGACCTGGGTAACCCACCCTTCGGCCACTATGGCGAGGAGGTCATCCAGCGCTACTACACCGATCGCTTCCGGCTCGACGGCCTGGGGCTCGCTCAGGCGCAGCAGGAGGACCTGCGCCGCTTCGACGGCAACGCCCAGGCCCTGCGCTACATCTCGAAGGTCCACTACATGTATGACAAGGGCGGGCAGGTCTTCGGCTACGACCTGACCTGCGCCACCATGTCCACGATCATCAAGTACCCCCGCGCCTCCCTAGAGGTGGATCCCTCGCGGGGGCTCAGCTTCAAGAAGATCGGCTACTTCCAGTCCGAGGCCCACACCTTCGCCGCGATCCGCGAGGCCTGCGGAACGGGGGAGGCGCGGCACCCGCTGGTCTTCCTCCTGGAGGCTGCGGACGACATCGCCTATATGGCCGCCGACGTGGAGGACGGGGTGAAGAAGGAGGCGGTGAGCCTCAGCCTGATCCTGGACTATCTCCGCGACCACCTGCGGTCGGCCGAGGGGGTGGCCCTGCTGGCCAAGGTGGAGCGGCAGCGCGCGCGTATCAACCGCGACTACCCGCGCCGCGACGAGCTCACCGTGCAGTGGCTCCGCATCTTCGCCCAGCAGCTCCTGATGGAGGCGGCTGCCACCTCCTTCTTGGACCATCACGACGCGATCCTCGCGGGGGAGCACGAGGGGGATCTGCTCCTCGACGGGGTGGCGGGCGAGCTGATGGCGGCCCTCAAGGCGCTGGGGAGGGAGCACATCTACACCCACCGGTCGGCGGTGACCAAGGAACTGGCGGGGGGCAGGGCGCTGGAGGGGCTGCTCGCGTCCTTCACCGACGCCGTGCTCGATCAGGAGGGCGGCTTCCGCTCCCGGGGCCTCTACGCGATGATGTCGGCCAACTTCCGCTTCATCGCCGAGCACTTCCCCTCCGACCCCGGCAGCGTGTACGACAGGCTGCTGCTGGTGACCGACTTCGTCAGCGGGATGACCGACTCCTACGCGATCGAGGTCTACCAGCGCCTGTCGGGGATCCGGATGTAGGGGCGGCTCCGACGCCCAGCGCCCTCGCTCTTGCGCGCGCCCTGGGCACCGGCGCTCGCGCACCGACGAGGCCCCCCGCGCCCACCGGCGAGCGCTGCCGAGCGGGCGCTGAGCCACCGGTCCATCCGCCGCACCGTCTCACAGGGAGCGCTTCATCCTTCCACAGGAACCATCCGACAGGAGATCCGGCCTACTCGTCTGTCACCCGCTCGCGATATCCGTCGAGTCGTCCGTCAGAACCCGCGCTATGGACGGCGCCACGATGGCCGTGGCCGATCGCCTCGGGCGCAGCAGCCCCTCGCAGCCCCCGCCCCGCCAGTGGAGCGTCGCGACCTGGTGCCAACACGAACGAACCAGCCTTATCGGCGCGTGCCCCGCGCCGGGCGCTGGGGCACGGCGAGCCTCGGACAAGGCGGTGGTTCCACGACGTTGTGCGCTCGGACCGGACTTCCTGTCAGATGAGGTCGCTCGTCGCGTGATGCAGACGGCAACCGGGCGCCGAGTCGCCGGGCAGATCGGCGTGTGACCCCCGTTCCCCTGGGAGGACGTGTCCTTCTGTGCGCGACGAGCGCAGGAGCAGGGCCCCCCGTCGAGCGCCCAGCGAGTCGGCGCCGCTGCTGACGCTAGCCCTGGGAGGGGGGCTGGTCGGCGGGCGGAGGCTGGACGGGGGGCCGCACCGCCTCGACCAGGGTCTTGATCTGGGTGCCGAGCACCTCCACCCCGGCCACCGCGAGCCAGCTCAGGGGGGCGAGCCACAGCACCCCCCAGTAGGAGTTGAAGGGGAAGCCGGCAACCAGGAAGAACAGGCCGTAGGCCAGCGCCGCGCCCCGCAGGTGCCACCCGCCCGCCAGCTCCCGCTGCCACATCCCGAAGAAGGCCAGCGCAAGGAGCAGGGCGTCACCGCCCTTGGTGAAGGTCAGGGCGATGGGGTGGAACTCGACGCAGTGGACCACGAAGGGCAGGCCCCCTAGCTGGAGCCAGGAGCGGTTCTCGGTCAGGTAGTCGGTGGGGAGCAGCTGCCCCTGCACCGCGTGGACGTGGACCGCGTAGAAGGCGGCGAAGGCGACGAAGCCCGCCCCCCAGACCAGCAGCTCGCCCCAGCGTCGGCGCCACAGGGCCACCGCCACCGCCATCACGGCGTAGATCGCCACCAGCTCACGGACGAACAGGGCGCTCACCCCCAGGGCCGCGCCCAGGCGGTCCCTGCCGCGCGCATAGGCCACCAGCGACGCGAACAGCAGCACCGCGGCGGGGGCCTCGGTCATGAAGATGACGTGGCGGTGGATGGCGATCACCCCGAAGGCGGCGGTGGTGATCCCGGCGTACAGCGCCACGCGCTTCGATCGGTTCGGGCCGAGCCACGCCAGGGCGTTGGCGAGGGCCAGCCCAGCCCACGCCAGCAGCCTCGCGTCACCGCTGCTGGGGAGGAGCGCCATCAGGCTGTACCAGCCGGGGAGCCGCCAGTTGAACACCGGCACCCTGGGAAAGTTTCCCCGCCGCAGGTGGTCGCCCAGGGTCGCGTAGTACTCACCGCCGCCCCGCAGGGTGTCCGCCAGCGACTCGTACATGTAGACGTCTGAGGTCCACTCCGCCGCCGAGAGCGCCTCGGGGGGGAGGATCGAGGTCACCTCGTTGGGGGGCACCGACAGGGCGTAGGCGGCGATCATCAGCCCTGCCGCCAGGAGCATGGTCGCGTGAAGCACCGCAGGGCGGTAGGCGGGCGGCGCCTCCTCAGACATCGACGTAGTCCACGTTGACCCCGTGCACCATCACCAGTTCGTAGCGGGGCGCAGGGTCCTTGCCCATCAGGTTGGCGACCACCGCGTCGGCCGCCAGCGGGTCCGGTATGTCCACCCGCATCAGCCGCCTGGTGCGCGGATCGAGGGTGGTCTCGTAGAGGGTCTTGGGAGGCATCTCGCCCAGCCCCTTGAACCGGGTGATCTCCGGCTTGGCGCGCGCGGGAAGCTCGGCCTCGATTCGGGCCCTGTCGGCGTCGTCGAGGGCCCAGTAGTTCCGCTGCCCCACCTGGATGCGGTACAGGGGGGGCTGCGCCACGTACACGTAGCCCCCGTCGATCAGCGGGCGCATGTAGCGGAACAGGAAGGTGAGGATCAGGGTGGTGATGTGGTGCCCGTCTACGTCCGCGTCCATCAGCAGGATCACCCGCCCGTAGCGGAGCTTCTCCTCGTTGAGGTCCTTGCCCACCCCGCAGCCGAGGGCGGTGATGATGTTGGAGAGGTCCGCGTGCGCCAGCACCTTGGCGCGGGTCATCTGCTCTGCGTTGAGGGGCTTGCCCTTGAGGGGGAGGATGGCCTGGGTGCGCCGGTCGCGCCCCTGCTTGGCGGAGCCCCCTGCCGAGTCGCCCTCTACCAGGAACAGCTCGGTCTCAGCAGGATCGTTGGAGGAGCAGTCCGCGAGCTTGCCGGGCAGGGCGAGGCGCCCGGTGGTGGGCTTGTGCGAGCGCACCTTGGTCGCCGCCTCGCGCGAGGCGATGCGCGCCCTGGCCGCCTGCACCGCGCGGGCGACCAGCCGCTCCCCGAGGGACTTGTTCTCGTGGAGCCACTGCTCCAGCACCTGGCGGACCGCCGTGTCGACCACCGCCCGGACCTCGGGGTTGTTGAGGCGGTCCTTGGTCTGCCCCTGGAACTGCGGGTCGGGGTGGAGCACCGACAGCACCCCCAGCACGCCCTCGCGCAGGTCGTCCGCGGTGAGGGCGAGGTTCTTGGGCACCAGCTGGTGCATGTCGATGAAGGCGCGCAGCGCCTTGAGCATCCCGTCGCGCAGCCCCTGCTCGTGGGTTCCCCCGTCGGGGGTAGGGATGCCGTTGACGTACGAGAGGAGGTGCTCGCGGGTGCCGTCGGTCCAGGTGAGGGCAAGCTCGATGTGGATCCCGTTCTGCTTGTCCACCGTGAAGGGGGCGTCGAGCACCGGGCGGAGCTTGTCCTTGCGGATCAGAAAGTCGAGGTAGTCGGTGAGACCGCCCTCGTTGCGGTACTCCAGCTTCTCGCCGGTGGCGAGGTCGCGGAAGGAGATCCGCAGGCCTCGGTGGAGGAAGGACTTGACCTGGAGCTGGGCCCGGATCGCCTGGCTGTCGAGCTGCGTGTCCTCGAAGATCTTGGGGTCGGGGGTGAAGGTGATGATCGTGCCCGTGCCCCGCGCCGGTCCCACCTCCTGCAGCTCGGTGATCGGCTTGCCCCGCTGGTAGAGCTGCACCCACTCCTTGCCGTCCCGGCGGATGCGCGCCTCCAGCCGCTTGGAGAGGGCGTTGACCACGCTGGAGCCCACCCCGTGGAGGCCGCCGGAGGTCTTGTAGGAGCCCCCGCCGAACTTCCCGCCCGAGTGGAGGGTGGTGAGGATCACCTCCACCGCGGGCCTGCCGTTGCTGGGGTGGGTGTCCACTGGGATGCCCCGCCCGTTGTCGTCCACCGTGATGGTGGTGCCGTCCGCGTGCAGCGTGACCTTGATCAGGTTGGCGTGCCCGTTGAGCACCTCGTCGATGCCGTTGTCGACGATCTCCCAGACCATGTGGTGGAGGCCGGCGGAGCCGGTGCCGCCGATGTACATGCCGGGGCGCAGGCGGACCGGATCGAGCCCCTGGAGCACCGAGATGTCGCGTGCGGTGTATTTGGCGCTCATTCCTCCTCCTTCCCGAGCAGCAGGGCGGGGGACTGCACCCAGGTGTCGATGGTGCCCCGCCTGAGCACCACGTGGCCCCTTCCGCCGCGCTTGGAGACCGCGAATTTCCGCTCCCGGACCACCACGTCGCGGCCCTGGCCGGTGATCACCGTGGGGCCGTCGAGGGAGGAGATCGCCAGCTCAAAGGCCATCACCTCGTCGTCCTCCCGCAGCTTGATGCCGGTGACGCCCTTGCCGGAGGCCTTGAGGATCGGCACCTCAGCCACCGGGAACAGCATCGCGCGCCCCTGCCTGGTGGCCACCGCCACGTTGCCCTCTCCCAGGGTGGGCCACACCCGCAGGATGGCGTCGCCTGGGTTGAGCCGCGCGTAGCGGCGACCTGCCTTGGACGACAGCTCCCCGTGGGCCGACAGGGGGAAGCGCAGCACCCTTCCCCCCTTGGACAGGGCGATGCCCCAGGGGGGCGGCGGAGCCTCGTCCTCCAGGGGGTGAGCCGAGGGCCCGGACACGGTGTGGCGCTCGCAGTGGGAGTAGACCCCCACCACCACCTCGCCGTCCTCGAAGCTGAACAGGGTCTGGAGCGGGCTCCCGTGCCCGGTGGTGGCGGGCACATCGTCCACCCGCAGCACATAGGCCCCCCCTGCGGAGGTGAACAGGGTGAGGAGCGAGCGGGTGCGCGCCTGCACCAGCCACGCGATCTCGTCGCCCTCGCGCACCCGGATCTTCTCCAGGGTCGAGAAGGACGACTGGCGCTTGATCCACCCGTCGCGGGTGAGCACCACGAAGGCGTCTTCCTGCACGATGTAGGCGTCCTCGTTGTAGACCACCTCGTCCACCGGGGCCCCGATCAGGGTGCGCCGGTCGTCGCGGTAGAGCTTGCGCAGCTCCAGCAGCTCGGAGCGGACGTTGGCGCGCAGCACGGCATCCGAACCGAGGATCTCCTCGATACGGGCGGCCTCGCGGCGCTTCTCCTCCAGCTCCTCGCGGATGAGGAGGATCTCCAGGCGGGCCAGCTTGTAGAGCCTGAGCTGGAGGATGGCGTCGGTCTGCAGATCGTCGAGGTCGAAGCGGTCCATCAGCCGCTCGGCGGCGTCGCGCTTGCCCTCGGAGGCGCGGATGATGCGGATCACCTCGTCGAGGGCGTCGAAGATGTGCTCGAAGGCCTCCAGCAGGTGGATGCGCTCTCGGAGCACCGCCAGATCGTGCTCGTAGCGCCGGCGCACCGTCTGGAGGCGGAAGGCGAGCCACTGCTCCAGGATCTCCTTCAGGCCGAGCTGCCGCGGGGCGGTGTTGGCGCCGGTGAGCACGTCGTCGTCCTCGCTCCGGTGCTGGTGGGCGGGCACCAGGACGCGCAGGTTGACCCCCCAGTGGATCTGGAGCGGGGTGTGCTTGAACAGGTAGGCCATCACCGCCTCGGGCGAGGCCCCCTGCTTCAGCTCGAGCACCACCCGCACGTCGTCGGTGGACTCGTCGCGCACGTCCACCACCAGCGGGAGCTTCTTCTGGGTCACCAGCTCGCCGATCTTCTCGATGGCGCGGTCCTTGCGCTCCCCGTAGGGGATGGCGCTGATCACCAGCAGGGTGCGGCGCCCGTCCTTCTCGGTGCTCCAGATCGCCTGCACCTTGAGCGAGCCGCGGCCCGTCTCGTAGATGTCGAGCAGCTCAGCCCGCGTGTTGAGCAGGCGCCCGCCAGTGGGAAAGTCGGGGCCGGGCAGGTGGGCCATCAGCGCCGGGGTCTCGAGGGTCGGGTCGTCCAGCAGGGCGACGGTGGCGTTGATGACCTCCTCCAGGTTGTGGGGAGGGATGCGGGTGGCCATTCCCACCGCGATGCCCTCCGACCCGTTGACGAGGATCTGAGGGAACTGGGCTGGCAGCACCTGAGGCTCGAAGCGCTGCCCGTCGTAGGTGGGCTGGAAATCGACGGTGCGCTTGTCGAGCTCGGTGAGCAGCTCCGAGGCGAGGGGCTGCAGGCGGCACTCGGTGTAGCGCATCGCCGCCGGCTTGTCCCCGTCCATCGAGCCGAAGTTTCCCTGCCCGTCCACGAGCGGGGCGCGGAGCGAGAAGGGCTGGGCCATTCGCGCCATCGCCTCGTAGATCGCCAGGTCTCCGTGGGGGTGGTACTTCCCCATCACCTCGCCCACCACCGCCGCCGACTTGCGGTAGCGCCCGCTCGCGCTGAGCTTGAGCTCGCGGAACATGGTGTAGAGGATGCGGCGCTGCACTGGCTTCAGCCCGTCGCGCACGTCGGGCAGGGCGCGTGAGATGATGACCGACATCGCGTAGGCCAGGTAGCGCTCCTGCAGGGTCTCGTGCAGGGGCACCTCTTGCACACCGCTCATGGGGGCTCCGAGTGAGAAGCGGGGGAGGGGACAGGGGAAGGGCGCCCATTATAGCGCGATCTGCGCGCTTGTGCAGGCCCCTCTCGCCGCCGCGCGCGCTGCCTAGAAGCTGGCGCGCGCACCCAGCAGCGGGAAGAAGGTCGGACCCATCACCCAGCCGGTCTCGGCGTAGTCATAGCTCCAGGTGGGATAGAGCTGCGCCGAGGATTTGGGCACGTACCAGGCCTCCAGGTAGGCGGAGAGGGTCCAGCTGTCGTGGACCCAGGTGCGCTCGAGGTGCCCGTCGATCTTCTGGTAGGCGGGGTAGCGCTCCGAATTCTCCTCGCCGAAGATCGGCCGCCAGGCGTCGCTGCTCCCGTCGTAGACCGACCCGAGGATCGGCGTGAGGGGCAGCCCCGCACCCACCCTGTAGCGCGCGCCCAGGGTCCAGCCGCCTCCTACGTCCCACGAGGCCACCAGGCCGCCGGCGTAGGGCTGGTCCGCGTCGGTGGGGATCCTCCCCTCGGGGGTCTCGACGTGGGTGCGGGCCACGCTGGCGTAGGCCCACAGGAAGAACACCTCGCGCAGGCGGTAGCGGGTGGTGAGCTCCAGGCCCCAGGCGTCGCCGCGGTCGTAGACCACCGGGAGCCCGGAGGACGGGTAGTCGAGGGGGTCCTTCAGCCGCTTGGCGTAGGCGTCGAGCAGCAGCTCCAGCCGGTTGGCCACGGTCTGCTCGATCCCGGCGGCGACCTGCCAGGAGCTGGTCCGGGGGAGATCCGGGCGCGAGAGCAGCGAGAGGGTGTCGGGCGCCTGGGTGTAGCGCCCACCGGCCAGCTTGAGCTCGGTCTGGTCCGCGGCCCGCCAGCGGGCCATCACCCGGGGCTCGGCGGTAGCGGTGCGCCCGAGGGTGTCCCCCGAGAGACGCAGGCCGGGGATGATCCGGGCCTCGTGGCCCACGTCGACCAGGTGGGTGTGGGCGTAGAGCCCGACCCTGGCCCTGGAGGGGGTGCCGGAGAAGGGCACCCCTCTGCCCAGGGCGGGGGCCTCGGCGGCGACGTTGGCGGCGTAGGGGCCGGCGTCGCCCACCGCGATGTCGGCGCGCTCGCCGCGCAGCTCCCAGCCGCCAGCGAACACCAGCCACTCGGCGAGGGTGCGCTGGGCGTCGCCTCTGCTGGCGAGGGCCAGGCGCTCTACCCGCTCGCTGGGGCCGGTGGACATGGCGCCCTCCCGGGCGTCGCGCACCAGGGCCACCACGATGCGGCCGTCCTCCTTGGGGATGGACCACCTGCGCTCCCCGCCCACGATCTGGAAGGCGCGGGACCAGGAGAAGGTGGGGCTGCGCAGGGCCTCTGCGGGGTCCGCCACGTCCAGCTCCACCAGGGTGCGGTCGTAGCTGTCCGAGGCGCCCATCGCGAAGAACTGGGTCTTGCGGGCGGGGGTGTCCTTCCCCACCCGCAGGGCGAAGTCGTAGAAGCGGGGCCAGAGGGGGTACTGCGCGTCCGCCTTGGAGTCCAGGAAGGAGCGCCTGCCCGCGCCGCTGATCCACCAGCCCTCCTGGAGCGGGGCGGTGAGGCTGGCGCCGCCCATCACGTAGTTGAGGTTGGTGGTGCCGTGCAGGGTCTTGGGGGCGTCCGCCTTGGAGATCGCCTCCACCACGCCGCCGGTGGCGTCACCGTACTCTGGGCCGAAGCTGGACGGGTACAGCTCCAGGGTGTCGATCTGGGCGGTGGGGAACACGCTGGCGTATTGCTTGAAGTGGTACAGGTATGGGACCTCGATGCCGTCGAGGTAGTAGCGGTTCTCCCACCCCGACGACCCCCGCACCGAGAGGGAGCCGTTCTGCGGCGAGTACTCGCGCTGCACCGCCACCCCTGGCAGGGCCTGCACCAGGCGCACCGTGTCCTCTAGGGTGCCGGGGGTCTCCATCGCCTGCTCGGCGTCGACGATGTGCCGGGTGGCGTCTGGTGAGGGCTTGAAGGCCTCCACCACCACCTCGTGCGCCCTGGCGGGCGCCAGGAAGAGGGTGAGCGGCGCTGGCGCGGGGACCTGCACCTCCAGGGTGAGGGGGAGGTAGTCCAGGCTCTCGAAGACCAGGGTGGCGCGCCCGTCGGGCAGGTCGAGCGAGAAGCGCCCGTCCGCGTCGCTGAGGGCGACCTGGCCGGTGCTGGCGCGGACCTCCACCGCGGGGAGGGGGTCGCCGGCGCCCTTGAGGCGCAGCTCGCCTGTGACCGGGGCGGCGAGGGCCAGGGCGGTGAGCAGCGAGGGGATCATCGGGTCTCCACCCACACCGAGGCGCCGATCAGCTCGGCGCGGGTACAGCGCGCGGTGGCCAGCCAGTTGGGGTCGAAGGAGGTGGCTCCCGTGGGGGCGCAGGGCGGGAGCTGGACCGGATCGGGGGGGGCGGCGTGGGCGGTGCCCTCCAGGCGGAGCCCGCTGTGGGCCGTGTCATCGGCCACCAGGGTGCCGCTCACCCAGGGCCCGCTCACCTGGGTGTCGGTGGCGAGGAAGCGCCCGGTGGCGGTGAAGAGGCCGGTGGGGGCGTCACCCACCGCCAGGTCCCACAGCGCGAAATCGCTCCCGCCGGACGGGTCCAGCGCCAGGGTGAGGAAGCTGACCACACCGGGGTCCACCGGCGATCTGGTCGCGGTGTCGATGGCGTCCAGGTCCACCTCCCCCGCGATCCAGTGGCTGCGCTCCGCGTCGAGCTCGGCGAAGGTCCCCGCCCCGTCCAGGGCCATCCACCGGGTCCACTGCCCCTCGGCGAGGGAGGCGCCCAGCAGGGCGATGTCGCCGGGCTGGAGGGGCCCCTCGGGGGTGACGGCCCAGGCCCCGCGCGCCTCGGCCTCCAGGTCCGCCGCCTCCAGGGTGCTGAGGGTCAGGTCGTCCACCCGCGAGACCGCGATCGGCCCCAGCTCGGGTCGCGCCTCCACCGGGTACCGGAGGGCCGCGCGCGAGATCGCGCCGTCGGCGGTGCTTGCGATCAGACCGATCCAGCCGGCATCCTCGTCGAGGGGGAGCGCTGGCGCCGGCCCCTGCACGTCCCCCTCCCAGCCCGCGCCCAGGGCGCCGAGCGCGTCGGGGGTCTCCACCCAGCCCCAGACCATCGCCGGGGCCTCGTCGGCCCACAGGCGCCCCCCCTGCACAAACACCGCCTCGGGGTGCACGACGGGGACGCCACCCTCAGAGGTGGTGCGGGCGCGGAGCGCGGCCACGCGGGTGCCCTCGAGATCGTGGCGGTCGATCCCGAAGGGCTGCTGACATGCGAGGAGCCAGAGTATCCACATGTCGCCGCCTCTATGGCATCGGACCCGCCGGGGCCAGCGCCACCGCGCGGCCTGTGGGCGAGGCCACCGACGGGCCTACTCGGGCTTCTGGTTCCAGGAGGCCCGAAGGATGGGCAGGTTGCCGACCAGGTAGTCGACAAAAGACAGCATCGTCGCCACCGTCATGAACAGCATCACCCACCAGGGGCTGCTCTCGAGCAGCGGCTCATCGGGGAAGAAGGCACGTCCCACCAAGAGGATGAAGATCAGCTGGGTTCCCACGCCCTGGATGACCGCCTTGATCTTTCCCGACGGCCGGGCGGCGACGACCACCCGCTGCACCGCGCCGATCGACCGGAAGAAGGACACCGACGAGTCGCGGTAGAAGATCGCGATCACCATCCACAGGTCCGCCACCCCTACCCCGAGCAGCCCCAGGAAGAGCGTATAGCGCGAGAAGGCGTCCGCGAAAGGATCGAACAGCTTCCCGAAGGTGGTGACGGCGCCGTACTTGCGCGCCACGTATCCGTCGGCGAGGTCGGTGATCTCCAGCAGCAGGGCCAGCACCGCGGCGGTGATGGTGCCCCACACCGTGCCGGTCAGCAGGAAGGCGACCGCGGCAGGGGCTAGGGGGAGGCGCAGGAGGGTGATCAGGTTGGGGGAGATGGGGGGAGTGCTCAAGGGGCCCTCGGGGATGGTGACATCTAGTAACCCCTGTTTGGTGGGGAAGGCTGCCCGTGAGCCGCAGGAATAGGGTAAGGGAGGAGCCGCTCGGCACCTCGGGAGGCCTCATGTCGGACAGCGTGGATTTCCTGGTCATCGGTTCGGGCATCGCCGGGCTCTGGTTCGCGCTCCAGGCGGTGCAGCACGGCACGGTGAGGGTGATCACCAAGGACCGCCCGGAGGAGAGCAACACTCAGTACGCTCAGGGCGGCATCGCGGCGGTGTGGTCCAAGGAGGACTCCTACGAGGAGCACGTACAGGACACCCTGATCGCTGGCGCCGGGTTGTGCAGGCGTGAGGCGGTCGAGGTGGTGGTGCGCGAGGGGCCGGACAGGGTCCGCGAGCTGATCGACCTCGGCGCCCACTTCACCCGCCACCACGACCGGGCCGACTGGTACGACCTCCACCGCGAGGGGGGCCACTCCCGCCGGCGCATCCTCCACGCGGACGACTTCACCGGCGCTGAGGTGGTGCGCGCGCTGCGGGCCAAGGGGCAGGCGGAGGGGATCAGGGTCGACGATCACCTCGTCGCCATCGATCTGATCACCGAGCGAGGCCTCTCGCGCCGGTGCGGTGAGATCCCCCCCGCGGTGGACACGGTGGTGGGGGCCTACCTCTTCAATCCCGCCACGGGCGAGGTGGAGGTGGCGCGGGCCAAGGTGGTGGTGCTCGCCACGGGCGGCGCCGGCAAGACCTACCTGTTCACCACCAACCCCTCGGTGGCCACCGGGGACGGCATGGCGATGGCGTGGCGGGCGGGCGCCGAGATGTCGAACATGGAGTTCGTGCAGTTTCACCCCACCGCCCTGTTTCACCACACCGAGAAGCACTTCCTCATCTCGGAGGCCCTGCGCGGCGAGGGGGGCAAGCTGCAGCTCCCCAGCGGCGAGCGCTTCATGGCGGCCTACGACCCCCGCGAGGAGCTGGCCCCGCGCGACATCGTCGCCAGGGCGATCGACGCGGAGATCAAGCGCCACGGCCTCGACCACGTCTGCCTCGACATGCGCCACCTGAGCCGCGAGGTGATCGAGGAGCGCTTCCCCAACATCCACGCCAAGCTGCTGAGCCTCGGCATCGACATGGCGGTAGACACCATCCCGGTGGTGCCCGCGGCGCACTATTTCTGCGGTGGGGTGAGGGTCGATCTCGACGGCGCCACCAGCATCCAGCACCTCTACGCCATCGGCGAGACCGCGAACACCGGCCTGCACGGGGCGAACCGCCTCGCCTCGAACTCGCTGCTGGAGGCCACGGTCTTCGCCGAGCGCGCGGCGGCGCACGCGGGGGGCATGCTGGGGCAGATCGCCGAGCCCCGCGAGGTGCCGGCGTGGGACGTGGGGGAGGCGGTGGACTCGGACGAGCAGGTGGTGATCCTGCAGGTCTGGGAGGAGATCCGCCGGTTCATGATGAACTATGTGGGCATTGTGCGGACCCACAACCGCCTCACCAGGGCTCGGCGCCGCATCCGGCTGGTGCAGGACGAGATCCGCGAGTACTACTGGAACTTCAAGCTCACGGCGGACCTGATCGAGCTGAGGAACATCGCCGACGTGGCGGAGATGGTGGTGCTGTCGGCCATGCAGCGGCGCGAGAGCCGAGGGCTACACTACAACCTGGATTTTCCAGAGCAGGACTCCCGCTTTATCCGTGACACCGTGATCCAGCGCCGCTGCTAAGCCCCCTGGGGCCGTGGGGGAGGCCTGGTAGCTTGGGGCGGCCCCGTCGGGAGCGCGCTCGGGGCCGCCCGAGGGGCGGGCTGAGGTCGCCTGGCGCGCGGCGGGTCCGCCAGCGCGAGGGGCTCCCGGAGGGCGGCCCGATAGACAGGCCCGCCACCCACGGGGGCGCCGCCCGGCCCCAGCGGAGCCACCGACGCCCGGAGGGCGGCCCGCTGACAGGCCCGCCGCTCGCAGCCCTGGCGGGGCCTCCCGGAGGAGGGGGCCGGCCTTGCCCCGCCCGAGGTGTGCGTGCCCCAGGACCTCGCGTGGAGCGATCCTCGCGCGGAGGATGGAGGGCCGGCCTTGCCCCGCCCGAGGGGTGCGTCCCAGGGGGCCCTGACGGCTAGGGAGAGCATCCAGGCCTGCGGAGGGGTGACACCCCCCGCCAGGGGGGGCGCCGCCGGTCCGGCGTGCCTCGGCGAACAGGCGCCGGACCGGGCAGCACGCCCCCAGACCTGCCCGGCGTGAGCCTCACTCAGCCCAGGCGAGCAGCTCCGGCGCGGTGCCGAGGACCGCCTCTACCTCCTCGACGGTGCGGGGGATGCCTGGGGTGAGGACCTCCGGCGCGCTCGCGGTGACGTGGACGTCGTCCTCAATGCGGATGCCGCCGAAGCCTATCCAGCCCTCGGCGCGGTCGAAGTCCACCATCCCCGCGAAGCGCTCGCGCAGGGCGGGGCGGTGCAGGATCGCGGGCACCGCGTAGAAGCCTGGCTCCACCGTCACCACCCACCCCGCCTCCAGCGGCAGATCGAGCCGGAGGTAGGCGGTGCCGAACTGTTCTGAGCGGCCCCTGTCCGCGGGATAGGCGGGCAGATCGCCGTAGTTCTCGAGGTCGTGCACGTCGAGCCCGATCAGGTGCCCCACCCCGTGGGGGAAGAACAGGGCGTGCGCGCCGGCCTCCACCGCGACCTCTGGGGACACGGTGATCAGCCCCTCATCGGCGAGGAAGCGGGCGATGACCCGCGAGGCGGCGTCGTGGACCTCGCGGTAGCGCACCCCCGCGCGGCAGCGCGCGATGCCCGCCTCCGCTGCCTCCAGCACCGCCTGGTAGGCGTCCCGCTGCCTGGGGTTGAAGCGCCCGCTCACCGGGAAGGCGCGCGTGACGTCCGCGCCGTAGCCGCTCCCGATCTCGGCTCCGCCGTCCACCAGCAGCAGGCGGCCTGCCTCTAGGATCCCGTCGTGGTGGGGGTTGTGGAGCACCTCGCCCGCCTGGGAGAGGATGGTGCCGTAGCCTGGGGTGGCCCGCCGCACCGCCAGCACCGCGTCGAAGAGGGTGGCCAGGGCCAGCTCCGAGACCCCGGGCCTGGTGGCGCGCATCACCGCGAGGTGCGCGTCCCGGGTGACCGCCCCCGCCGCCCTCATCTCGGCGATCTCCTCCGGGCCCTTGGTCCGGCGCAGCGCGATCAGGGCGCGGACCAGGTCCATGTCTCCGTGCGCCACCCCGAAGTCGAGCGCGGTCCCGGTGAGCTGGCTGGCGAGGGCGTTGCGGCCCCGGTCCGGCACAGCGAGGGTCCGCACCCGCCCGAGCGAGGCGAGGTGGCGCGCGAGCTCCTCAGCGGGGCGCACCGCGTCCACCCCTAGCCGCTCCCCGATCGCGTCGAGGCTGGTGCGGTGCCCGTGCCACAGGTCGTCGTCCTCGCCGGGGGCGGGGAGGAACAGGGTGCAGCGCCCCTCGTGGAGGAGGAAGGCCGCGTCGGGCAGGTCGCAGCCGGTCAGGTAGAGGGTGTTGCTGTCCTGCCGGAAGGGGAGCGGGGCCATCGCGAGGTTGCGGGGGCGCAGCCCGTTGCCCATCAGCAGGATGGGACCCTCCACCTGGGCGGTGAGGGCCTGACGACGGCGGGAGAACACGGCGGGACTGAGCATCGCACCTCCAGCGCTGTACGCCGCCTCGGGCCCGCGAGAGACCCGCCGCGGCTGTGGGCGCGTCTGCCCATAGCCGCCTGGGAGCCGGAGGGGAAGCGCTTGAGGTGATCCGTCCTGCCCGAGGGGCCCGGCCGCGCGGCCCGAGGACCTAGGCCTCGCGGCCCTCAAAGCGATCGTCGAGCCAGGCGCGCATCGAGGCGATCACGCGCCCCTGTGCAGGCTCGTTGAGGATCTCGTGGCGCATACCGGGCCAGGGGTGGACCTGTGCCTGGGGGGCGCGGCCGACCAGCGCCTGGATGGCGTCGATGGAGACGATGCGATCCTCGTCGCCCCAGCCGATCCACATCGGGAGCGCGGGGGTGAAGGCCTCGGATCGGGCGATGGCGGCGCTCATCTCAGTGAACCACCTGGCGGTGACGGTGGGGTAGACGAGGGGGTCCTCGACGTAGGCCCGCACCACCGCCGGATCGCTGGAGATGTTCGCCGGTTCCAGCCCGCTGGGGAGCGAGAAGGTGGGGAGCCAACGGGAGAGCTGGCGGCCCATCGCGGACTTCCAGGCGGGGACCTTCACCGCGACGCCTAGCAGAGGGCCGGAGAGGATCATCCCCAGGGGCGGGGTGGAGAGGCCGCCCTCGCGGAGCAGCTCCATCGCCACCAAGCCGCCCATCGAGTGGGCGAGCAGGGCCCAGCGATCGCCCTCTAGCTGGTCGATCAGCGCGCGCGCGTCGGCGACGTAGTCCTCCCACGCGGCGACGTGGCCGCGGGGGCCGTCCGAGCGCCCGTGCCCCCGCAGCTCCACCGCGAGGACCCTGTAGCCGGCCGAGGCGAGCGCCGCGCCGACGTGCTCGTAGCGGCCGATGTGCTCGGCCAGCCCGTGCAGGAGGACGACCTCACCCCTGGGCGTGCCCGCTGGCCGCCACTGGCCCGCGCTGAGGCGCAGGCCATCACGGGAGTGAAGCGGGAGGCGCTCCACGGTCTCTACTTCTTGCCCTTGACCGCCTTGCGGACCAGGACCAGCGACCCGTTGGCGCCGGGGACGCCGCCGCGCAGGTACACGAGGTTGCGCTCGGTGTCGATGCGGGCGATCTTGAGGTTCTGCACGGTCACCTGCTCGGCGCCCATGTGGCCCGGCATCTTCTTGCCCTTGAGCACGTGGCCCGGGGTGAGGCGGGTACCGATCGAGCCGCCGTGACGGAAGAACTCGTGGCTACCGTGCGACCGGATGAAGCCCTGGAAGTTGTAGCGCTTCATGACACCGGCCATGCCGACGCCCTTGGAGACCCCGGTCACGTCCACCTTCTGGTCGACCTCGAACAGGTCGCCGAGCACCACCACCTGACCGGCCTGGTACTTGGCGACGTCCTCTGCGGAGAGGCGGAACTCGTGGAGGTGCTTGGTGGGGGCGACCTCGACCTTGGCGAAGTGACCGGTCATGGGCTTGTTGACGCGGTGCTCCTTCTTGGCGAGGAACCCGAGCTGGACCGCGTTGTAGCCGTCGCGGGTAGCCTCGGTCTTGACCTGGACCACGCTGTTGGGGCCGGTCTGGACGATGGTGACGGGGATCGCCTCGCCGTCATCCTGGTAGATCTGAGTCATGCCGAGCTTGATACCGAGGAGACCCATCTGGCTGTTCATGCTGCCCTCGCATTGGACGGTGCGACCGTCGTACGGATGAAGAAAAAGCCTGCCGAGAGGCAGGCGAAGCAGGGGCAGCTAACGCGACCCCCCGGGAAGTTCAAGCGGATCAGAAGGTGTACTTCAGGTAGCCCGCGGCGGTGAGCCCGAGATCCATGCCCACCGCGTACATCACGTCGGCGTCCACACCCACCGAGAAGTGGGAGAGCTTGGTGTAGTACTCGAAGGTAGGACCGGCGAAGCCCACCGGGTGGATCCCGTCGTGGATCGCCGAGCTGGTGCCCCGCCAGGCGCCCACCACCACGTCGGTCTGGTAGTGGCTGGCCTCCATCAGCAGGGGGACGATCATCACGCCGCCACCGGCTCGGACGCCCAGCCCTACCCGCCGCGAGGGGTAGGTGCTGTACTCGTAGGCGGCCATCGCCATGAAGGAACGGGAGTCACCCTGATGCAGCAGCGCGGGCGGGTAGCCCTGGGTCGAGATTTGGCCCTGCTGCGAGTAGTCCAGCCCGTTGTGCAGGCCCTGGTAGAGGGAGACCTCCCAGGCCATCGAGTCGGTGGCGGTGTCGTGGAAGTCCTTGCCCAGGGTGAACACGGTGGTGGTGCCGGGGTCCATGGTGTTGCCAAGGTTCCCCAGGTAGATCGTGGTGCCCACCGTGGACTTGGCGTAGAGGCCGCGCTCGATCTCGCGCACGATCTCGTTCTCGAGCGCCTGGCGGCTGGCTCGCGCCTCGTTGCCCTTCTTCGCCTTGGGGGCCTTGCTCCCGCGTCGAGAGGAGTCGGGAGCGTCGAGATCGTCGTAGTCTCCCGCGTGAGCGACTGTGCTCACCGCTAGGGGGGACAGGATCAGGAGAAGGGAGAGCAGGGTCTTCATGACAACCTCGTGCAGCGACTGGCTGAGTACCACGCGGGGGCCTGGGGGGACTGTCAAAAGCTGCTGACAGGCCCGGGGTACAGCAAGGCCCGAGCGAGCGCTCGGGCCAGGGGTCCTGGACGCTCGGGCGATCAGCCCGGAGCGAAGAGGAAGGGGTAGGAGACGATGACGATGCCGCCCCCGATGGGCTGGGGGAACTGCATGTGCATGAAGCGGGAGGCGACGCACGAGTCGACGGCGCTGCTGTCGATGGTGCTCTGCTTCACCGAGGCCGAGGACACCGAGCCGTCCTTGGCGATGACGAACTTGATGACCACCTTGCCCTGGAGGTTGTGGTTCTTGGTCAGCTCGCGCTGGTAGCAGTACCGGATCTGGTTCATGTGCCGCTTGATCACCTCGTCGATGAGGGAGCGATCGAGCGCGCCGAGGATGATGGGGTCACCGGAGACCGCGGAGATCGCCCCGTCGGACTTGTCGCCGAAGTGCCCGCCGCCGGAGCCGTAGCCGCTGGCCCCCGACCCCCTGCCCTTGGTGCCGAGCCCGCCCAGGCCCTCGGCGGTGCCGCCGCCCCCGAGCCCCGACCCGCGGGAGCCGAGGCCCCCGGAGCCGATCTGGGTGCCCTTGGCGCCGATGAGCCCGCCGATGCCCCCGGTGATCGAGGAGTCCAGGCCGGAGGTGCCGAAGACGCCGTCCAGATCCGAGCCCTCGCGCAGCGCGCCGAGCACGCCGGCGTTCTCGGCGATCTGTCGGTCCTGCATCTGCTTCGCCATGTCGACCTTGTTGCCCTTCGCGGTCTTCATCTTGGCGTCTTTCTTGCCGACCTTGCCCTCTTCGCGCTTGGCCTTTGCGCCCTCGCCCGCGTCGGGGTTGGTGTCGGGGTGCTTCTTGATCTCCTCCTTCTCGGGCTGCTCCATCAGCAGCTCGACGAAGCGCTCGGGGATCTCGTACTGGTCGGACTGAGGCAGGGGCTCGAGGGTGAGCATGAGCACCCCGAACAGCAGGCCCAGGAAGAGGATGAAGCTGGAGATCGCGATGAACGGGTAGTCCACCTGCTCAGAGCCGCGGTCGACGATGCGCTGACCAGGGAACACCTTGTGGGCGTAGAAGACCACGCCGTTCACGTCCACCATCAGGCGGACGTCCTCCTCCATCGGGATGAGGAAGCGAGCGCCTTCCTTGCGGGCGGCGCCGCCCTGCACCAGCTCGGCGAAGGTGTAGCGGTTGTCGCCCTTGTCGACGAAGCCGTCCCAACCCTCCTGGACGTTGGCGACGTACTTGCCCTCCTCCTCAAAGAGGAACAGGTCGTGCGACACGCCGGACATCGCCTCGTCCGAGGCGTAGAAGTCATCGCGCCAGACCGAGGACACCTCGGACCACATAGGGGGCGCGAAGGGGAGGACGACGTGCAGGGGCGCGGGGACCCAGCCCATGTCGACCCCGAGGAGGTTCCACTTCCAGCCCACGGTCGAGCCGACGGTGACGTTCCGGCCCAGGTCGTTGGGGAAGTGCCTGGTGTCGAGGAGCAGCTCGCCCCACATCTGGTTCACCTCCAGCACCTTGGGGCGATCGGTCTTGATCCCCAGCGAGGTGGTGGCGGTGCCCGAGCGGAGCACGAAGCTCATCACGTCCTCGGTGGACTCCGGCTCGGGGATCTCCTCACCCGCCTCGTCGAGGGCCATCCCTGGGCCCATCGCGGGGGCTGGCATGGTCACCGCGGGGGCGGACTGCGCGCGCTCCGGGGCGGGCCTGGGCGTGGGCAGCTCGGCCTCGTCCGTGGCCTCGTCACCGCGCCGAAGGGTGAGCTTCAACGCGATCTTTCCAAACTCGATACGGTCTCCCGAGCTGAGCTTGGCGTTGGTGGTGACGCGCTCGCCGTTGAGGATCGTCCCCACCTCCGACCCGAAGTCGAGGAGCTGGACGGTGCCGTCGTCGAGCACGTTGATCGCGGCGTGGAGATCCGCGAGGCCCGAGCCGGGGAGGCTCAGGAGCGCGAGGGATCCACTGCCAATGGTGACGCTCTCGGCGGTGTACTCGACGGTCTGCAGGTGCTTCTCACCGTGGAAGACGTCGAAGACGAAGACGAGGGCCTGGCTGGAGTCGGCCATGGGGCCTCCTGGAGCGAGAGGGCGAGCTTACTTGACCTCGTCGACGGACATACGCATCTCTGCGTTGAAGTCCTCGCGAAGGCGGATGAGCGGGTTGAAGTCCGCCTTGCGGCGATCGATGAGCATCTGCCCCTGGGGCTTGACGAGCTCACCGGTCACGTCCACGCCTTCGAAGTCGATCTCGGTGCGGGCCTTGTACTTGATCTGACGGCCGGTCTCTGCGTCGACTTCCTGGGCCGTCGCCGTGGAGGCGAGGAGCGGGAGGAGCACCACGGCAGTCATCAGTCTTGCGAAGCGAAACATTGGACAACCTCTCTTGAGAGGAACCCCAGGGGTGAGGGAACCTCACCGTGGAGCACCGGAATAATGCTGTTGTATGGCGACCGGAACAAGGCTGATCCAGTCATGTTCCCGTCAAGGTGTCAGACAGCGGCCCCACGGGGGGGTTCCAAGAGACCGGTCAAGACCGCGTCAAGGGGAGAACCGAGGCTTTGCGGGAGGGTATGCCCCGCCGCTGCCGAGGGAGGAGGGAGGAGGGAGGGGCGCGGCGCCCCTCCCTGAGCAGCGCCGCCGCGCCTCTCCAGGGGAGCGACGCGGCGGAGATCCTCCAGAGCGAGGGGGCACGCAGGGCGATCAGCCCTCTGCGGGTGCCGCGGATGGGGCCTCTGTGCCCTCTGCCGCTGGGGCCTCTGCGGCGGGGCTCTCGTCCCCAGGGGACGCCTCAGCGCCCTCGGGCGAGGGCGCCGCGGGCGCGGCGCCAGCGGCGCAGGAGGTGGCCACCGACTCGGTGAGCATCGGGCCGTAGTAGTCGTCGAGCATCGACTTGATGTCCGGCGCCATCGAGGCGTCCTGGGCCTCGATCACCATCTGTCCCTGCTCGATGAACATCCCGAGCTCCTCGACCAGCGAGGGGTCGAGGCAGGAGGCGTTGGACTGGATCTGGGTGGTCATGCTCGCGAGCTGCCCCTCCAGGCTCTTCAGCATCTCCTCATTTCTGCGACGGCGCTCGTCCTCCGCCCGCTTGCGCTCGGCCTCCTCGTCCTTGCGCTTCTGCTCCGCCACGCGCGAGGCCTCAACGCGATCCTTGCGGGTGAACACCTCGTCGTTGGGGCCTAGGTGGCCGGTGTTCTGGGCGATCCACGCGTCGAGGATCTTGATCGCCTTGGGGTAGTCCTTTCGGTACAGCTCGTGCAGGGTAGCGGCGTTGTAGTAGGCGAGGCGGTTGTCCGGCGCGGCCTTGATGACCTCGTCATAGAGCGCCGCGGCCCGATCGTACTCCTTGTTGCCCCGCAGCGCGACCGCGAGGCCGAGCTTGGCGTCCACCGAGTCGGGCCTGGCGGCGCTCGCCTTGGTGAAGGCGTCGAGGGCGAGGGTGTAGTCGCCGGAGTTCAGCGCGATGAAGCCGAGGTTCATGTTGGCTTCGTAGTTGTTGGCGTCGAGCTTGAGCGCGGTCTTGAACTTGTCGATCGCCGCGGGCTCGTCGTTCTGGATCAGGTAGGTGACACCCATGTTGTTGTAGGTGCCCACGTCCCCGTCGTTGAGCGAGAGGGCCTTCTCAGAGCAGAGCTGAGACATGCCGTACTCGCCCCTGGCGTAGAACAGCGCCGAGAGGTTCTGGTACACCGAGGCGTCCTTGGGGTCGCGCCGGAGCACGTCCTGAGCCTGCTCGATCGCCTCGTCGTAGCGCCCGGCCGCGGCGAGGGTGGAGACCAGATCGTTGCGCACGTCCACGCGCTCGGGGTGGGCGGCGACGTAGTCCTGGAACAGGGTCACGGCTTGATCGCCCTTCTCCTCGGCGATGAGCACCCTGGCCAGGGAGTACATCGCGGCCTCGTAGCTCTGATCGGCCGCGTAGGCGCGCTGGAAGTGGGCCTCCGCCTCGGGGAGCCTGCCGAGGATCTGGGCGGTCCAGCCGGCGTTGTAGGAGGCCTTGGCGCCTCCACCCAGCTCCTCCGACTTGACGAAGAAGTCGAAGGCGGCCTGGTGGTTGACCATCCCGTTCTTGTCGGGGGACTGCAGGACGCGGACCCCCTCCTGGAAGTTGAGGGCGGGGTCCACCGCCAGCGCCTCGATGTCGACCTTGGGTGTCTTGGGGCACCCCGCGAGGGGCCCGAGGAGGCCGGTGAGGGCGGCGGCCAGAATGAGTCGGTGAGTGAATCGCACGGCCTTTCTCCTAGAGCGAGGGCTCGAAGCTGAACGAGCGGGACTGCTGGGCGGTGTAGCGCGGAGTGATGAGCTCCTCCTCGAGTCCCGGGAAATCGTTCGGCCGGAGCTTGCCGAGGCGCCGCGTCGCGAACGCCGTGTTGTCGTTGTAGAGGGTGAGCCCGTAGCTCTTGTCGAGTGCGAGGGTGTAGGCGGCGACCGCCTTCTCGGTGAGAGGGTACACCTTGTCCTCAATGGCCATGGTGTAGATGTCCCGCTGATCGGCGGTGAGGTAGGAGGGGACGTGGGCGTTGGTCAGGGCCTCGCCCATGTTCTCGTACACCTGCCCGAGCTTCACGACGCCGGCCAGGCCCCACTCGCCCGCGCCGGTCCCGATGATGGCAGAGTAGGTCTGCTCCATCTCGACGAGGGCCTTGGTCTTGGCCTTGAGGCTGGTCTCCATCGCCTTGTCTTCGGCCTTGCGGCTGGCGCCGGGGGGGCCCCCGGTGATCTGGAGCGCAGCGAAGGCCTCGTACTTGGGCTCAGCGAGGTCGTACATCATCTCTGCGACGAACTCGGTGTAGACACCAGGCTGCCCGCCACCCTTGACGAAGCCCTCGTAGAGCTTGACCGTCTCCTCGTAGACCTTGACCGCCTTGGCCTTCTGGTTCTGCTTGGCCAGCATCTTCCCGTAGTGGAGGCGGGCGAAGTAGGTGAAGTCGAGGGGGGTCTCGCTAGAGGCCTTGGTGTAGAAGCCGTAGTAGACGTTGGCCGCCTGGGCCCACTGCTCCTGCTCCTCGTAGGTGCGTCCGATGGCGAGCTTCACGTCGTTGACGCGATCGTCGTCGTCGAAGGCCGCTACGAACTGCTTGTAGTCCTCGATGGCGCCCTGCCAGTCGCCCTGCGCCTTGCGGTACAGCGCGGCGGAGTAGAGGGCGTCCTTGGCCACCTGCCGGAGCTGTGTCGCGGCGGCCTCGTCCTCGGCCTTCACCTTCTTGTACTGCTCGGGGTACAGGCCGAACAGCATCTCGTAGTAGTGGGCCGCCTTGCCGAAGTCGGCGATGGTCTCGTAGTCATAGCCGAGCGAGCCCACCTGATCGTAGTAGTACTTGCTCTTGGCGCCGAAGCGGGCGTCCTCGACCAGGATGTGGCGGATCCGCATCGCGTCCGCCACCCGGTTGACCTGGTGATAGTAGACCGAGGCGTTGTTGAGGGCCTGACCGGCCACCTCGGAGTCGGGGAACTCCTCGGAGAAGGCCACCAGGGCGTCGGCGGCCTTGGCGTAGTCCTTGTCAGCGGCGAACTCCACCTCGATTAGCTTGAAGGAGGCGCGCTCGTAGATGTTGTAGACCTCCTTCTTGAACTTGGGGGAGCCCAGGCCCTGCTGGTCGTAGTAGAACTTGGCGTTGGTCTTGAGGTTCCTCCAGTCCTCGCGGACGACGAAGGAGTCGAGGATCAGGTTGGCCGCCTGCTCGGCTTCGCGGGAGCTGGGCTCCATCAAGATGACCCGCTTGAACTGATCCGCGGCCTCTTCGAAGCGGAACTTGTTGTAGAGGAGGTAGGCCGACTTGTAGATGACGTTCCGGACCTTGGTGTCCTCTGGGTAGAGGGTCGCGTACTGGGCGCAGGCGTTGACGAGGTTCTGCTCCCAGCCGCTGAGCTCCTGGGCGGCCACGTTGGCGTCGACCTTGGCGGTGGAGATCTCGCCGCCGCCCTCCGCCTTGACCATCTTCTCTGCGGCGAAGATGGCAGACTCGGCGCAGAAGCGCGAGTGCTTGCCCTGGGGGTCGATCTTCACCACCGTCATGTACTGATCGTAGGCCTTGTCGAACTTCATGCGCTTGTACAGCAGCTCGCCGAAGGCGTAACGGACCTCGTAGGCGTGAGAGCTCTCGGGGAACTCCTCGAGGTAGACGGTGTAGGCGTTCTCGGCCAGCTCCCAGGTGCGCTCCGCCTCCGACGCGGTGCCGTACTTCTTGGCGTCGGTGTGGTAGTCGACCGCGACCTGCCGCAGGTTGGTCTCGATCATCCCCTCGGCGTCGCGAATGACGTCCTGGTTTGAAGAGTTCGCCCTGGCCCAGGCGCTGTTCTTGCCGTAGGTCTTGAGCATACGGTTGATCTCTTCCAGGGTCTTCTCGCGCTGGCCGGTCTTCTTGTAGGCCTTGATGATCTCGGCCTGGTAGCCCGGGTTGTCGGGGGACTGCGGGTTCTCGGCGATCAGGCGCCGGTAGGTCTGGATGCACTGCTCGAACTTGCCCTGCTCGAAGTACATGGTGGCCAGGCGCTTGAGCATGGAGCGGATGAGGTCCTTCTTGCCGAGCTTGTTGAAGTACTCGTAGGCCTCGTCCATCTCGCCGGCGTCCGCGAAGAAGCGGACCAGGTCCTTGAGCGCCTCGTCCTGCAGCTGCAGCTTGCGGGCGGCGGAGGTCTCCTCGCCAGCGGTCATTGAGTACGATACCACCGCCTTCATCGTGTCGATGGACTTGCCGTACTCGCCCACGTTGAAGTAGCACCACGCGAGCTTATAGAGGGCGAACGGGTATTTGTCAGAGTTCTGGAAGCTCGCGGCCTTCTGGTAGGCGGTGAGGGCCTGGTAGGCGTTGTCGTTGTCGAAGTAGTACTCGCCGATCTGCACGAAGGAGTCCGGGACGTACTGGGAGTCCGGGTACATCTTCACGAGCTTGGCGTAGTAGCGGACCGCGTCCTTGCGATCCCCCGTGTCCTGCAGGGCCGAGGCGAGGTAGTAGGTCGCCTCGTCAGCGCGCTGGTACTGCGGGTAGTTGGACAGGATCTGCTGGTAGAGCTTGATCGACTTTCCCTGCCAGGACGCCGACTCGGCGTTGTCTGGCTTCAGCCCCTCAGTGTTGCAGCCCTCGGTGTTGAAGCACCTGTCGTACTGCTCGTCGAAGGCGCCCATCTCGGTGAGGTACAGGTAGCGCCCCTGCTGGAAGTACATGTCCGCGAGGCGGAGCATCATCTCCGCCTTGCGGTCCCCCTGGGTCTCCGGGTCGGCGAGCAGCTCCTTGAGGAACTGGATCGACTGCAGCCGCTTCTCCTCGGCCCGGCGTGCGTACTCGTCGGAGAGGCTGTTGTCGGTCTCGAACTGCCGGGCGTTCAGCGCCCTGCGCTCGCCCTCTTCGGCGGAGGCGGTGGCCACACCGCCGGGGAGCAGTCCCGCTGCGGGGGTGGCGAAGGCCAGGGCCAGGCTCATGCCTACCGTGACCTGACGGAGCGTGCGGTGCATCGGTTCTCCTCAATCCACGAGAGGCGCGGGGGAGCCCGCGCCTCGATAATCGGTGGCTACTGGCAGCTTCCGTGCTCGGTGTACTTGTAGTACCCCAGCTCGTCGGTCCAGAATTCGCCGTTGAAGGGCCAGTAGATGATGTCCTTGGAGGTGGAGTAGTCCACCGTCATGTCGGCGGCGCTCTCGACGTTGGGGTTGGACATCTTGTACTCGTAGTCCTGCCGCTGGGCGTCGACGATCTCAAAGCGCACGATCTGGGACTGGGACATCAGGTCGCCCAGGATCGTGTACTGCTGGGACATCTCCTGCAGGAGCACCGCGCCCGCCTTGCGCTTGTAGCGCTGGCGGTCCTCCTCGATGATCTGCTTGAGGTGCACGCCGATGGAGGCCTGCCACTCGCTCTTCTGGGCCTCGATCGCCCCGACCTCGTCGTCCATCAACTCCATGTGGTTCACCAGCGAGGAGAGCTCGCGGTTGCGCAGCACGCGGAGGAACAGGCTCTCGGACAGGGTGGAGGCGCGGTGGTCCTGCGAGAAATAAGCGTCGTAGGCCTGGTCCGCGAGCTTCGCGCCCTCGGGTGAGCTGTACTGACCCACGAACTGCTTGATCTCGGCCCGCATCGGCTTGTAGGTGTCCTCGAAGCCCAGCAGGATGTGCTCCGCCTCGGCGAACTCGCAGAGCTGGAAGAAGCTCAGCGCTCGGAGGTAGGTCGCCTCGGGCAGGTACTCGGTCCCAGAGTAGTAGGGGCTGTGGACGGTCAACAGCAGCCCGAGGGTGTCGTTGATGTCGTTCTGCACAAAGCTGGTCCAGGCGCGCTCGTAGAGGCTCTCGGGCCAGTAGGTGCTCTGGCGGTCCACCAGCTTGTAGTAGTTGGTCGCGTTCTCGTAGCGCTCGAGGCCGTAGTAGATCCGCGCGATGTTCACCAGCGACAGGTCCTTCAGATCGTTGATCTGCTTGGCCTCAATGTCGTCGCGGGGGTCAGCCTCCGCCTGGTACACGTCGCGGAAGGCCTTGACCGAGCTCTTGAGCTTGCCGCGCTCGTTGTGGATCTCCCCCTCGATGTACTTGGCCCGAAGGTAGAGGTCTGACTTGGGGGAGACCTGCTGCAGGTACTTGGCCGACTGGGAGAGCTCGCCCTCGTCGAAGAGCTTGACACCCATCAGGTAGAACAGGTGGTTGCGCGCCTGCCGGGGGAAGGCCTGGGGCGGGATCTTGGCGACGATCCGCATCAGCTCGTAGTTGTTGCCGGTGAGCTTGGCGATCGCCACCAGCTTGGGCAGGGCGTACTTGAAGTAGGGGTTGTTGGGCCCCCTGCGCACCACCTGCATGAAATAGTACTGGGAGGAGTGGTACATCCCCATGTCGAACAGGGTCCTGGCCAGGTAGTACTGGATCTTGGACTCCTGGTCGGGGTAGGTGCCCTGCTGGAGCAGGTCATACAGGCCGAGCGAGGCGCCGAGGTACTTCTTGGCCCGGTAGCGCTTGATGGCCTCCTCGATCGCGACGGGACCGGTGTCTTCGGGCTCGCCGACCTCACCGGTGTAGCTCTCCTCGGGCACCCCGCCCAGCTCATCGGCGCTGTCAAAGGAGGACGCGGGGGTGGCGGGCGCCGCCTGCTGAGGAGGAGGCGCGGTGGGCGCGGTCTCCTGCACCGCGTGGCGGCGGACCGCCTCCACGATCGACGGGTCGGCCCCCCCCTCGGAGAGGGCGCGCACGTCGGCGGTGGTGAAGTGGGTGCCCGAGCTGTCGATCGTCTGGACGATGATGCTGACCGGCACCTTGACGTTGTACATGTTCATGATCTCGTCCACCGAGAGCGCCCAGGCGGTAGAGGAGACCAGGAGGGTGGCCGTGAGGACGGCCGAGCCGATGAGCTTCTGCAGGTTCATGGTCAGTCCATCGGGGGGAAGAAGAAGGAGACGGACCCTGCGAGGAAGAAGTTGTTCTTCATCTCCAGGGTGGTGGAGCGGATCGTCTCGACGTAGGCCATGGAGCGGCCCTCGAGGCGGAACGCCAGGTTCTCATTGAAGATGATCCGGAACCCGCCGCCGATGTTGGTGGTGGGGTGGTTCTGGGACTTGGTGAGCTCCGCGTCCTCCTCGCCCACCGCCTGCAGGGCGTCGAGGTCGTCTTCAGTGTGGACGATGCCGGTCCCGAAGACGCCGAACACGTCGAAGTTGATCACCTGGCCGCCGAGCACCGCCAGCTTCCCGTAGATGGGGGTGTACTGGAGGTTGGCGTTGGTGAAGAAGATGACCTTCGAGATGTCGGGGGTGACCTTGTTCTCGTGCACCAGCTGGTGGGTGATCGGCTTCCAGTCCGCCTCGCCGAAGTCGGGGGAGAAGGTCGCCCACCCCTCCACCGCGAACAGCTCGGTGATGTGGTAGGCGAAGGCGCCGCCGATCAGGTAGCGGTTGATGAACGGGTCGTTGGTGACGAAGCCCACGTGAGGAGAGGCCTCGTACCGGCCGATCTTCATGAAGGTCTTCTTCTGCAGGATCTTGATGAGGCGCTTCTCCGCGAGCTGCTCCTCGGGGAGCAGGGCCTCGGACTGCACGCCGACGCGGTCGTCGAGGTCCCCTTGCCGCACCGCGCGGCGCTCTTGCTCTACGGACTCTTCCTTCTTGCCCTCGTTGAGGATGTCGTCGAGGATGTCTCCGCCGTCGTCCTCGTCGGAGTCCTCGTCGCCCTCAGCGAGAGCGTCGTAGGAGGGGAGCAGGGCCGGCACGGGGCTCGCGCCGAGCGCGGTCCAGGGCAGGAGGAGCGAAATTGCCAGGGTCTTGAGCTTCATGAACGTTCGCTCCGTTAGAAGTTGTAGAGCCGCTGCTTCATCTTGGGGAAGAAGAAGGCGACGCCCGCCGTGGTGACGAAGTTGTTGTAGAGGCGCTGCTCGGTGGGCTGCTCGTTCGGGTCGTACGCCGGGATGGTGTCCGGGTAGATGTTGAAGCGCGCGTCGAGCTTGAGGGCGACCGACTGGTTGATGAAGAAGTTCATCCCGATGCCAGCCTGCGCGCCGATCTTCACCGAGTTGCCCCGGGAGTTGAGCACCACGATGTCCTCGGGACCCCCGTAGGTCGCGTAGTAGTCGACCTTGGAGAGCATCGCGAGCCCGCCAACCCCGTACACGTCGAAGTTGACCACGGTCTCGCCGATCAGGTTGATCTTCCCGTACAGCGGCGCCCAGCGACCGGCGAAGGCCGCCGCGAGGGTGACCTTGTCCAGCGGCTGCTGGAACTCGCTGGCGGAGTCGCCCGCGATATAGACCAGCATCGAGGTCAGGCCCTTGAGGTCCGCCTCGCCCATGTCGGGGGAGTAGGAGAGCTGCGCCTCCGCCCCGAAGGTCTCGCTGAGGTGGTAGCCGAGCACCACCCCGCCGACGAAGCGCTGGGCGAAGGGGTTGTTGGGGACGTACCCGAACTGCGGTGCGACCTCAAAGCGCTCGGCCTTCAGGAAGAAGCGGTTCATGACCACCTCTTGCTGGATCTCGCCCGACTTGTAGGCCTTGAGGGCGTCGATCCCCGGACCCTCGACCGCCGCGGCCGGGGTGGCCACGCCGAGGAGCGTCGCCAGAGATAGCGCAGAAATCAGATGCTTCTTCATAAACATTCGGAGAACTCTCCTGGTCGGGCCCAGCGCGGGAGGTGCACCTCTCCACGGGTGGCGGCAGACTTTAGCACGGTGGGGCGCAACCGCCCGGCGCGCGACGGACCGGGCCCCGCCCTGGCACGCAAAGTGACGAAAAAGAGGCATAGAAGCGAATGTTTTTCGACTGTCAAAACCTTTTCAAACCCGGCATCCCGTAAACCGTCGCGGCCACAGGCGTTGGATCTCTCACCCGGTACGGTTTGAGGAGACGACCCTGAAAGGCTGCTCTATCCAGGTGAGTCCCCCCCTTCGGTCCCGCAGCACCGCCCACCACACACCCTCCTGTCCCTCGACCGCGGGGGCGATCCAGGTGGCCTGGTGCCACGGGTGCAGGGTCCAGCTCTCCAGCAGCTCGCCGCTGGTCGCGTACCAGGTGGCGTAGAGCGCCTCTGTGTAGTCGCGGAGGAGGCCGTCTGTGTCCATCGACTGGTAGGCCTCTGGGGCGTCCTCCGGCACGTCGATGCCGAGCTCGTAGGCCTCGCCGGCCGTGACCAGGGCGGTGGCGCCGGAGGGGAGGGGCCAGCCGTCCACCGTCCACCCGCGGATCGGGGGGTTGTGGTTGGGCGCTCCGGTCTCGGAGACCACGATCCGCTTGGTGGCCACCTCCACCGCGTTGAAGTCCAACGCGCCGGCCTCCAGGCCCCCCTCGGGGAGGAGGATCACCTCGGCCGTGACGTAGACGCCGTTCTCTCTGGCGCGCGGGTCGGCGTCCGAGAGCAGCTCGGCGGAGGGGGTGTAGGTGGGGGCCCAGCGGGGCTCCAGCCCGATCAGGCCGGCAGCGACTAGCTCATCCGGGGTGGGCTCCCCTGTGAGCAGCTCGGGGTCCAGCGGGCAACCGAGGGGGGTGGCCTCGGCGCAGGCCAGCCACACCCGGTCGCTGGGGAGCGCCAACCCCGGCGGGCCCGCGACCAGCGCCTCCAGGGCCACCTCGGTGCCGGGAGCCGCCTCCGGGGGCTCCGCGCGGATCGCGAGCACGCGCAGGCGGTCCACCTCCCACGAGGAGGCCAGATCTCTGGGGCGGGGCTCGTCGGCCCCCCCCACCACGCACCCGGCGAGGAGCAGCAGGGCGATCATAGCGAGAACTCCGCCTCAAAGCCGACGTTGGGGATGAACGGGAGGCCCCGGACGTAGGCGGTGTGGGAGTAGTCGTAGTCATAGAGGGTGAATTCCGGGTTCACTCCCCTGACCGCGTTGAGCAGGTCCACGTAGGTGTCCAGGCGCCAGGTGCGCAGGGTCCAGCGGCGCTCAGCCCGGAGTGAGGTCTGGAAGTACGGCGGCAGGCGGCTGGTGTTATACGCGCCGACGCGGAACGGGGCGTAGTATCCGCCGTCCGCGTCGTAGATCCCAGCGTTGTAGGGCGTGTCGGGGTTGCCGGAGACGTACTGCACCTGAGCCGACACCGACAGGTCCCAGGGGAGCTGGTAGCCGCCCTGTGCCGAGAAGATGTGGGGCTGGTCGAAGTCGAAGCGGTACCAGTCGCCGTCCGCGTGGTCCCGCCGCCGCGCCTCGGAGAGGGTGTACGAGATCCAGCCGAAGAGGCGCCCCACCGGCTCGTGGCGGACGATCAGCTCCACCCCCTGAGCCCTGCCCTCGCCGGCGTTGATGAACGGGTGCTCGCCGAAGCCGGTCCAGGCCTCGTTGAACACCACCAGCTCGGACATCCGCTTGTGGAACAGCTCCGCCTCCATCGACAGCGCCTGCGAGAGCCGGAGCTCCACCCCGGCAGAGGTGGCCCAGGCTTGCTCGTAGTCCAGGGTCACGTCGTTGCCCGTGCCCACCGACTCTGCGGGCTGCGGGAGCTGGTGGTACAGCCCGGTGGAGCCCTTCACCGCCAGGGCGGAGACCACTTGGTAGCGCGCGTGGAGCCGGGGATCCCACGAGGCGCGCGCCCAGGGGGCCCCGCCCTCCTCTCCGGTGACCGTCCCCCCGTAGGTGTAGCGGATCAGGTCACCGCGCACTCCCGGCACGATCAGCAGGCGCTCCCGCTGCGCGAGCGGCCGGAGCTCGGCCCGCAGGAAGAGGTCTGGCCCCACCACCGCCCCGTGGCCGTCGAAGGAGATCGGCTCCCGGTCCGCAAAGGGATCGTCGGCGTCGGCGTAGGAGAGGGCAGAGCGGAAGTCGAAGCGCCACAGCCCCGAGATCGCGTCCACCCCAGGCACCACCGTGAGGTGCTCGGAGGCCTCCCAGGGAAGCTCGGCCCTGAGCTGAGCGATCCAGGTGGTGGAGGACAGGCCGAAATCCCCTCCCATCGAGAAGTCGGTGGCGTCCATCCCCAGCGAGGGCACCAGCTCCAGCGCGAGGCGCTCTCCAAGGGGCTGGCGGTAGCGCACGATCAGCCGGTGCGACAGGTAGCCGGTGCGGAGGTCTCCCTGTGTGTCCTGGTCCGGACCCTGCGCCTGCCCCTCGGGGGTGGAGACGGTGAGCACGTCGCGGAACCCATACACAAAGGCCGAGAGCTCCCTGCCGCCGTCCAGCTTCGCGACCCCCTTGGCTTGGTAGTCCCAGTACCAGGGGCGGAGGGTGAAGCTGCTCCGCATGAAGTAGGGGATGAACAGATCGATGTAGGACCGCCGCGCGGCGATCGCGATCCCGTGCCCTCCCTTGGTGGTGCCCTGGTAGTAGACCTGTGAGTCGAGGATGTCGGTGCCCCACGCCAGCCGCTCGTCCGAGAGGTCGGTGCGGGTGTGAGCCTCGACCACCCCACCGAGGGAGCGACCGCGCTGCACCCCGTAGCCGCCGGGCAGGTAGTCCACCGACGCGATGAGATCGGGGGAGATGACCGAGGTGGTGCCGGTGAGGTGGTAGATGATCGGGATGCGGATCCCGTCGATGTAGACCGCAGAGTCGTCGGGGTCCGCGCCGCGGATCACCAACATGCCTGTGCCGAAGGGGGTGCGGGCCGCCCCAGGGAGGGTCTGCACCACCTTGATAGGGTCGCCGAAGGTGCCGGGGATGGACTGGATCTCCTCCATGCTCAGGGTGCGCTGGGTGACCTCCTGCTGCTCTCTGTGCCCGATGACGACGATGTCGTGGCTGGAGAGCGCGTCCACCTTGAGCCAGACCGTCGCCTCGGTCCGTCTCCCGTCCAGCACCTCCACCTCCGCCCGGGCGGGCAGGTGGCTGGGACCGTAGACGGACAGCGCCCAGTGCCCTGGCGGGACCCCGCGCAGGGAGAAGGCCCCCTCGGCGTCGGTGAGGGCCTGCTGGCTCCCGTCCGAGAGCGTCACCTCGGCCCCCTGGACCGGCCTGCCGGTGCCCCGCTCCAGCACCTGTCCGCTCAGGTTGATGGGTGCGGACGCCTTCTCAGTGGGGGTGAGGGTGAAGCCGTAGCTGAATTCGAAGCGCACCGCGACAGGACCCTCTGGACCCACAGCGGGGCTGAAGCGGGTCCGGCGCACCGCCTCCATCGCGGCCTCATTCAGCCCGTAGCCCACGCCCTCCATCACCTCCACGGAGACGACTGCGCCGTCCTCGTCGAGCTGCACCAGCAGCCGGACCACCCCGTCCACCCCCGCGTCCAGCGCCGCCTGGGGCCACGGGGCGGAGACGTGCTCGAGCACCTCCGGCGGCCGCACGGGCTCCTGTCCCAGCGCTAGGGAGGTGAGCAGCGCGACAATTATCGAGGACACCGTCGTCAACCTGTCTCCCTCACCCCACGCCGTGTGGTATTCGATCCCCAGGCAAGTCGTCAACAGCTCGTTCGAGGAGGAGCAGTGGGTTTCCAAGGCAGTTTATCGCGGAGCTATCCCGGTGCGGTGCCCGCCATGGTCTACGTCCAGCGGTCGATCGAGGCGCTGGCCGCGGAGGGTTTCGCTCCCGAGAACACCCTCGCCGGGGTGGCGGTGTGCCGCGACGAGCTCACCAGGCCCTTTGTTGCGATGGTGCGTGAGGTGTGGGGCGAGGCCTTTGAGCTGGGCTCGCTAGGGGGGCTGGTGTTCGCCGGCAAGGCTGGGATCGCGGCGATGCTGGCGCACACCCCGGTGAGGAGGCGCCGCCGGGCGGTGTTCTTTGGCCTGTCCCACGTGGGCATCGACGTGGACGGAGAGGTGGGGAGGGTGCACCGCGACGGACACCCGGAGGCCTCCTATGCCTGCGGGGCGCTCGTCGGGCTGCTGGGGCGCCTGGAGCGGGGGGAGCTGCGGACGGGGCTCGACCCGGCCAATATCGAGTTCTCTCTCCTCCGTGACAGGGTGCTGCCGCGCCTGCGCCACCCCGCCCACACCGATCTGCTTGAGCTGACCGAGGTCGCCAGGGGGCTCATCGCGGCGGAGCTGGACATCAGGGTGCGAGAGGACGCCATCGAGGTGGACTGGGCGCTGTTCTCGGGGGTGCTGATCCACGGTCCTGAGGGCGACTGGGTGGCCCCAGGGAGCGCGTGGCTCGAGGTGGGGGGAGCGCGGCGGGCGCTCTAAAAAAAAAGCCGTCCGAGCGATCGGACGGCTGATAGTGGAGGCGCTAACCGGATTCGAACCGGTGAGTCATGGTTTTGCAAACCATTCCCTTAGACCACTTGGGTATAGCGCCGGCGCCCCTTCACTAGCCTGATGAGGGATCAATGTCCAGCGCTTTTCGGGGGCGGGTGATCCCCGGGGTTGGCGAGGCGGGACCGGGGAGCGCTGCGGTGCGCCCGCTCGGGCCCCAGGCCACGAGCGGAGCCCCGACGGCCCGCCATCGCCGACGAGGTCTCGCCGGATCCGGCACCGACGCGCTGGCCCCTGCTGTGGGCTCCGCGATCGTCGGGTCCCGCGGCGCTCGCGTGGGGGAGGGGTGGTGAGCCACCAGGCGGTGCCAGGCGTGCTGCCTCGGCCCGGCCTCCGCGAGGTGGGGGAGCGCGAGGCGCAAGCCTACCGTGACCCGCGTGAGTGTCTGGGACGAGGTGCTCTCCCGTCGATCCGCGGCCCCACCCTGACCGAGCTGCCGCGGAGCACCTCGGGCGAGCGCGCATCACGGTGAACGCTGACACCGCTCGCTGACAGCCAAGGGGGGCGGCTGCCTCGCCAGCGTAGTCGAGGCATGTGGAGCGCAGGGCCATGATCGTCGTTTGGTCCGAGGTCTGCTCACCGCTTGCCGTGCTGGCGGAGGGAGAGGGGGCCGCCAGCCCGCTGAGACCCTAAATACCGACGGCCTTATAGCCGCCGCCAAGGGGGCGTCGCCCTCCTTCGTATCCCCGTTGGGGCCTGGGACCGCGTCGCCCCCCAGTCCCGCGTTGGGGCCGTGGACTGCGGCCCCTCCCAATCCGCCGTTGGGGCCGTGGACTGCGTCCCCCCAATCCCGCGTTGGGGCCTGGGCCTGCGTCGCCCCCCAATCCCCCCCTGCTGGGGGCTTGCCGCCCCCTTCCCCCCTGCGTGATCGGGCGCTACCTGCCGTGCCGGAGGCCCCCCGCAGGACCCATCCGGGCGAAACGATGATCAAGGCCGAACCCAGGGTGTGAAACATGGTGTTTCGGTGTCCTCAAATTGGAGGAACCGTAGAGCGACAAACGTCCATTATGGGTGCAACATTTCATGTCGCATTCCGCGCGAGGGCCGCTGGGATGTGCGACAGTGCTGCCTCACGACGCGCCCAGCCAGGACTGGACGGACCACTGGGGAGTTTGGGCATGAGGACGCCTCTGAGTACGCCGCTCGCGCTGGCGGGAGCGCTCGCGTCGCTCTGGAGCTCCGCGCCCGCGGGTGCCTACCCGTTCATGGTGCGAGCGGGCACCACCAACTGCGCGGACTGCCACGTCGATCCCTCTGGTGGCGGGGTGTTGACCGCGTACGGGCGAGATCAGGGCCTCGCGATGGGGCGGGGGGGCGACCGCGCTGAGCTGGGGGCCTTCGCCTTTGGGGCGGTGTCGCTGCCCGAGGCGGTGATGCTCCAGGCGGACAGCCGGACCCTGCTGATCCCAGACCCGTCCAACCCGAGGGTGCTGGCGATGCAGGACGACCTGCGCGGCGCGATCCGCACCGGCCACTTCGTGGTCAGCGGGTCGCTGGGGATGGTGAGCGAGGGGGCGCAGAAGGCCCAGCTCACCTCTCAGCCCGCGGGGGTGAACGCCGTCGCGCGCGAGTACTGGGCGGGCTACACGCCAAGCTCAGCGGTAACCGTGCGAGCAGGTAGGATGAATCTGCCCTTTGGCCTGCGATCCGAGGAGCACTTCCTCTACGCGAGGGAGGTGACCGCAACGGACACCAACGACTCGCAACAGGCCGGGGTGGCGGTGGCCTACGCGAGCTGGAACCTGCGGGGCGAGGTGATGGGCATCGCGGGCAACCCGCAGGTCTCGCCCGACCGCTACCGAGAGCGGGGGCTCTCCGGCAACGTGGCTTGGGCCCCCAGCAGCAAGGCCGAGGTCGGGCTGTCGGGGCTGTGGGGCCACGCGCAGCTCGATCCAAGCGCCAGGGTGGAGCGCACCCGCGGGGCGGCGGGAGTGTTTGGGCGCGCGGTGCTCCCCGCGTCGGTGGTGCTCCTCGCTGAGGCGGACCTCACCGCCGATGGGCAGGGCGCTGACCCCGCTCAGATCGGGGGGGTCGGCTTTGTCGAGCTGGACGCGGAGCCGCTCCAGGGGGTCCATGTGCGAGGTACAGGCGAGTACTGCACCCCCGGCGGTGGATCCGAGGCGTCCTACGCCGGCTGGCTGGGAGGGCAGTGGTTCTTCGCTCCCCACGCGGACCTCCGCCTCGACGTGGCCTACGGCTCGCTCTACTGCACGCCCTCACCCGAACCCCGCGTCATGGGCCTCGCCCAGGCGCACCTCTACCTCTAGGACGCCCATGTTCACCTCGCTCTTTGTCCTGTGGGTCGCGTCCGCGCAGGCCACGTCCACCTTCCCCTCAGAGGTGAGCGACGCGGTGGGGATGCCCTGCACCCCCTCCTGCGCGGTGTGCCACGCCTCGGCGAGCGGGGGCGGCGCGGCGAGCCAGCCCTTTGGACAGGCGCTCACCGCCAGGGGGCTCCAGCCCTACGACGCGGGGAGCCTGCAGGGGGCGATGGTCCAGCTGGAGGCCGACGGGGTCGACTCGGACGGCGACGGTGTCCCCGATGTCGACGCGCTCCTTGCGGGGGACGACCCTAACGGTGGCCCCGCGCTCTGCGCCGAGGCTGGGCCACGGTACGGCTGCCTCTCGCACGCCCCCCGCGTGCCGGGAGCGCTCCTGCTCCTCAGCGCGCTGGGGCTGGTAGCGATCACCGGTCGCGCCCGCGCGCCCTCACGCTGACGACCCTATTCACGCTCCGCTGCGGCGGAGGAGGAGAGACGAGATGATCCGCGACCTGTTCTTGATGACGGTGTTCCTTGCGGCGTGTAACGGCGGCACGGTGGATGACACCACCACGGCCTGCAACGAGGCCAACGAGGAGTGCACCGCCAGCACCTGCGGCGGCGACGGCAGCTCCATGCTCCCCGGCGCCAACTGCCTCGCCTGCCACAGCGATGACGTGTCCAGCGAGGCGCCCACCTTCGGGGCCGGCGGCACGGTGTTCGCCGACGCGGACGGCGCTGCGCCGGTGAGCGGCGCGATCATCCGCATCACCGACGCCGACGGGCAGGTGGTGGAGCTGACGTCCAACGCGGTGGGCAACTTCTACACCCGCACCGACCTGGCGATGCCCATCTCTGCCGAGGTGGAGCTGAACGGGAACGTGATGGCGATGTACACCACCCCCAGCACCGCGGCCTGCAGCACCTGTCACAGCTGCGGCGGATCGGCGGGCGGCAAGCTCTTCGCCCAGTAGGCAGGCCTCTGCGCCAGCTCGGTCCTCACACCGCGTTCACAGCGAGGAGCACGGTGCTGAGGTAAACTGCCCCGACCGGTAGGAGTCTCTTCATGCGCCTCGTCTCGATGATGTCCCTCTCCTTGCTCGCGGCCTGCGCCTCCGAGCAGAAGTTCAACGAGTTTGGGGAGCACAACGTGCCTCCGGTGGAGGACACGGGGACCGAGGTGATCCCCGACGAGCCGGATCCCGACCCCGATCCCGATCCCGATCCCGATCCCGACCCCGATCCCGATCCGGTGTCCTGTGGGACGGTCACCGCGGACGCGGGGCCGGATCAGCTGACTCAGCCGCTCCAGACCGTCACCCTGTCGGCGCTGGGCTCGATGGACTCGAACGGGTGCGCCCTCAGCTATTCGTGGCGCGTCACCAGCAAGCCGTCCGACTCGTCGCTGTTCCTCTTGTTCGCCAACAACCGAGAGGTCCGCCCCTGGATCGACGTGGCCGGCTCGTACGAGTTCGAGGTGGCCGCGGTGAACACCGACGGCTCCCGCTCCACCGACCGGGTCGTGGTGGAGGCGGAGCCCAGCCAGGACTTCTACGTGCAGCTCACCTGGGACGAGGCGGTGGACCTGGACCTGCACGTCCAGAAGGACGGCGGCGCCCTCTTCGACGCACCCTACGACGTGTGCTACTGCAATAAGGTCGGCGAGTGGGGCAGCCCCTCGGTCACAGACGATAATGGCAGCCTGGACTGGGACATGATCTCTGGCTACGGCCCCGAGACCATGACCGTGCTCGCGCCGGCCTCTGGTACCTACAACGTGAAGGTCCACTATTACGGCATCGACGCCTCTCCGGACTGTGGCGACTCCTGGGGATCCTGCCCGAGCACCACCGCCACGGTGAAGGTCTACGACCACGGCACCCTGCTCCAGACCTTCACCCACGACCTCCACGATCAGGGGGACGTGTGGTACGTCGCGGACATCGCGTGGCCGTCGCTGGGGATCGCTGCGGTGGGCTCTATGTCCTCCACCACGCAGACCGGCTGCTACTGAGGGCGTCGCCCCGCTGATCACGCGGTGTGTGTCCGCCGGGCCCGCCGCCTCGAGCGGTCATCGCCAGGTCGAAGGGCTCGGTGGCGCGCGTGCGGCGAGCGCCTCGGGGGGGCCAGGCGGGCGGGCGCAAGGCGGCACGGTTCCATCAGCGGACAGAGCGCTTCATCCTTCCATTGGCACCGTCTGCCGAGGTTGCTTCTGGAATCCTCCAGACGGAGGACGGGCGCCGAGTCGGCGGGTAGATCGGCGTGGGCGTCGTTCCATGGGGAGCAAACGCACCTCTGTGCGTGACGAGCGCAGGAACAAGGACCCGCGTCGAGAGGCCTGCGGATCGGTGCCGCGCAGGCGTCCCCCCTCCTACGTCAAGGCCGACCGACGAAGCCCTCGGGAGGCGCGTCGGCGCGACCCGATCCTGTGGGGTTGGATGGAGTATCAGGCCCGCGCGAAGGCGCCCCTCACCTCACCGCCACACGAGGCGCGGGGCCGCGTGCCGACCGCGCGTCCCGCGCGATCGGTGGCGGGCAGGGGGGGCTGGCCTCCAGCGCCTAGGTCTAGCGCACGCCCCGGCGCCTCCGGCCTGCCATCGCCAGCATCGCCAGCGCGGCGCTCCACCAGGCGCCCGTGCCGCCCGAGCTGCTGCAGCGCATGACGGGGTCCGGCGGGGTGGGCTTGTCGGTGAGGCAGATGTTCTGCACCCCCGGCGTGCCGTAGTTGCAGTCGCCGTTCTCCACGTCGCACAGCCCCTCGACGCGCTGCGAGAAGGCAGCCTCGCACCAGGCGCTGGTGTCGTCGTTGCCCTCGGTGGTCTCGGCGCCGGGGTCGAGCATCATCGCGTGGCCGGGGCGGATGCCCTCGCCGTCGTGGTAGAGCGACACCTCGTCGATCAGCACCCCGTCGCAGAGGAGCTGCAGGTGCTCGTCCTCGGTGGCGGAGAGCTGGATGGTGTCGTACAGCGCGGAGAGGGTGCAGTCGCCGTTCTCATCGGGGAACACGCAGTCCTTGTAGGACAGCAGCTGGATCCCGCCGGCGATCACCGAGACGTCCACCCCATCCGCCCCCAGCAGGGTGAGCTTGACCGAGTCGGGGTTCTCCTCGCCGTCGTCGCCGAGGCGGTACCGTCGGAGCGCGCAGTAGCTCAGATCCCGCTCGGCGCTGGTGATGTTCTTCAGCTCCAGGTACTCGGGCACGTCGCCCTGGGGGGAGATCAGGGCCTCGGTGAAGATCACCTCGCCCGGATCCGGCCAGTTGAGCGAGAGGCAGACGCTCCGCGCGCCCGGCGTGGCCACGATCTCTTCCCCCGCGGGGTTGGTGAAGGTGTTGCCGGGAGGGGGGACGCACCAGCCGCTGAGCGCGTCATTGGCCGCCGCGGTGTAGCCGGAGGGGTTGAGGTTGGCGGCGCAGTTCCCGCCGGGGCAGAGCGCCACCAGCGACTCCCAGTCCACAGGGGCGGAGTCCACCCGCGACCCGTCACACACCAGATGCACCCAGCTCTCCTCGGTGTTGGGGAGGGAGATCCCTGAGTAGGTGTAGTCGGCGGGGATCTGCCCCACGAACTCTCCCGCCACCATGGTCCCCGCGACCCACTCTGAGGAGCGCGCCAGGAGGAAGTGGTCGCCGCTCATCAGGGGCAGGTTGTTGGCCTGCCCGGTGAGGGTGATCACGTCCCAGTCCTCGACGGCGAAGGGGTCCGGGTTGGGGCCCTCCATCAGCTGGCAGCCTGACAGGTTGCACTCGGAGCCCCCCGCGCCGTACAGCTCGATGAATTCCTTGTACCCGTCGGGGGGGTCGATCATCAGCTCGGTGAACACCGCCTGCCCAGCGCCACAGGAGCCGAGGATCTGGGGGCAGACGTTGGTCTCGCCGGGGGTCCCCCTGGCGGTGGTGCCTGCCTCGTCGATGTACTCGCTTCCCTCGGGCACGCACCAGGCGTCTGCGCTCCAGTCGTCGTTGGCGGTAGCGGTGAGGTTGGTCTCGCGGAGGGCCACCGAGCAATTCTTGTTGTTGGCCAGCGAGCAGTCCGCGGAGAAGGTGGACCAGGCGTAGCTGATCGCGTCGATCAGGGTGCCATTGCACACCAGCGCGAGCCGCTCGGTGCCTGTGTTGTTGAACGACAGGGCGCTGTACACCACGTCGGGGGGCACGTCGCAGGTGGTGAGGGCGGTGCTGGTGTAGGCCACGCAGTCGTCCGCCCCGTCATTGTTCATCAGCACGCCGCGCTGGTTGTTGGCCAGGGTCAGGTTGGCGATGGTGTACTGGTGCCCCCAGTTCGCCCAGTCTCCCTCGGCGCCGGACCCCTCGTAGAGGGTGCAGCCGCTGAGATCGAGGGTGTGGCCCGAGCGGTTGGTCAGCTCGAACCACTCGCTCACGTCGGCGTTGGGTGCGATGGAGATCTCGGTGATCACCGCGTCGCCAGCGCTCTGGGCGGAGGCGGACAGGGTGAGCAGGGTCCACAGGGAAAAGGGTCCGATCATCAGAATCTCCAGTCCAGGGTGACCCAGAACATCCCCTGGGTGGTCAGGGGGGCGGCGTCGGTCGTGAGGTTGTCAGCGCTCTCCTCGCACACGCAGGAGCCGCACAGATCAGGCGCCCCCGCGGACTCGCAGGTGCCCTTCCAGGCGTTCTCTGGGTCGTCGAGGTTCTTGATCAGCGTGGCGCGGGTGGAGAGGTAGAGGCGCTTGGGGAGCTGTTGGGTGAGGGCGAGGTAGCCCTCGGCCACCCTGTTCCCCTTGGAGCCGTGCACGTCCTCGTCCTCGTAGCGGCCGCGCAGGGTGAGGGTGGTGGAGTCTGTGGGGCTGACCTGAGCCTTGAGCCAGCCGTAGTGGCCCACCTGGAACCAGTACTCGCAGAAGGCGTCGGGGTCCACCGCCGGGTACCAGTAGGACGCGTCGGTGTAGCGCCGCTTGTAGAAGGCGGAGAGCCTTACCTTGTGTGAGGGGGCGTACACGAGTTGGCCCCCGAAGTAGTTGGACGCGCCCGCGCCCTCGGTGATCTCGGTGTCGTCTCTGGGGGACAGGTCCACGTCGCCCAGGTCGTCGAGGCCGTAGTCGGAGCTGTCGATCCAGTCGCCCCCGTACACCCTGGTGCGCCCGTTGTTGGCGAGGTCCCGGTTCTTGTGGTCCACGAAGGCCAGGGCCGAGATCCGATCGGTGGGCTTGTACTGGAGGTGCCCGTACAGCTCCATGTTGGCGACCCCTGTGGAGGGGTGGCGCCACAGGTCGGCGAAGACGCGGGAGGAGAGCCACACGGTCGGGTAGTAGACCGCCTTGAGGGCGACCCCCTGCTCGTCCCGGTCGCGCATCCCGCCGTACTCGTCGGGGGCTGCCTTTCCGCGGGCGTGTGGGTTGTCGAAATCGGTGCTGAAGTGGCGCAGGTACAGCTCGGTGTGTCCCTTGGGGAGGTCCACCAGGGCCTTGGCCATCGCGCCCACCCCGCCGGTCATCGACTTGGCGACCTCGCCGTAGAGGTCCACCAGGCTGTGGTGCCAGGCCCCGTTCAGGCCCACCGCGCCGTAGGTGTGCTCCACAGGGTAGCCGCTCCTGAGTACGATCGCGTAGGGGTCGTCCATCCCCTCCACCACCGCGGTGTTCAGGCTGCCCATGTAGGCGGTGAGGCCCACGTCCACCTTGTCGCCGGCGGTGTGGTAGGTGGCGTTCCCGCCGAACACCGCCTCTTGGTACAGGTTGGGGAGGGTGAGCCAGCCCCCGCGCTTGTAGCCGTCGGCGGTCTCGACCCACACCCTTGGCGAGGGCTCGTCCTCCAGCATCGGGTCGATGGCCTCGCCGCCGGCCACGCCCACGTCGTACTGGTAGGCGTCATAGCGGTTGAGGGACGCGAAGGCGCTCACGTCGGCCCAGGAGCCGCCCAGGTCCAGACGGTGCAGGGTCGCGCCCACCCCGAGCTGCCCCTTGCGGGGGCTGAAGCTGGTGGTGCCGGTGAGGAGGAGGTCCGGGTAGAGCCCGTGGGGAAGGGAGCGGTTGGTGCTGTCAAAGGTGAGGCCAAGCCCGTAGCCGGTGGTGAACGAGCCCAAGATCACCTCGCGGCCGTCCTTGGCGGTCTGCACATAGGCCTTGGACAGCTCGAGGTAGGGGCTGCCCCACGAGGCGGTGAAATCGCGGCTCGCCTCGCTCCAGGCCAGGGCGTTGACCCCGTCCTGTGCCAGGGCGAGGACGCCGGCGCGGACGCCCTTCCCATAGCGGAACCTGCCGCGGAGGTAGCTGTTGGGCAGCCTGGCGTAGCCGAGCGCCGCCGCGTCGTGGCTCTGCGAGGCCAGCTCTGGTACCTCGACGGGCGCGAAGTCCTTGCCGGTCCGCAGGGTGAGCTGCCCCTGCAGCTTGCCCACCTTGTCCCCGACGTAGAGGGTCTCAGCGTAGGGACGGAGCTGCTCCACCACGTCGGCGGTCACCCCCTGCACCCGCAGCAGGTCGTCGATGGAGCTGAAGGGACCGGCCGCCTTGCGCTCGGTGACGATCGCCTTGGCCAGGTCCATCGACAGCCCGGGGAGGTCGTACAGCTCCCCCGCGCGAGCGGTGTTCAGGTCCACGGGGTCGTACAGCAGCTCGACGAGCACCTCGAAGTCCTCGTCGGTGAGTACGCCGTCCGCGTAGAGCGAGCGGAGCTCGTCCTCGTTCTCCGCGTAGATCGCCGCAGGGAGCACCCGCGCGCTCGCCACGGGGGCCACGAGCAGCAGGGAGAGCAGGGGGAACAGAGGTCTCAAGGAGCCTCCTCACACCGGGACCAGAGCTCCTCGAAGGCGGCTCCATAGGACTCGGCCAGGCGCGGGTCGGTGAGGGTGACGAGGTTCTCGTCGTTCACGTTGTTGGCGGACAGGGTGTAGTTGTAGGAGCCGGTCAACACCGAGCGCGCGTCGATGACCGCGAACTTGTGGTGCATGATGCCGCCGCTGTGGCCGTTGGCGATCCGCACCTGGGCGCCGGCGTCGCGCAGGCTGTCGAGGAGGTCGCGCTGCTGAGCGATGGTGTAGGTCTGATCGGCGTCGGCGCAGACCCGGACCTTCACCCCGCGCACCGAGGCCGCGTCGAAGAGCGCCTCGCTGATCGCCGTGTCGGTGAAGGTGTAGATCGCCAGGTCCACCGTGCTGGCCGCGGCGCCCACCTCCTCGACGATGTGGGCGCTCACGTCATCTCCCGGCGTGAACAGCGCCGCAGAGGAGGCGCAGCCCGTGAGGAGGGGGAACAGGACGAGCCAGCGGGTCATGGGCGCTCCGGGGAGGCTCGTTGATACCACAACCCCGGTGTTGCCTGCAATAGCGCAGCCGCGGCTACTCCCGCACCCAGAGGGTGGTGTACGGGAGGGCGTGGCCCTCGGAGCCGTAGATCCACCCGTCGTACACGTCCTGGATGCCGTCCCCGTCCGTGTCGACGCTGGCGGTGTTCCCCATGCCCCACCCCATGACGTAGCTGTGGCCGCCCCAGGCCCAGGTGAAGATGCGGGTGTAGTCGTTGCCGCTCGCTGCGTAGGTGTCTTGGGTGTTGGTGCTGATCACCCGCCCGTTGACGTCGGTGTACTGGATCGGGTAGGCGGCGGAGGCGCCCGCGTTGGGCCCGGTGATCGCCGCGAAGTTCCAGTCGAAGGTGCTCATGGTGGTGAAGCGCCAGCGCAGGTCGTACTGCCCCGGCTCCTCGCGGTCGATGCGCAGCCCGTCGACCAGGTCCTTCGGCGCCCCCACCACCCCCCCCATCAGCGCGTGGACGATCGCGGGGGGCAGCGCCACCACCTCGTCGTCGCTCAGGTCGGAGAGCGCGCTGGGATCGCCCTGGCCCTCTGGGGCCCAGGTCCACCCCTCGCGCCCCTTGCCCACCAGGGTCCAGCCGCCCCCGGTCATGTCGCACCAGGTCTGCAGTGGCTCGCCCGCCTCTGGGTCCGGCTGGAGGGTGTAGATCCCGTCCGGTGCGCTGCCGTCGCTGCGCAGGATCTCAAGACACGAGCCGGGCAGGCTGCTGGCGCTGGGTCCTGTTTTGTCGGCGACGTCGCACATGTAGCGGGCGCTGGTGTAGGAGCTGGTCTGGTCGTTCATCCAGTACAGGGAGACCTGCCCGTCGGCGTCCAGCCGGAAGTCGTAGTAGGCGGAGGCAGTGGTGGCGTTGTCGCCGTTGGGCTCCCCGACATCGTGGCGCCAGGACACGTAGAACGGCCCCCCGTCCCGCGCTCGCCACCCGCAGGCCTCGTTGAGAGAGCTCATCGGCATCATGTCGCAGCGGTTCCCCGCCACCGCGGGGTAGATCGCCAGGATCTTCAGGTACTCGGCGCTGGCGTCCGGTCCGAAGCTGCCGCTGGTCGCCACCGCGTAGGCCGCGCGCAGGTGGGCCTGGGTCCGCGGCACGAAGAGGTGCATCCCGCGGCTCGCGCACCAGGTCTCGGCCTCGGCGGCGGTCTTGGCGGAGGTCCGCTTGGCCTTGACCAGGGTGTACCCGCCCCCGTCCGTCGCCTGGTCGCACCAGGCCTGGAAGGGGTCCCTGGTGCTGGAGGGAGGATCCAGCCAGTACACCCCGGTGGGGTAGTCTGGGGCGGTGCCCAGCAGGTCCAGGCACGAGTCTACTGGGGAGTCTGCGGCGAGGCCCGCCCCGCAGACCCCCACCGAGGCGTCTGTGTCGTCGCAGTCGGCGCCCGCCGCGGTGGTGAAGGAGCGCAGCACCCCGTCGCCGTCCTGATCGTAGTCGCTCCCGCCGGAGCAGTCCTGATCTACCCCGTCGTACCAGCGCTCGGGCTGGCTGGCGCCGACGGTCGGGTCGTCGTCGTCGCAGTCGTCTCCGGTGAGGTACGGGTCGCCGTCACCGTCGAGATCGTCATCGAGCGTGGTGGGATCGCAGTCGTTGTCGTGGCCGTCATAGGTCACCTCGGACACTCCAGGGTGGATCGCGCCGCTGCTGTCATCGCAGTCCGGGCCGCCCACCTCTGAGGCGGTGTAGCCGTCGTGGTCCACGTCGGTGAGGTCTGCCCCGGAGCAGTCTTGGTCCACGCCGTCGTAGGGCACCTCCGCGAGGGAGGGGTAGCGCGCCGGGTCCAGGTCGTCGCAGTCCACCGCGTGGAGGGCGCCGTCCCCGTCCAGGTCGTCGTCAGGGGTGGCGCTGTCGCAGTCGTTGTCGGTGCCGTCGTAGGGCTCCTCGCTCGCGCCGGGGTTCACCGCCGGGTCCAGGTCCGCGCAGTCCAGCCCGCCCGCCGCAGAGGCGTCGTAGCCGTCCTTGTCTACGTCGGTGAGGTCTCCGCCGACGCAGTCGTTGTCGTGGCCGTCATAGGGGACCTCCACCACCCCTGGGTGGACCAGCGGGTCCGCGTCCTCACAGTCGGTGGTGTGGGGGAAGCCGTCCCCGTCGAGGTCGTCGTCGAGGGTGGAGGGGTCGCAGTCGTTGTCAGCGCCGTCGTAGGGCTCCTCGACCGCGGAGGGGTTGATGGTCGGGTCGTCGTCGTCGCAGTCGGCTCCGCCCGCGGCGAGGGCGTCGTCGCCGTCGCCGTCCGCGTCGGTGAGGTCGGCGCCGGAGCAGTCGTTGTCCACGCCGTCGTAGGGGACCTCTGCCAGGAGCGGTGAGCGGGTGGGGTCGCTGTCGTCGCAGTCGGTGGCGCCTGGGGCGCCGTCCCCGTCGAGGTCGTCGTCGAGGGAGAGGGGGTCGCAGTCGTTGTCGCGGCCGTCGTAGGGGACCTCCGCCGCGGCGGGGTGGATGGCGGGGTCGGTGTCGTCGCAGTCGTCGCCTCCGGCGGCCAGGGCGTCCACCCCGTCGCCGTCCGCGTCGGTGAGGTCGGCGCCAGAGCAGTCGTTGTCCACCCCGTCGTAGGGGATCTCCGTGAGCAGCGGTGAGCGAGAGGGGTCGGCGTCGTCGCAGTCCACCGCGTGGAGGGCGCCGTCCCGGTCGAGGTCGTCGTCGAGGGAGAGGGCATCGCAGTCGTTGTCGACGCCGTCGTAGGGCGCCTCCTCGGCGTCGGGAGAGATCGCTGGGTCGGCGTCGTCGCAGTCGGCGCCCCCCGCGGCGACTGCGTCGAAGCCGTCGGCGTCCACGTCGGTGAGGTCGGCGCCGGAGCAGTCGTTGTCCACCCCGTCGTAGGGGACCTCCGCCGCCTCGGGGTGGACCGCCTCCTCCGCGTCGTCGCAGTCGCGTCCCCCGGCGACGGTAGCGTCAAAGCCGTCGGCGTCCACGTCGGTGAGGTCGGCGCCGGAGCAGTCGTTGTCCACCCCGTCGTAGGGGATCTCGGCGAGGAGGGGCGCGCGGCCTGGATCGCGGTCGTCACAGTCGGTGGCGGACAGGGCGCCGTCGCCGTCGAGGTCATCGTCGGGTGTGGTGGGGTCGCAGTCGTTGTCTGCGCCGTCGTAGGGGGTCTCAGTGGCGGCTGGGTGGATGGCGGGTGCCGCGTCATCACAGTCCGCTGCGAGGCCGAAGCCGTCGCCGTCGAGGTCGTCGTCGGGTGTGGCGGGGTCGCAGTCCTGATCCACCCCGTCATAGGGCACCTCGGGGAGGCCGGGGTTGACCGAGCTCTCGGTGTCATCACAGTCCTCTGCGCGGAGGTACCCGTCCCCGTCCAGGTCGTCGTCGGGCGTCGAGGGCGAGCAGTCGTTGTCTACCCCGTCGTAGGGGGCCTCGTCCGCACCTGGGTGGACGTCTGCGCGGTCGTCGTCACAGTCTGCCTGGTGCCCGTACCCGTCCCGGTCGAGGTCGTCGTCGAGGGTGAGAGGATCGCAGTCGTTGTCTAGCCCGTCGTAGACCTGCTCCTCCGCCCCCGGGTGGACCTCCGCGTCGTCGTCGTCACAGTCCACGCAGGCGGCGAAGCCGTCGCCGTCCCCGTCCTCCATCCCGCTGGTGCCGTCGCAGTTGTAGTCGGTGTCGTCCTCGCAGTCGGTCTCCGGAGCGCCGGGGTGGATGTCGGCCCGGTCGTCGTCGCAGTCGTCGCTGGAGGTGGTGGTCCCCGACGGGGCCTCGCAGGCGGTGGTGGGGGCGCTCGCGTCGCCGAAGCCGTCACCGTCCGCGTCGGCGTACCAGGTGGACCCGTCCACTGGGGCGTCGTCCACCTCGCCGCTGCAGTCATCGTCTACCCCGTTGCAGCGCTCCTCCGCGCCAGGGAACACGGTGGGATCGGTGTCGTCGCAGTCCTGCTCCGCAGAGAACCCGTCCGCGTCTGCGTCGACGGCGGAGGGCGCAGGCGGCCCCTGAAGCCGGCATCCGGTGAGGGCGAGGCCGAGGAGGAGGAGGTTGTGGGGGCGCATGGGGACTCCTGTCCCGCGAGTATATCCCCAGTCACCGTCGGGCCGCGTCGGTGTTTCTGCGCCCCGCGTGGCGGTGGCGGTCGCTGTGGGTCAGCGCCTCCGGCGTCTCCGTGCGAGCAGCCACAGGGAAGGCAGGGCGAGCCAGCCCCCGCGCGCGCCCAGGTGGTCGCAGCGCCCGCCGGTCACCTCCCCCCACGCGTCTGAGCCGTCGCAGTTGGCGTCCAGCCCGTCCCCTGGCTCGTCCCAGATGTCGGGTTTCACGTCGGGATCGGTGTCGTCGCAGTCTGCTCCGACCGGAGGCGCGTCGACGGAGTCGCGGTCTTGGTCAAAGTCGGAGGAGCCGTCGCAGTCCTGGTCGACGCCGTCGTACCAGACCTCCTCCGCGCCGGGGTGGCGGTCGGGGTCGAGGTCGTCGCAGTCCTGGTCACGATCCGAGCCGTCGCGGTCCCGGTCGAAGTCCGAGGAGCCGTCGCAGTCCTGGTCGACGCCGTCATACCAGACCTCTGCCGCGCCGGGGTGGCGGCTGGGGTCCAGGTCGTCGCAGTCCAGGTCTCTGTCCGCGCCGTCTCGGTCCTGGTCGAAGTCCGAGGCGCCGTCGCAGTCCTGGTCGACGCCGTCGTACCAGACCTCCTCCGCGCCGGGGTGGCGGTCGGGGTCCCCGTCGTCGCAGTCCCCGCCGCCGAGGGTGGAGGAACCGAAGCCGTCGCCGTCGAGGTCGTCGTCGGGGGTGGAGGGGTCGCAGTCGTCGTCCAGGCCGTTGTAGTGGACCTCAGTCGCCCCAGGGTTCACCGAGGGCAGGGTGTCCCTGCAGTCGGGACCCAGGTCGAAGCCGTCCCCGTCGAGGTCGTTGTCGGGGGTGGAGGGGTCGCAGTCCTCGTCGACGCCGTTGTAGGGGACCTCTGCGGCGCCAGGGTGGATGGCGGGGCGGGTGTCGTCGCAGTCGGTTCCAAGCGCTCCGCCGTGGTAGGTGTCGCCGTCCACGTCGGTGAG
>JAFGVK010000076.1 GCA_016938035.1 Deltaproteobacteria bacterium | reverse complement strand
TACGCGTACGCTAGACCACTACGAGCGTTCCTGGCAAGGCCGTGGAGGACCACCCCGCCCAAGAGCTCGGTGTTGTGGGATCCAAAGTCGCGCCCCTGAGGGGCGCGAGACAAGGCTCCCCTGGCGCGGCGGATGGGGGGGCGAGGGGGGTGTTTGGCGTGCAGTGCGTGACTAACGTAGGTGTAAACTTGTTTTTGATGGGATCGGATCGAGTGGGTGGTGGGTCAACCCAGGCAGGAATGAACCACAGATCTCACGCTGTCCTGTCGAAAAAATGTGTCTTGGCGTGCGCCACCCACAGCTCACTGCGGCTATGCTCCCCCTCTATCTCAAATTTCCGGTGAGCCTCGACATGGCAAGGATCCGCATAGAACCCTATCAGGAGCATCATTTCTCCGCCCTGTGCGCGTTCGCGGCGCGGACGTGGCCCACCCGCTGTCGCAGCCCCGAATTCCTGCGGTGGCGCTACCAGGACCCCAGGTCCTTGATCGGCGCCACGGTGGCGATGCGCGGTGAGGAGGTGGTCGCCAGCCTGAGCTGGGCCCGGCGCCGGTGGTGGCTGCGCGGGGAGCCTGTGGAGGCACAGGAGACCTTCGACTGGTTCACCCTCCCCGAGCTGCGGGGTGGCGGGCTGGGAATCAGGATCATCCGCGCGGTGATGACCCAGGGCCCCGTGGCTGCGGTAGGAGGCACCGCGGACACCCTGGCGCTGCTCCCGAGGCTTGGCTTCACCCGGGTCGGAGAGGTGGCGCAGCTCGCGCTGCCCCTCACCAGCAGGGGCCTCCCCGCGAGGGTGGGGCGCCTTGGGCTCGCCGCCGACGGGGCGCTGGCGGCTTGGCGCAGGGGGGCCGCGCTGGGCGCTGGGGGGGGCCTGCTGCGCCCGTTGACCGCGCTGCCCCTGCAGGACGCCCCCTCCCCCGGGCTGGAGCTGGTGCAGATCCCGGAGGCGTCGGTCCTGGACTGGCTGTCAGAGGGGCCTGGCGCCGGCCTCTACGCGTCCTTCGCGGGGGAAGGCGGGAGCGCGAGCTGGTCTCAGGTGAGGGTGTTTGACAGAGGCTACGTCCGCACCGCCGCCATCACCGAGTGGCTGCCCTCCACCTCCTCTCCCACGGGGCTCCGACGCCACCTCAGCGCGATGGTTCGCTACAGTCGCGGTCTTGGGGCAGACAGGGTGCTGCTGTCCACTAGCAACCGTGACATCGTGCGGGCGGCGCGCTGGTCTGGCTGGCGGCTCGTGCGACAGATCCCCTTCCACACGCATCAGCTGGGCGGCGACGTCGGCCCGTGGCATGTTGGAGGAACGACCGGTGACAGCGCCTGGCTGCCCAACCCAGACCGAGCGACATCCCATCCAAACCTCGAGACCCTATGATGCAGCCAGCCTATCGCGTGTTCGCCCGCAACGCCTCCGCCGCCGCGCTCCGCTTCGGCGGCATCTCCTGGCTGGTGCGCAACACCTACGGGAGGCACAAGGTCGGGATCCTCGTCTACCACGACCCCTCCCCAGAGACGCTCCGCGCGCACCTGGAGTGGTTGCGCCCCAGGTTCTCCGTGATCCCGCTCGACACCCTGGTGGACGCCCTGCACTGCGGCGACTGGTCCGCGGTCCCCCCCAAGGCGGTGGTGCTCACCTTCGACGACGGGCACCGGGGCAACGCGGCGCTGACCGAGGTGCTGCGCGCGTTCAGCGCCCCCGCCACCTTCTACCTGTGCTCGGGGGTGGTGGACACCCACCACCATTTCTGGTTCAAGGAGGTGCCCTGGGCCCGCGGCTACGAGCTGATCTCGCTGGTCAACAGCGACCGGGTCGCGCAGGTCACCGAGGAGTCCGGGTGGACGCCACAGCGCGACTACCCGGAGCGGCAGGCGATGAACCTGGAGGAGCTCCGCGCGCTGGGCGAGGTGGCCTCCCTGGAGGCCCACACCCGCACCCACCCGGTGCTCACCACCTGCACCGATGAGGAGCTGGTCCAGGAGATCCCGGAGAGCAGGCGGGAGCTGGAGGCGCTGCTCGGGCGCCAGGTCCGCCACTTCGCCTTCCCCAACGGGGACTACACGCCCAGGGTGGTGGAGGTGGTGAAGCGGGCGGGCTTCCGCTCCGCTCGCACCGTGGATTTTGGCTGGAATGGTCCAGGGACCGATCCCTACCACCTGCGCGTCTTGGGCGGAGGAGACGGGGTGGACGTGACCAACCTCTCCGCGCTGATGAGCGGCCTGAGCACGGGGGTCCGATACGCCATCAAGGGGTGGTCCGGGGGCAAGAAGCCGCCGATCACGCCGACCGGGGGATGAGGTCGGCCGTCTGACGTGAAGACTCCCCGGTCGCTGGTCATGACGATGGCCTGCTATTACACAACACCTGCCGTCGCGCCGCCCATCACCCCCGGCGCGCCCTTGGAGGACCTGTGGAAGAACGAGAGATCATCCTGGAGGCGCTCGCCCGCGTCTGTGACGAGAAGGGCCTCGCGCCCACCGCGTTGCAGGACCACACCGTCCTCGGCGCGTCGGGGCTGGACTTCGACTCCCTCGACATGGCCACCGTCGTCGCCGAGCTGGACGGGATCCTGGGCAAGGACCCCTTCGCCAGCCAGCAGGCGTCCTTTCACACCGTCGCCGACTTCGTCGAATTGTACCGCCGCGCCACGGCATCATGATCCTTGAGCGTGTCCGCGCGGGCGCCCTGGCGCACCCGGAGCGCCTGCTGGTGGCAGCCCCGGACGGTCAGTGGAGCTGGGCAGCGGTAGCCGCAGAGGTGGACCGCCGCGTCCTGGACGCCGCGCCGCTGCGCGGCGAGACGGTGGCGCTCCAGGCCAGCGCCACCGCCGCGGCCCTGCTGCGCCTCATCGAGCTGGAGGCCCGGGGTGCGCGGGTGGTGCTGCTGCCCCCCGAGATGGAGCCCGGGCGAGAGGCGGAGTGGATGGCGCGCCTGGGGAGTGGCCCGTCGCAGCCCGGAGAGGTGGTGCTCTTCTCGTCGGGCACTACAGGTGTGCCCAAGGGAGCGCTCCACTCGTGGGACACCCTGTCCGCGAGGGTGCACCGGAGCGCGGGCCTGGACGGCAGCAGGTGGCTGCTCACCTTTGCCCTCTCGGCCTTCGCGGGCCTCCAGGTGGTGCTGCACGCGCTGGACAACGGCGGCGCCCTGGTGCTCTACCACGGCACGCCGGCGGAGGGGGGGCGGACAGGGGCTGAGCACGGCGTCACCCACCTCTCAGCGACCCCCACCTTCTACCGCTTCCTCCTGGCCACCAGCCCGCCGGAGGTGCTCGCGAGCCTGCGACCCGTCCAGATCACCCTCGGGGGCGAGGTGGCCGATCAGGGGGTGCTTGACGCGCTGGGCCGCAGCTTCCCCCAGGCGAGGCTGACCCACGTCTACGCCTCCACCGAGGCAGGGGCGGTCTTCTCGGTACAGGATGGCAGAGCGGGCTTCCCCGCGGCCTGGCTCGACAGCGCAGCGACGCCGCTGCGGATCCGAGACGGCGAGCTGCTGGTGGGCAGGGCGCGCGGCATGAAGGGATACCTCGGGGCGCACCGCGCCGACGACGGCGAGCTGCTCGCCACCGGCGACCTGGTCGAGGTGGTCGGCGACAGGGTCCTGTTCCGAGGCCGTCGATCCGAGCGCATCCACGTGGGGGGGGCCAAGGTAGACCCCAGCGAGGTGGAGCGGGTGCTGCTCGAGGTGCCGGGGGTGGTGGCGGTCCGCGTCTCGGGCGCCCCCTCCTCGCTGATGGGGCAGCTGGTCCGCGCCGAGGTGCTCCTGGCGCCGGACCGCACGCCCGCAGCCATGCGCCTGGCGCTCCGCGCCCACGCGAGCGAGCGGCTCCGGCCGCAGGAGGTCCCTCGCCTCTGGAATTTCGTCGACACCTTTGAGCGAACATCCTCGGGAAAGCTGGTACGGAGAGCGACATGAGTGAGCTGGTGGTGATGGTGAGCGGTGGCAGCAAGGGGCTCGGCCTGGCCCTGGTCCGTCACCTGTTGGGCCAGGGGCACAAGATCGCGACCTTCGCGCGCAGCCCCGGAGAGGCGCTCGACGCGCTGGTCCGAGAGGTCGGAGATCGCCTCTACGTAGGGCAGGTAGACATAGAGGACGACGCCGCGGTCCAGACCTTTGTCCGGGACACGGTGAGGCACTTCGGCCACCTCGACGCCCTCGTCAACAACGCCGGCCTAGCCCGAGACGGGGTGCTGGCGATGATGCCGATGGACTCGGTGGACACCCTGCTGGACGTGAACCTCCGGGGCTCCATCCTCCTCGCCAGGGCCTGTCTGCGCCCGATGCTGGTGGCCCGCAGCGGGAGGATCATCAACATCTCCTCCATCGTCGGCACCAGGGGCTACAAGGGGCTCGCGGCCTACTCTGCGACCAAGGCGGCGATGGACGGCCTCACCAGGGCGCTGGCCCGCGAGGTGGGCGAGCGCGGCATCACCGTGAACAGCATCGCGCCAGGCTTCCTGGAGACCGAGATGACCCACGGCCTGGACGAGCGCGCCCGCCGACAGATCACCCGCCGCACCCCGCTGGGCCGCCTGGGGAACCCTGGAGACGTGGCCCCGCTGCTGGACTTCCTCCTCTCCCCCGGCTCGGGCTTCATCACCGGCCAGGTCTTCGTGGTGGACGGCGGCCTCACCGCCTAGCGGCGTGGCCCTCCGACAGGTGGAGGGGCAGCACCGGGATGCCCTGCTCCGTCTGCAGGGGGACCAGGGTGCTGCCCGAGAGCAGCCCGGTGGGGATCGCCGCTGAGGCTGCGGTCGGCTCCAGCGCCACAGCGAGCCCCCTGCCCTCCGCGAGGTCGAGCAGGCCCACCACCGCGCTCATCGGCACCCCCCCCTCCGGGGCGAGGAGCACTGCGCCCTCTCCGCTCTCCGCGATCGCCGCGCCCAGGCCCTGCAGATCGTAGCTGTCGCCAGCGCAGGCCCCCTCGCAGGGGAGCCGCACCTGCTCCCCGAGCGCGAGCCCGTCACGCCCCACCCCGATCCGAAGCGGGACCCCAACGGGCGGGGTGCGCTCGGGGGCGCCTCGGGTGGGGCTGGGATCCCGGACCAGCAGGTAGGGCCTGCCGAAGCCCTCCTCCGCGGCGAGCGCCAGCGCTCGAGCGACGGTGGCGTAGGGCAGCCCCCCGTCGGCGACGACCAGAAGATCCCCCCGCGGCGGCGCGTGGGCAGCGGGCGACCAGGGCGTACACCCGCGCTGCGCCGCGCGATCAGCGGCCTGCCTCGCGGCCACCAGCGCCTCCCGAAGGGGCGCCAGGTCCTCGGGAAGGACGCCGGCGTCCATCTGGAGCACCTCGCGCTGGGCGAAGCGAGCGCGGCTCGGGAGCAGCTCCAGCGCCGCCCACCCCAGCGGCACCCTGCGCGAGATGTCCTCGCCTCGGGCGCAGCGGGCGTGGAGCTGCTCCGAGAGCGGCTCCCCGGTCAGGGGGGGGAGGAGGAAGCGGGTGGCTGGCACCGACACGGCGTTCTCCACCGAGGTGACGGAGGCGGGGCCGGCGGTGAGGAAGCGGTCCTGCCCTGGGGCGGCGCAGGCGGCGAGCAGCGCGAGGGGAAGCAGGCGCATCAGCCGCCCACGTCGGCAGAATAGCCGAGCGAGTCGCGCGAGACGCAGCAGCAGACGAGGCTCTGGGAGCTGTCGCTGAAGTCCACCTCCGAGTCGCAGGACAGGTCCTGCTGGCTGGGGGCCTCCCCCTCAACCCACAGGGCGGCGCCCAGCGCCCCGCGGTCGTCTCGCTCGGCGAAGGCGGACATGGCGGCGTGATCAGTGTCGTTGAGGTAGCTGCAGGCGGGCGCGCAGGAGAGGCGGTCGTCCCCCAGCTGGTAGCTCTCGCACACCTCGCCGCAGGACGTGGTCGGGGTCCCCTCCCCCGCCCCCTGGACCATCACGGTGGGATAGCCGCAGAAGCGGCCGTCATCCGAGCAATTCATGGGGAAGCTGCCGAGCACATCCCACTGGCCGTCCAGCCCGTTCCATGCGGCGGTGCCGCCGCACCACCCCTCACAGGTGGCGTAGAGATCCCAGCCGAGCAGGCACCCGGAGAGGCCGAGCGCACCGAGCGCGAAGAGCGATCGCCGCATCAGAAGCGCCCTCCCACCGAGCAGCCCACCGCGTCGCCGCTCAGCAGCCCGGTCACCGTCATGCCGCCGGCGACCCCGGCGACCCCCCAGCCCGCCACGTTGAGCGCGGTGTACAGGCTCACCTGAGTCTGGGTGGGGGACTCGATGGACTGGCCGGCGAGGTAGCTCCCCGCGCCCAGCACCACCCCCGCCCCAGTGAGGGCCCAGCCAAGGCCAGCCCTGTGCGGCCGGCCCTCGCCCGGAGCGCGCGCTGGTCGCAGTCGCTCAGGCCGGGGCTCGCGCTGCGGGTCAGGTTGGGCAGCCGCCTTGGGCGTCCACGCCCGAGGCCCGTCCTCGCTGCCTGTCGTCAGGGGGCCTGCCCTCCCCTCCACCTGCGGGTGCTGCCCCGTGACCTGCAGGCTGCCCATCGCGCGCTGCACATAGGCCTGGGCCTCGTCAAGGCTCACCTGCCCGTCGCGCTCCCCGGAGAGCTCCCCGTCGGCCCAGCCCCGGAGGGCCCCCACCGCTAGGTAGGTGAACAGGCCGTGCCCCGCCTCATCGAGGGGCCCCGAGAGCTCGTTGGGGGCCGCCGCCGACCAGATCGCGAGGTCGCCCTCCAGGCGCGTGGCCGCGGTGGGCACCGCGAAGCGGGAGCCGGGGATGATCGCCTCGCCAGTGCGCCCCACGCCGGCGTAGCAGGTGTCGAGCAGCACGACGGCCTCTACCCCTCGCAGGCGGCTGGTGAGCTCCGACAGGCGCACCCCGCGCGCGTCGAAGACCGAGGTGTCGGCCTTCACGTCGTCGCCCAGCAGCATCCGCTCCCCATCGACCAGGGAGGCTGCCCCGTGCCCGGCGAAGTAGAACCACAGGCGCCCCCCCTCGCCAACCTGCGTGACCGCCTCCTCCAGCTGCTGCAAGATCTGCTCGCGGCTCCCGCCGTCCAGCAGGTGGAGGTGCTGCGCGGGGACGCCGCGGGTGTAGAGCAGGGTGTTGTAGACCGCGCGGGCGTCCGCGGAGGCGTGTGTGACGTCGCCGATGAAGGCGTAGTCCTCCACGCCCACGATGACCGCGGCGTCCGCGGGAGCGCTGGCGCCAGTGCGGAGGGGCTGGTCCACGTCAGGGAGGGCGCCGGCGGCAGCGGCCAGCGCAAGGGAGAGGGCGAGCATGGGATCTCCTTCTTCTCCCTGCTAACACAACGGCGTCACCCCACTACAGGTGATACCGGCGCTTCCACAGCGCGAGCTGGAGCAGGCGGTAGAGGGTGACGCCGTCAGGGTGCTTGTCGCCGGTGCGGGCGTCGAGCATCCGGCCCACCACCACAGGATCCACCCACTCGCGCATCGAGGCGGAGCTCAGCTCCTCGCGCAGCATAGGCTCTAGTGGCCCCGAGAGCCACTTGAGGAAGGGCACCCCGAAGCCCCGCTTGGGTGCGTCGAGCACCTCGTCGGGGACCACCCCCCTCAGGGCCCGGCGCAGCAGCCACTTCTTCTCGGTCCCACGCACCTTGTAGGAGGAGGGGAGCCGCATCGCCCAGGTGGCCAGCTCGCTGTCCAGGAAGGGCACCCGCACCTCGACCGAGTGGGCCATGGTGCTGCGATCCACCTTCTCCAGGAACCAGTCGGAGAGGAGCACCTGAGCGTCCAGGTAGAGCCCCTGCTCCACGAGATCGCGCCCGGCGACGGCGGGCTGGAGCAGCCGATAGCGGTGGAAGGGGTCCGCGCGCTCGACGCGCTGCCGCAGGCCGTCCCGCAGGGCCACAGTGGGCGAGAACGCCGGAGACGCCCCCGCCATGAACAGGCCCATCCGCTGGGCGTCGTCGTCCTGCCCGAGCATGTTGACCTTGCGCCGCAGGTTGCGGAGGTGGAGGTCGTCCGCCCAGGGGGGAGGCACCATGCGCAGCAGGCGGTCCACCGCCCTCGCCCTCGCTCCTCCCATCCCCGCTCGGAGCAGCAGCGCGGCCCTCCGCAGCCCCACATACTTGGGGTAGCCTCCGAAGATCTCGTCACCGCCGTCCCCCTGGAGCACCACCTTGACCGCCCCGTCGAGGGCCTTGGTGAGCAGGTACAGGGGGATGTGGGCCGCGTCCCCAAAGGGCTGGTCGTGGTGGTAGACCAGCGCCTCGATCACGTCGGGCAGGCCGTCGGTCTTCACCCACAGCTCGTGGTGCTCTGTGCCCAGCCGCGCCGCGAGGGCGCGCGCCGCGGGGAGCTCCCCCTGCCCCTTCCCCATGTCGAAGCCTGCGGAGAAGGTGTGCAGCCGCTGGCCGCCGGCCCTGGCTGCCAGCGCGGTGATCCCGGACGAGTCGACGCCGCTGCTCAGGAAGACGCCCACCGGCACGTCCGAGACCAGGTGCAGGCGGACCGCGCGCTCGAGGCGCCAGCGGAGCTCCTCCTCCGCCTCCTCCACCGACAGCTGCAGCGGCACCAGCCGCTCCGGGAACCACCAGCGGGTCGTGTCGAGCCGCCCGGCCTTCCACACCGCGCGGGATCCGGCGAGCAGCTTCTTGACCCCCGCGAAGAGGGTGTGCTCCCCGTGGGTGGTGCCGTAGTAGAGGTACTCGTGGAGCGAGCGCTCCTCCAGCGCCGGGGGGCCCTCCCGCCCAGCGAGGATCGCCTTGATCTCGGAGCCGAAGAGGAGCTGCCCGTCAGCGACAGAATAGTAGAGGGGCTTGATCCCGAACCTGTCCCGGACCAGGTGCAGCTCCTCGGTGGCGCTGTCCCACAGCGCGAAGGCGAACATCCCGTCCAGCCGATCGAGGCAGGCTGGCCCCCACGCGGCCCAGGCCGCCAACAGCACGTCGGTGTCCCCCGAGGAGCGGAAGGTGTAGCCCAGGGAGAGCAACACCTCGCGCAGCTCCTGGAAGTTGTAGATCTCGCCGTTGAAGCTGATCCAGTACCGACCATCTGCCGAGCGCATGGGCTGGTGCCCCGCCGGGGACAGATCGAGGATGCTCAGCCTGGCCTGAGCCAGCCCCACCCCCGGCGCACTCCAGGTGCCCTGGTCGTCTGGCCCCCTGTGGTGCAGGGTGTGAACCATCCGTCCGAGGCGCTCCGCCTCGACCACAGCCCGGTCAGACCGGGCGACTCCGCAGATCCCGCAGATGACCGCCTCCTCGGGGCGCTGGCGCCCACCCGTGGGGGTCAGGATACCGACCACCAGCCCACTGTCAACACCGCATTCGGGGCCCCCCGCAATTCACAATTCCGACTGCGGGGCGTGCGCTTCCTTGTGTACCCTAGGTCGCCGGAGTACCCCCGTGCGGACGAGGTGTGTCGATGCTCTCCCAACGCCCCAGCGCCCTGGCCCTGCTCACCCTCTCCCTGCTGGCAGCCTGCAACCAGGGTGAGGCGGAGCCGGAGGACAGCGGCGACGACACCCCCTACGAGCCCGGCTGCATCACGGTCGACGGCCAGGGGGGCTACGCCCTGCTCAGCGACGCGATCTCCCTCGCCGCGCCCGGCGCCACCATCGCCATCTGCGACATGTTCCTCCGCGAGTCGGTGGTGGTGGACAAGGACCTCACCCTGGTCGGCGAGAGCCTCAGTGGGACCTACTGGCTGCCCCCCTCCAACGAGCCCGCGCTGCGCGTCCGCGGCGGCGCGACGGTGGCGCTGTCCACCCTGAGCCTCTCGTCCACCAGGACCGGGGTGGAGATCGAGGGCGGCGCCCTGACGCTGGAGGACGTGGACGTGGTGAGCGCCGGCTCCTACGCGGTGCTCGCCACCGGCGCGGCGGTGCGCCTGGAGCGGGTCCACCTGGGCGCTACCCCCACAGGAGCGCTGCGCCAGGAGGGCGGCAGCCTGGAGATTCGCGACTGCGCGGTGGACGGGGCGCAGGGCTTCGGCTTGTCGCTGGAGGCGGTGGACGCGGTGGTCGCTGACAGCGCGATCTCTGCCACCGGCTACACCGGGGACGGCTCCACCCTCACGGACGGGTGGGGGATCGACGCGGTGGGCGGCGCGCTCAGCCTGGAGCGGGTGACGATGACCGACAACTTCCTGGGCGCGGTGCAGATCGTAGAGGGCTCGCTGGAGATGAGCGGCTGCGCGGTGGAGGGCGGCCTGCTGGGCCTGTGGCTAGAGCAGACCGACGCGACCCTGACGGACATCTCGGTGCGGGACTACCTCCAGTACGGCGTAGTGGCCATGGCCAGCCCCAGCGTCTGGCTGGAGGACGCGGTGGTGCGAACCACCAGGGGGGGGAGCCTGGACCACACCGAGGAGCACGAGGGATCCTACGGGGTGGTGGGGGTCGACGCGGGCCTCACCCTGATCGGGGGTGAGGTCGGCGGCAACAACAGCGGCGGGGTGTACGTCACGCCCCGAAGCACCAGCACCGCCGAGCTGGTGATGGAGGGGACGCTGGTGGAGGACAACGGGCGCTTCGGGGTGGTGACCTTCGTCGGGACCATGGACCTGACCGACGTGACCGTGCGCGGCACGGAGGACCACGACTCCTGCGTGACCGACGCCGGCTACACCTGCAATATGGCGGTGGCGGCGTGGCAGTCGGACCTGACGATGACCGGGGGCGTGATCGAGGACAACGGGATGTACGGCCTGATCGGCCTGCTCGGGTCGATCGACGCGACGGGGGTCACCCTGCGCCGCAACCGGGACTTCGGCCTCTTCGTCCAGTCCACCGCCTTCACCCTCACCGACGCCCTCTTCGAGGACGGGCGCAGCTTCGGGATGTACGCCTACAGCTCCTACGGGAGCCTGGTGCGACCGACCTTCCGGGGGGGCAACGACGTGGCGGAGTACGCCTGGGACAACGGCGACGGCACTAGCACCACCTGGCGCTTCTACTATCAGGCGGTTGATCTCTACGCCTCGGAATCGGTCCTCGCGATCGACGGCGGCGTGTTTGAGGACGGAGAGGAGGGGATCGCCCTGAGCAGCTCCACCCTGGACCTGACCGACACCCGCTTCGCCCGGTACAACCGGCAGCCGCTCTACGTGTCCGGCTCCGACGGGGAGCTCAACGCCAAGCGGGTGACCCTGGAGGACATCGGCGGCTACCCGGTGTACTGCTCCAACGCGACCGCCACCCTCGACCAGGTGGACATCCGGCGGATCACCGAGATGCGCGACCGCACCGAGTACTACACCGACGACACCCTCGACGACACCAGCGACAGCGCCTACTCGGCCGCCGCGGTGGCCTCCTACGGCTGCGACCTCACCCTGGAGGACGTGCGGGTGGAGGACAGCTGGGAGCGGGCGGTGATGGTGCAGCGGGGCAAGGTGAGCGCCGACGGGCTGATCGTGTCCAACGCCTGTAGCCAGGGGTGCGACACGGCCGCGATCGACATGAGCTGGGCAGGCGAGCCCGAGAGCCTGTGGCTCACGGACCTGAGCGTGTCGGGGAGCGGGGCCGCCGGCGTGTTCATGGAGGGGGATCCGGGCCAGAGCGGGGGGTCCGCCTGGCTGGAGCGGGTCGCGGTCCGGGGCGACACCGCGCCGGTCACCGGGGCGGGGATCAGGGCGGTGGACCTGCACGGGCTCGCCCTGCGCGAGGCCACGGTGGACGCTGTGGGGGGGGACGGGGTGGCGCTGGAGCGGACCGAGGGCTCGATCGAGGGGCTGACGGTGATCCACAGCGGGGGGGCCGCGCTCAGCGCGACCAACTCGACCCTCGACGCGACGGGGCTCGAGCTCAGCGGCGCGGGTGGGGTGGTGCTCAGCGGCGGGAGCCTCGCCCTGGCGAGCAGCGCGGTGGAGGCGGACGCCGGCTGGGGGATGCGCTGTGAAGACGGCGCGCTGGTGCGCTCCTGCGAGGCGGTCAGCGCCACCGGACCAGCGGGGGCGAGCACCTGCGAGGGCTGCCCGGCCGGGGAGGCGCCGTGAAGATCGCCCTGCTGTTCCGAAACCTCCGCACCGGAGGGGCCGAGTCCCAGTTCGCACAGATCGCCGAGGCGCTCGCCCTGCGCGGGCATGAGGTGCACATGATGACCTTCCTGCCTGGGGGGGTGTTCTGGGACTGGCTCGAGAGCCAGGGGCATGTGCACCTGAGCGCGCTCTTTGAGGGCAACCCCAACCAGTCCCTTGGTCCCAGGACTAGGCTGAAGGTCGTGCCGAGGCTCCACCGGCGACTGCAGGAGATCGAGCCGGACGTCTTCTATTCCTCCAACCCGTTGATCCACCTGGTGGCCTGGGGAGCGATGAGGGGCCTGCCGAACATCCATCCGGTGTGGGGCGTGCGCTCGATGATGCCGTGGGAGCACTGGAACATCGCGGCGGCGGCGCTGGCCGCGGCGCCCCTGTCCCGGCGCGTCCCGGCGATGGTCTACAACTCGCGGGTCTCGATCCCATCGTGGCGCCGCGCGGGGTACCGCCCCCAGCGAGAGGTGTTCATCCCCAACGGCGTCGACACCGCGGTGTTTCGTCCAAGCCCTGGGGGGCGCCGGGCGCTGCGCGAGGCGTGGGGAGTGGGGGACGAGGAGACGCTGTTGGGCATGGTGGCCCGCTTCGCGGCCGAGAAGGACCACGTCACCGCGGTGAAGGCGCTGGCACGGGTTCTTCCCCGGCACCCAGAGCTCCGGGTCGCGATGATCGGCCCGGACCGCGACCTGAGCATGGAAGGGGTGCGACAGCTCGCGACGGAGCTCAACCTGGAGGATCGCTTCCTCTGGATCGGCCCTCGCAGGGACCTCCCAGAGGTCTACTCCGCCCTCGATGGCTCGCTGCTCACCTCCTGGGCGGAGGGCTTCCCCAACACGGTGCTGGAGTCGATGTCCTGCGGCACACCGGTCTGCTCCACCGCAGCGGGCGAGGCCCCCTATATTATCGGTGATCACGGCGTCGTCGTGCCCCCGCGCGACGTCGACGCGCTCGCCGACGGGATCGAGCGCTTCCTCCCCCTCTTGGCGACAGGAGCGCTGGGACGGGCGGCGAGGCTCAGGGCGCAGGAGATGTTCTCTATCGAGCGGCTGGTGCTGCGAACGGAGGCGCTGCTGGCCGATCCGCGCGGCTGCCCCCTAGACCCACAAGGAGTCCCGGTTGTCGACACAGTCCCCCACAGCGCCTGAGTCGGGCAGGGTTGGCCTCTCGCACCGCCCAGATCCAAGCTATGCGCTCCCCTCAGTGAGGGCGCAGGTCCGCGAGGCCCTGCTCGCGGGGGGGCTGGGGCGGACAGACCCCGCCGCGCCCCTCAAGGACCTGATCCCAGAGGGCGGGAGCGTGCTCCTCAAGCCCAACTGGGTGCACCACGCCAACCCCTCCCGCAGCGGGACGGACTGCCTGGTCACCCACCCCTCGGTGATCGAGGCGGCGCTGGAGGAGGTGTGCGCCGCGAGGCCTAGTCGGGTGATCTTGGGGGACGCCCCGGTCCAGTCCTGCATCTGGGAGGAGCTGGTCACGCCCCAACGCCTGCGGCGCTGGCAGGAGGTGGCGGCGCGGGGGGGGGTGGCGCTAGAGGTGGTCGATTTTCGCAGGAGCATCGTCCCCACCGGGCAGATGGAGGGGGGGGTCCTCACCGACCTGCGGCCGCTGGAGCGCTACGCGCTGTTCGATCTGGGCAAGCACTCGCTGCTCGAACCGATCTCCACATCGCGTGGGGATTTTCGGGTGGGGGACTACGACCACCGCCTGCTCTCCCGCACCCACCACCGGGGGGTCCACCAGTACCTCCTCGCGAGAGAGCCCTTTGAGGTGGACGTGGTGCTGTCACTTCCAAAGCTGAAGACACACCGAAAGGCCGGTCTCACCGGGGCGCTCAAGAACCTGGTGGGGCTCAACGGCAACAAGGACTACCTGCCGCACCACCGGGTGGGAGGCTCAGCGCTCGGGGGTGACAACTTTCCTGGGGCCTCCCCCACCCGACACCTGGCCGAGTGGGTGCAGGACCTCGCCAACCAGCGGATCGGATCCGCGGCTTATCCCTGGCTCCGGCGGGTCGCGCGGGGGCTCCGAGGCCTGTCCGGCGGCGGCGGGAAGATGGGGGGGGCCTGGCACGGCAACGACACCACCTGGCGGATGACGCTGGACCTCAACCGCTGCCTGCTGTACGGGCGAGCCGACGGGACCATGGCCGACACCCCGCAGCGCAGGATCTACTCGCTCACCGACGCGATCATCGCCGGGCAGGGCGAAGGGCCCCTGAAGCCAGCGCCGCACCCGCTGGGGGCCGTGACCTTCGCGAGCTCCTCGGTCGCGGCGGAGGTGGTCCACGCCCATTTGATGGGGCTGGACCCCGACCGCCTGGCCCTGATCCGCCGCAGCCGAGAGGGCTTCCGCTGGTCGCTGGCCCCAGACGAGATCGTCCTGTGGTCAGAGGGGCGGCAGTGGTCCATCGAGGAGGCCTTTCCGCGTTGGGGACGGGCCGCCCGGCCCGCGGCGGGGTGGGCTGGGAACATCGAACTTGGAGGTGCGTCATGAGTGAGCAACCCGTCGCGATCCACGTGAACAGGGACTCCTTCGCCGGCCGATGGGTCGCGTGGTGCGAAGCGCACCACCTCCCCTGGGTCGCGGTGGACGGCCTCGCTCCGGACATCATCCAGCAGCTCAGGGGGGCAAGAGCCTTCCTCTGGCACTTCTCTTACGGGCGCCCCGAGGATCTGCTCCTGGCCCCGGCGGTGCTGCGCGCCGCTGAGAGCATGGGAATACCGGTATTTCCGAACCACAACACCCACTGGACCTTCGACAACAAGGTGTCCCAGAAATACGCCCTGGAGGCCAAGGGCCTGCCCCTGGTCCCCACCTGGGTGTTCACGAACCGCGACCAGGCCAGGGCCTGGGCGGCGACCTGCCCCCTCCCGCTGGTGACCAAGCTGAAGCGAGGCAGCGGCGCCAAGAACGTGCGCCTGCTCCGGACCAGGGACGAGGTGGTCCAAGAGATCAACATCGCCTTCGGGAGGGGGCGCAGGGCCTCAGGCTCCCCCCTCAACGAGCTACACGTCGTCCGAAAGCACCGCAAAATCGGAGATCTTCCAAGCTTTCTCCGCTCCCTTCCCGAGCGCGTCGAGCGGAGGCGGCGCTTGGATCGCGCGATGGGGAGGGAGCAGGGCTATGTGTATTTTCAGGCCTTCGTCCCCGGCAACACCCACGACACGCGAGTCAACATCATCGGGCGCCGCGCCTTCGCCTTCACCCGCGGCAATCGCCCAGGCGACTTCCGGGCCTCTGGGAGCGGCGAGCTGCGGTACACCGACGTGCCCCGAAAGTTCATCGACGTGGGCTACCGCGTCGCCAGCGCGCTCCAGACCCAGTCCCTGGCCATCGACTTCCTGGAGGGAGCGGACGGCCAGCCGCTCATCGGGGAGATCTCGTACGGCTACCTCGCCTCGGCGGTCTACGACGCCCCGGGGCACTGGGAGGGGGACACCTGGGTGCCCGGACACCTGGCCCCAGAGGACGCCATCATCGGGGATCTTCTAGGCCTTTCTTGAGAGACCCGGCAGCGGTTCGCCGTGCCGCGCGGGCCCAACCGGGCCGCCGAGCGGGCCCTTGTCCCCGCCGGCTGTCCGCGTGGTGCGGCTCCGGGGCGACGCGCGCCGCGCCCTAGCCCCGCGCCGACACCGACAGGAGGCCTCCGGGAGCGGCCCTCCAGGCCGCGCAGCGCCGTGGCTCTGCGAGCCGCCGAGGAGGGGGCTCCCCTCGACTCCCCTCCCCCCCCTGGATACGGAGCGCACCTCACCGGAGGACCCATGACCCCCGCCAGCACCCGCTTCGCCCCCGCGCCCACCGGCTCCCTCCACGTTGGGGGGGCGCGCACCGCCCTGTACTGCCTGCTCCACGCCCGCCACACCGGTGGCCGCTTCCTGGTCCGCATCGAGGACACCGACCAGGCCCGCTCCACCGATGCGTCCACCAAGGGCATACTCCGCGACCTGCGGTGGCTCGGGCTGGAGTGGGACGAGGGTCCAGAGCGGGACGGGGGCCACGGCCCCTACCTCCAGAGCCAGCGCCTCCACCTCTACAACGAGGTCATCGACGCGCTGATCGCCGAGGGCAAGGCCTACCTGGCCTGGGAGAGCCGCGAGGAGCTGGAGGCGCTGCGCGACGCCGCCAAGGCCGAGAAGCGGGACTACCACTTCCGCCAGATCGCCCGCACGGACGAGGAGATCGCCGCCTTCCAGGCGGAGGGGAGGGTCCCGGTGGTGCGTCTGCACGGCCCCCGCCACGAGGTCGTGGTGGTGGACGAGATCTTGGGGAAGGTCACCCTCGCCGAGGCAGACGTGGACGACATCGTCATCCGCAAGGCCGACGGCTTCCCGACGTACCACCTGGCGGTTGTGGTCGACGATCACCACATGGAGATCACCCAGGTCCTGCGCGGGCAGGAGCACCTGATGAACACCCACAAGCACCTGGGCATCATGGAGGCGCTGGGGTGGGAGGCGCCCCAGTTCGGGCACATGCCGATCATCTTCAACCCCGACGGCACCAAGATGTCCAAGCGCGACAAGGCCAAGGTCGCACGACAGGGCGCCAAGGACGCGATCAAGGCCGGACGGACCCCCGAGAGCCTCGCCGCGGCGGCCGGGGTGAGCGCGGAGGAGCTGGACGAATTCCTGAGGAAGAAGAGCGATCGCATCGATGTCGCCGAGGCGATCGCGGCGGAGCTGGACCTGGATCTGCCGATGATCGAGGTGATGGACTTCCGCAAGCGGGGCTACCTGGCCGAGGCGGTGATCAACTACCTGGCGCTGCTGGGGTGGAGCCCGGGCGACGACAAGGAGCTGATGCCCTTCGACGAGATGGTCTCGCTCTTCACCCTCGACCGGGTGAACAAGACCCCTGCCCGCTTTGACGTGACCAAGCTGAGGTGGATGAACGGCGAGTACCTCCGACAGCTCGATCTCGACACCCTCTGCGCCAGGGTGGGCTCCTATCTGGAGGTGACGGACAGCGCCCTCTCCACCATGAGCCCCGACAAGCGTCGGGAGCTGCTCGCGCTCTACCAGTCGCGGGTCAGCACCCTGTCCGAGGTGGAGCGGACCGGCTGGTTCTTCCTCCGCGCTCCCGACGACTACGACGACAAGGCCGTCAAGAAGTTCCTCCTCAAGGGGGACGGGCTGGGGAGCCTGGCCCACGCCCGCGCGCTCCTGGCGGAGCTCCCCGACTGGGAGGCCGACGCCATCGAGGTGGGCGTGAGCGCGCTAGCAGAGCGTCTGGGCGTGAAGCTGGGGAGCGTCGCCCAGCCGCTGCGGGTGGCGATCGCGGGCAGCTCGGTGAGTCCCCCGATCGGGGCCACCCTCGCCTTCCACCCCCGGGAGGAGGTGATCGCGCGGATCGATCGCTGCCTCGGGCGCTTCGCTGCGCGGTAGGTCTCCTCCGGTTACACTCCGCCCCCCGTGAGGTGCCCATGTCCCGAGTCCTGATCCACTCCTCCCGCGAGATCGAGGAGATGCGCGCCTCGTGCGAGCTCGCCGCAGACACCCTGGTGATGATCGGGGAGCACCTCCGGCCGGGGATCACCACCGCAGAGATCAACACCCTGGTCCACGACTACACCCTCGCCCACAAGGCCAGGCCCGCCACCCTCGGCTACCGCGGCTACCCCGCCAGCGTGTGCACCTCTGTCAACGAGGTGGTCTGCCACGGCATCCCCGGTGAGCAGGTGCTCAAGGACGGCGACATCATCAACGTCGACGTGACCTCGATCCTCCCCGACGTGCCGAACGGCTGGCATGGGGACACCTCGGCCACCTACTACGTCGGCGAGCCCTCCCCTGAGGCGAGGCATGTGGTGGAGGTCGCGCGGCGCTGCCTGGAGATCGGGGTGAGCATGGTCAAGCCTGAGGTGCGCCTCGGCGACATCGGCGCCGCCATCCAGGAGTACGCAGAGTCCCGCGGCTGCTCGGTGGTGCGCGAGTACACCGGTCACGGCATCGGCAGGGTCTTCCACGCAGAGCCCAGCGTGCGCCACTACGGCAAGGTGGGCACAGGGGTCCGGCTCAAGAAGGGGATGACCTTCACCATCGAGCCGATGATCAACCTCGGGCGAAAGGAGATCTTTCACCTCGACGACGACTGGACCGTGCTCACCCGCGACAGGTCGCTCTCGGCGCAGTTCGAGCACACGGTGGTGGTGACCCGCAGCGGGGTGGACGTGCTCACCAAGCGCAGGGCCCCGCTCACGAATTCCGAGGACAAGCCCTGGGCCGACCTGGGTCCGGTGACCTGCTTCACCCCAGAGCCCTAGCGAGCAGGACCGCGGAGGCGCCCGTGGAGCCTTCGACGCGCTCGTCACAGGTCCCGCCCGACGATTGAACCGGGCGTCTTGCTGGGCCCTCTTGACCGTTCATCCGCGAATCGAGCGGCGCGAGACGGTTGTTACGGGAGGCTCAAGCCTTCGAGGCACGCGCCCCCAGCGCGTTCCTTGGAGGAGGCCGGCTCCCACGCCGAGCCTACGAGTTTGGGCGCGCTGGCTCGCGCCCGAAGCGCGATGTCGGTCGAACGTGACACAGGGCTGCGCCCTCCGTCCCCCCCTTCAAGGCGCTCGCCGCGCCCGACTGCCGGTCCCACGGCCGTTGGTGTGACACCGCAGACGATGGCGCTGGCTGGCAGCGTGGCCGTCCTACGCAGTGGCTCGACCGCTGATGCGCCTCGCCCCTCCTCGGAGCAACCTGCGAGGAGCTGGGCCTGAGCGCGCTCCTTGCGGCAATCTCGGACAGCGTTCCGGTTCGCTGGCCCACACCGGACCACGTCCCCAGCCTCACCTGCTTCGTCGGCCGAGACGCAACGTGAGCGGCGCCTCACAGACGCAGTTTATTCCTTACACCGCCTTGTAGCTGCCTTTACGCCGCGGTCAGTGCGGGCGCGATAGTCTGCAAAGGATCCGCGCGCTCCTCCACCGCGCCAGATCCGGAGCGTTCTATGTCGTCGATGCTCATGCTCGGGCTCACCGGTGTCGTCTGGGCCTGGCCCGCCAGCTCGGACTGGGAGGCGCTGGAGAAGGGCGCCAACATCCTCGATGACGTCTGCGGTGACGTGAGCGGTGGTGACACCTGGGATATCATCGGTGACAGCGCCACCCCCGCCGCCTACATGGCCGACGACGGGACCAACCTCTGGTTCCGCCTGCGCCTCTCGGACCTGCCCTACTCCATGGCGGGCGGCACCCCAAAGGACTGGAAGCGCTTCGGTTGGGGGATCATGTTCGAGACCGACTGGGACGCCACCACCCCCAAGTACGACTACATCCTGTACGTCGACGGGGTCAGCGGCCAGGTCACCTTCTCTCGCAACGACGTGGGCACCGCCGATTTCACCGCCGACGTGCCTGAGGTCACCCTGTATTCCTACCCGGCGCCCCTCGCCGCCTCTGGCGCTCCCGGAGCGGGCTACGCCGGCTACCTGGACGCGGGCACCGACGTGTGCGGTGACGGGGTGGGCGACGTGTTCGTCGACTGGGGCATGCCCTGGGTGGACTTCACCGCGGCGACCGGACTGAGCAGCCTGGCCGACGTGGCGGTGGTGATGGGTACCTCGGCCTCCACCCAGCGCTTCTCGAAGGACGTGGGCGGCTGCGACAACAAGAACGAGAGCTGCGACGACTGGTGGACCACGATCTCCAATTCGGACGGTGACTCGGACGGGGACGGGCTCTCCAACTCCGACGAGCTGGGGATCTGGGGCACGGACCCGCTGGATCCTGACTCGGACGGGGACGGCCTCACGGACGGGGACGAGGTCAACGCCTACGGCACTCAGCCCTCCGACGCGGACACCGACGGAGACGGGCTCTCGGACGGCGTCGAGGTCGACACTACCCTCACCGACCCGCTGGTCGCAGACACCGACGGCGACGGGCTCTCGGACGGGGCGGAGGTCAACACCACCCTCACCGACCCCTTCAACGCCGACTCGGACAGCGACGGGCTCCCGGACGGCGTCGAGGTCGACACCACCCTCACCGACCCGCTCGACAGCGACACAGACGGCGACTCCCTCCTGGACGGGGCCGAGGTCAACGCCTACGGCACGGACCCACTGGCCCCAGACACAGACAGCGACGGGCTCTCAGACAGCGACGAGCTGCTGGTGACGCTGACCGACCCGCTCGACAGCGACACGGACGGGGACTCCCTGCCGGACGGGGCGGAGGTGAGCGCTCACCACACCGACCCGCTCGACGCGGACACCGACGGAGACGGGCTCGCGGACGGGGTGGAGGTGTCCACCTGGCACACCGATCCCCTCGACCCCGACACAGACGGCGGCGGGGTAGGCGATGGGATCGAGGTGCAGGCGGACGGCACCGATCCGCTCAACCCCTCCGACGACCTGGCGCCGGGGCTGGACACGGACGGCGACGGACTCACCGACGAACAGGAGGCCGCGCTCGGCACAGACCACACCGCCCCGGACACCGACGGCGACGGGCTCTCAGACGGGGTGGAGGTGCTCTCTGTGGGAACGGATCCCCTCGACTCCGACACAGATGGCGACGGGCTCGCGGACGGCGCGGAGGTGCTCGCTGTGGGAACGGATCCCCTCGACTCCGACACAGACGCCGACGGGCTCGCGGACG
>JAFGVK010000075.1 GCA_016938035.1 Deltaproteobacteria bacterium | reverse complement strand
CCGCCTGGTGATCGCCAGGATGCGGGCGGGGCGGATCACCGCTGGCTCCCGCGGGCGAGGGACCACGCCGCCAGTGGACCCAGCGCCAGCGACAGGGCCAGCGCGACCCACCCCCCTCCGTGGGCGGTGAGCGACGCGATCGGGAGCCAGACCCCCACCGCGGGCCAGGCCATCCCCACCCCTAGCAGGCCGGCTCCCACCATCAGCCCCTTGGACAGCGCGCCAGAGAAGCCGCGTCCCATGCGGGCATCGCCCAGCACCAGCAGCCCTACTGCGACCGAGGCGAGCGAGGCGGCGACCCCGCTGCGCTGGATGGCGCCGACCTCATCCACCCCGAACAGGGCGCTCCACAGCAGCACAGAGTACGCGAAGAAGGCAGCCAGCACCGAACTCCCCGCGATCCAGCGGGCCAGCCCCGGCACCCAGCGGGGGATCGGGAGCGAAAATTCCGCGGCCAGCGAGCCGTCCTCCCTGTCTCTGGCGACCATCCCCACCCCGAAGACCACCCCATACAGGGTGAACAGCGCCCCCATGATCCGGGCGATCTGCCCTCCCTGCACGGACACTGTCTCGGTGCTCGACACGCTGAACACCTCGGCCTGCCTCCAGGGGGCGTCCCTGTGGCGCCGGATCACCCCCTCCAGGTAGTTCGCCCGCTGCCCGCCGTAGCGCAGCCACAGGATGTGGCCGTCGGTGCCGCCCCAGGCCCTGCGGGTCCACACCTCTTCCTTGGGGTCCTCCGCCAGGTAGGGCATGAAGATGTGGGCGGGGAGATCGTCCCGAAGCTCCTCCCAGGCCGCGGGGGTCATCGCGACGGTCTGGAGGGGGGCCACCATCACCACCACGCCCAGGGTCGCGGTGAGGGTCGCGGCGCTCAGGAGGAGGGGGAACAGGATCGCGCGCACCACCAGCCCCTCCCTCGCGAGGCGGAGCCAGAGCGAGAGCACCAGGGCGGCCAGGGCGCGCCAAGCTCTACGCACCCGCGTCCTCCCCCGCCAGGCGCACGAAGGCCTCGTCCAGATCGTCGGTGCCCGCCTGTTCCAGCAGCGAGGGGATGGTGCCCTCCACCCGCATCGCCCCGCGCGAGACGATGCCCACCCTGGCCGCGACGCGCTGCACCTCGGAGAGGATGTGCGAGGACAACACCACCGCGCGCCCCTCGGCGGCCAGCTCACGGACCAGGGCCAGCACCTCGCGCCTCCCCTGCACATCGAGGCCATCGGTGGGCTCGTCGAGGAGCAGCACCCGCGGGTTGTGGACCAGGGCGCGCGCGAGCACGACCCGGCGCTTCATCCCGGTAGAGAGATCGCCGCACGGGCCGTCGGCCCAGCGGGTCGCCCCCAGGCGCTCCAGCAGGGCGTCAGCGGCCTCCCTCGGGGCCTGTACCCCCTGGATCTGAGCGAACAGGCGCACAACCTCTCTCGGGGTCAGCCGGTCGGGGAGCCCGGCCTCAGCGGGCACATAGGCCAGGTGTTCTCGAACCTGTAGCGGCGCCTTGCCGATGTCGAAGCCCTCCACGGTCGCGGTGCCCTCGTCGGGCCTGGTGAGGGTGGCGAGCATCCTCAGGGTCGTGGTCTTTCCGGCTCCGTTGGGACCCAGCAGGCCGTAGACCTCGCCAGGGCCCACCTGGAAGCTGAGGTGGTCCACCGCGAGGAAGCTCCCCCGGCTGGCAGAGTGGTAGCGCTTGACCAGATGATGCACGTTCAGCATGGAGTGGCTCTAGCGTCGGGAAGCGACGCGCGCACCAGCCGGTGGGAGAATGGCCGAGGCGGGCCGGAGAGATTATCCGAGAGGCTCCAAGGAGATCGCCTCATGCACTTCGCCCGAAACCTCATCCAAGGAGGAGCAGCCGGGCTCCTCGGAGGGTCCCTGCTAGGCCTTGGGGAGGCGAGCTGGCTCCTCCTCTCTGCTGGCGCGCCGGATCGCCTCGCGCCCTTCTACGCGGTGGTCCTCTACGGGCTGATGGCGCTCCCCCTCGGGGTAGCGACGGGTGTCGCGGTGTCCCTCCTGGAGGCGGCGCTGCGATCCGAGCGGCTGCAGCGCGGGGTGCGGCGGAGCTTGCAGATCTCCGAGGCCAGGGCCTGGGGCATGGGCCTGGCGGGATCGGTCAGCCCCTTCGCCGCGTTCATTCTCTACTATAACCTCAACAAGGTGCTCTATGCCGAGCAGGGGGTGCCCCTCGGCGGGCTGGCCCTGATCCTCGGGCTGGTGGTCGGCTTCGCGCTCTTCGCGGTCTTTGTCCTGCCGATCCTCCTGCGCGGTCCGCTGGGCCTGGTGCTGCGCGGGGTGGGCCTGCTGGGAGGGTGGGGGAGCCTGCTGCTGTCCACCGGGCTGCTGGCCCTGCTCCCGCACGGGGAGGACCCGCGCGCCTTCGGCACCGGCCGGCCGGTGCCCGAGGGGATGGAGGCGCGGCCTGACGTGCTGTTCATCATGGTCGACGCCCTGCGCGCCGATTTTGTCGGCGCCTACGGGCTCCGAGACATCGCGACCCCCGCGATGGACGGTCTGGCGGCGGACGGGGTGCTGTTCGAGAACGCCTACGCCAACGCCTCCTGGACCAGGTCGTCCACCGCGTCGATGTGGACCTCGCGGATCCCCTCTGGCCACAACGGCGACACCAAGGCGGCGCGCCTGCCCGACGAGGTGGTGACCTGGGCCGAGGTGCTGCGCGCGCGGGGGGTGGTGACCGGCGCCCTGGTGAACAACATCAACATCACCAGCACCTTCAACTTCGACCAGGGCTTCGACGCCTTCGTCTACGAGGCCCCCGCCTATCGCTTCGGGGCCACCGAGAGCGTCTTCGGCCTGTCGCTGTACAAGGTGGTCCACAAGCTCTCGGAGCGCCTGCTCCCCGGCGACATGGTGGTGGAGCGCTACTATCAGCCCGCTCACGTGGTCCACGAGGACGCCAAGGCCTTCATTTCCGCCAACGGCGACGCGCGCTTCGCCCTCTACCTCCACGCGATGGAGGTCCACGACCCGTACTTCTCTCACCCCTCGGTGCGGGGCGACGGGCCGGACTATGACGGGGAGGGCTACGGCAGGGCCGAGCACGAGCACCCAGACCCCGCCGACACCGAGCGCCTCAAGCAGCTCTACCGCGACGAGGTGGTGTTCTACGATCGGGAGCTTGGCGCCTTCCTCGACTGGCTCAAGGCCGAGGGCCGCTACGACGAGATGATGATCGTGCTCACCGCGGACCACGGTGAGGAATTCAACGAGCACGGCGGCTTCTGGCACGGCACCACCCTCTACCAGGAGCAGCTCCACGTCCCCCTCATCGTCAAGCTCCCCCGGGGCGCGCGGGCCGGCACCAGGGTCCCCTGGCAGGTGCGCCTGCTGGACCTCCCCCCCACCTTCACCGCGGCGATGGGGGTCGCGCCCGATCCGAGCTGGGAGGGCCAGGACCTGATCGCGGATCTCGCCTCGCTGGACGTGGTCCCCGAGGAGGTCGCGGTCGAGGAGCCGGCTGAGGAGGTCGCGGTCGAGGAGCCGGCAGATGCCGTCGCCGCGGTGGCTGAGGAGGCCGCAGCGCCCCCACCGGTGCTCACCCCCGCGCAGTGCGAGGCGGAGCGCACCCACCCGCTCGACCGCCCCCTGATCGCTGAGGAGGACTTCGAGGGCAACGTGCTCACCGCCATTCAGCGGGGTGGCTTCAAGTTCATCCGCGCCAACGAGGGCAACCCCCGTGGTCTGGACCCGCGCGAGCTGTTCGACCACCTGGGGGACCCCACCGAGCGCCACGAGGTGCTGGCTGCTGGAACGGCCACCTGCGGCGCCTTCCCCGACAGCCGTGCGGCGGGGCTGGAGGCCGAGCTGGACGCCTATGTGGCGATCCAGGCGGGCACGGCGGCGGATGGGGGTGAGGCCACCATGAGCGCCGCCGAGTGCGAGAACCTCAAGGCGCTGGGCTACCTGTCCGCCGACGCCCCCTGCGGCCACTAGGGCGCTGATGGGGCGAGGCGCCGCGCTGCTGCTGGTGGGCCTCGACGGGGCGACCTGGGCGGTCGCGGGCCCGATGATCGCGCGCGGGGAGCTTCCGAACCTGGCGGCCCTCCGGCGCGGCGGTGCCTCCGGGGGGCTCCGCAGCACCACCCCCCCGATGACCCTTCCGGCGTGGTCCTCGGCCATCACCGGCACCAACCCGGGAAAGCACGGCATCTTCGACTTCACCGCCAGGGCGCCGGGCGGCTACTCCCTGCGGTTCACCAACGCGACGTGGCGGGGGGTGCCCACCCTGTTCCACCTGCTGTCGCAGCGGGGCGCCAGGGTGGCCTCGGTGGCGGTGCCCACCACCTACCCGCCGGAGCAGGTGAACGGGGTGGTGATCTCCGGCTTCGACTCGCCGGTCGCCACCCGGATCGACGGCTCCCACGTCCACCCCGAGGGGCTGTACCGTCAGCTCCGCGACCGCTTCGGCGGGATGGCCTTCGCCGACTTTCAGGAGCTGCGGGTTGGGCCGGGCTGGCACGAGGCGGCGCGGGCGGCGCTGCTGCGCGAGGTGGACCGGAAGGAGCGCATCGTCCGCTGGCTGATGCGACAGGAGCGGTGGGACGCCCTGATGGTGGTGTTTGGCGAGACGGACACCGTCGCGCACCACTTCTGGCGCTTCCACGACCCCCACAGCCCCAGGGCGCCAGCCTCCGCGTCCCCGTCCCTCCGCGGGGCGGTCGAGGCGGTGTACCGTCGCGCGGATCAGGCGCTCGGCGCGCTCATCGACGAGGCGGACGCCGAGGTGGTGGTGGTGCTGTCCGACCACGGCTTCGGGGGGGCGAGCGACCGGGTGCTCTACCTCAACCGCTTCCTGGAGGCGGGGGGGTGGTTGCGCTATTTGCGCGACAGCGGCGGGCTCAGAGGGCACAGGGTCGGGAGCGGCGCGGTAGACCTCGCCAAGGGCCTGGCGCTGCGCCACCTCCCTCAGCGCGCGGTGGAGGGGCTGGTGCGCCGGATGCCCGGGGCGCTGCTCGGCGGCATCGAGACCAGGGCCCGCTACGGCGATCTGGATTTTCCTCGCACCCTCGCGTGGTCGGACGAGATGAACTACGCCGCCACCCTGCAGCTCAACCTGGCGGGGCGGGAGCCGCTGGGGCTGGCTACGGACCGGGACGCGGCGATCGCGGAGATCACCGAGGCGCTGCTGGGCTGGGAGGTGGAGGGGGAGCGTGTGGTGGCCGCGGTGCGCCGCCGCGAGGCCCTGTACCACGGGCCGCTGGTGGATCGCTCCGCAGACCTGGTGCTGGAGCTGACCGAGCCGGGGGGCTACGCGTGGACCCTGCTGCCCTCGGGGCAGGCGAGGCGGGGGCAGCTCCACCGGCGCCTCGCGCCCGACGAGCTGGGGGGCGGGAAGGGCCTGGGGATGAACGGAACCCACCGGAGTGTGGGGATCTGGCTCCAGGGCGGTCGTGGGGTGGCGCAGGGGGCCTCGGTGGACCTGGACCTGATCGACGTGCTCCCCACCGCCTTCGCCGCCTGGGGTGAGGCGATCCCGGACCACGTAGACGGGCTGGTGCGGCAGGGGGCCTTCGCAGAGGTGATCCGCCCCCAGTGGACCTTCTTTCAGGGGGCGCTGCCTCAGGAGCGCGCCCTGTCCCCCGAGGCGGAGCGGCAGGTGCGCGAGCGGCTGGTGTCTCTGGGATACCTGTGAGCCGGCCGCTCACGGTGCTCCAGGTGGCGGCGATGCCCTTCCCCAGCCAACAGGGCTCGCAGGTCTACGTGGCGGGCCTGTGCGGGGCGCTGGCCGCGGCGGGTCACAGGGTGCTGCTCGCCTGCTACCACCACGGCGTCGGGCCCGTTCCCACCGGTGTCGAGCTGCGCCGGGCGCGCAGGGTGCCGGGGGGGGACTTCACCCGATCCAGTCTCCACTGGTCCCGCCCGCTCCAGGACCTGTCCCTCGCGCGGGTGGTGGCCAGGACCCTGCGCCAGGAGCGGGTGGACGTGATCCACGCTCACAACGTCGAGGCCCCAGTGGCGGGGTGGCTGGGGCGCGCTACCGCGGGGTCCACGGCCCCGCTGATCTACAACCTCCACACCCTGATGGGCGAGGAGCTGGGCGCGTACCTCCCCGCCGCCCTGTCCAGGCCAGCGCGGGCGCTCGGGGGCGCTCTGGACGCGCTGCTGCCGCGTTTGTCGCAGGCTAGCGTGGCGATCTCCGCCCGCTCGGAGCAGGCGCTGCGGGCGCGCGCCGCGGGGCGTGTGCTCCACCTGCCGCCGGTGCTGGACCAGGCCGCGAGGGTGCGGGGCGACGCGGTCAGGGCGCGGGTGCGGTGGGGACTGGGGGACAGGCCCTGGGTGGTCTACACCGGCAACACCGACGCGTACCAGGACCTGGACGCGCTGATCGGGGCTGTGGCCCGGAGCGAGGTGCTGCGCCTGCTGGTGGTGAGCGGCTCGCCGGAGGGGCCGTGGCGGGCCCTGGCGCGGTCCCTCGGGCTGGAGGACGGGCGGCTGCGGTGGGTGCGGTCCGCGGAGTTCTCCGACACCCGCGACGCCCTCGCCGCGGCGACCGTGGGGGCCATCCCGAGGAGGGTGTGCGCCGGCTTCCCCATCAAGCTGCTCAACCACCTGGGCGCCGGGCTCCCCACCGTGATCGCGGAGGGCTCGGCGCAGCAGGTGGGCGGCCAGCTGGTGGTGCCCGGGGGTGACGAGGTGGCGATGGCCCACGCGCTGGAGCGGGTGATCGCGGATCACGCCCTGCGCTCACGCCTGAGGGAGGAGGCGCTGCGCTCGGCCGACGCCCTGTCCTGGGAGGGGGCGCTGCCCGCGCTGCTCGGCCTGTACCGCGGGCTCGGCGCGGGCCGCTGAGTCCGCGCGCCCCGCGGGCTCAGAACCAGCCGTTGACCGTGTCCGCGATCTGATCCAGATCGACGACCTCGTCGGCGAGGCCGCGCTCGAAGACCGCCCGTGGCATACCCCAGATCACACAGGTCTCCTGGCTCTGCACCGCGACCCAGCCCCCCGCCTTGTGGATCGCGTCCGCGCCGTCCGCGCCGTCCGCGCCCATGCCGGTGAGCATGAAGGCGGAGACCCTGTTCCTCCACACCTTGGCGGCGCTCTCGAAGAGCGGGTCCACCGAGGGCTTGCACGACTGCAAGGGGGCGGTGTCGAGCAGCTTGATCACCACGTTGGCGCCGGTCTTCAAGACCGCCATATGCCGGTCGCCCGGCGCGATGTAGAGGGTGTTGCCCACCAGCATCTCGCCGTCCGTCGGCACCTTCACGGTGAGCTCCGAGATCTGATCCAGGCGCTTGGCGAGCTGCTCGGGGAAGTGGGCCGGCATGTGCTGGACCAGCAGGTAGGGCACCCCCATCGGCTTGAGGCGCGGCACCACCTTGAGCAGCGCCGGCGGGCCGCCGGTGGACGAGCCGAACACCACCGCCTCTGGGGTCCGTCGGGCTCTCGTCGATGCCGCTCTCGCTGGCACCGCTGCGGGTCGCAGCGGGGGAGGGGCGGAGCGGTGGGCGATGAAGCCCTTGATCTTCGGCGTCAGGTCGCTGCGGATCGCGGCCAGGCTCTTGGAGAGCGAGGCGCCCTCCGGCTTGGCGACGAAGTCCACCGCGCCCAGACGCATGCCCTCGATGCTCGCGGGGGCCCCCAGCTTGGTGTGGGTAGAGAACAGGATCACCGGCGGGGGGGTGGGGGCCAGCCTCCGCAGCACGCCCAGGCCGTCCAGCTTGGGCATCTCGATGTCGAGGATGACCAGGTCCGGGTGGAGGCGCTCGATGGCCTCCAGGGCCTCGATCCCGTCGTTGGCGACGCCGGCGATGACGACCTCGGGGATGTCCGCGAGCACCACCTGGAGCGCCTGCTGCATCAGCCGGATGTCGTCTACGATCAGGACCTTGAGCGGCCTCATTTCATGTCCTCCAGCACCTGGGACAGCCCGTCGGAGATGGAGGTCAGCGACTCGGCAGCCTGGAGGCTCGCCGCGGCGCCCTGTGCGGTGTCGGTCGCCGCCTCAGCCACCGCGACGATGTTGGACGAGATCTCGTCCACTCCGTAGGCCGCGCCCTGCATGTTGCTGTTGATCGCGCGGCTCATCCCGGTCTGTCGGTCCACCGAGTCGGCGATCCCCTGCGCGATGTCGTTGATCCGCCCGATGATGTCGGTGATGTTCGCGAGGGAGGCCGCGGCCCCCTGCGCGACGTGCTGGATCTTCTCGATCTTCTCGGTGATGTCCTCGGTGGAGTCGGTGGTCTTGTTGGCCAGCTCCTTGATGGCGTTGGCGACCACCGCGAAGCCGCGCCCCATGTCGCCCGCGCGCGCCGCCTCGATGGTGGCGTTGAGGGCGAGCAGGTTGGTCTGCTGGGCGATGGAGGAGATCACCCGGATGACCTTCCCGATCTCACCGCTGCTCTGGACCAGGGCGCCCATCGCCGTGTCGGCGTCACCCGCCAGGCGCACCGCCTCGGCGGCCACCTGGGACGAGGTCGTCGCGTCTGCGGAGATGCCGTTCATCGCGTCAGAGACCTCGCTCAGCGACGAGACCACGTCCTTGATCTTGCCGGAGACCCCCAGCGCCGCGTGGGAGACCACGTCGGCCTGAGTGCTGGTCTCCTCCGCGGTAGAGGAGAGGTTGAGCGACAGGTCCTTCAGCGATCGGGAGGCGTTGGCCAGCTCCTGGGCGATGTGGACCACCCGGTGCTGGATGCGCTGCTCTTTCTCCTCCCGCTCGCGCTTCTCGGTCACGTCCTCCCACTGCACCGCGGGCCCCAGGTACTTGCCGCTGTCGTCATGGACCGCAAAGCCCGAGAAGAAGAAGAAGCGGTCGGCGAATTGCAGGGTGGCGTTGCGGGGGAAGAAGCGCTTGGGGTTGTCCATCATCTGGCGCTGGTGGGGCGGGTCCTTGTGGAAGATGTCCACGCTCTGCCCCACCATCTGATCGACGGGGACGGGCAGCACCTGCTCCACGGTGCGGAACAGCGCCTTGGCGGCGGGGTTCATGTAGACCAGCTTGCCCTCGGTGTCCGCGGCCATGATCCCGGCGCTGGAGCTCTCCACCACCTGCTGCATCCGCAGGGCGTGGGCGTACTCGCGCTCGCGGGAGCGGAACAGCTCGTCAGCGTAGGTGCCCACCTCCAGCTTGTCCATATAGGCCAGGAAGCCCTCGACCAAGTGGCCCTCGATGATGGAGCCGTGCTGCGGCGCGATCCGCGCGATGCGGCCCAGCTTGCGGATCTGGTCGAGGCCGCTCTTCAGGATCTGCGGCGAGGGCATGTACGAGACGTGGAAGGCCTTGAGCGCCTCCACCGTCTCCTCCTCCGCGTAAAGCTCCCACTCGGGGGTGACGCCGCCGAAGATGTCGGAGGTGAAGACGGTCTGGGTCTTCTTGTCGTAGGTGACGATGGCGCCGGGGGAGTGGAGGTAGGGGGTGTGCGCGAAGGTGAGGCGCCGGCTCTTGCTGAGCTGAAGCTCAAAGTCGTTCTCGTCGACGTGGTAGAAGGGGAAGCCCGCGCCGAGGTGCTCGATGAGCACGCTCATCCTGGAGTGGCAGACGATGGCGCAGTCCTCGTGCACCAGCTCCCGGAGGGCGATCGCCGCGGAGATGACGTCGGGATCCTGGTGCTGGGCGACGATGTACTTCACCTGCTTTAGATCGACGATCGACCTCACCCTGGCGATGGTGGCCTCCGCGTGGAGCAGCCCGCCGGGGTCGATGAGGACCGCATCGTCTCCGTCAACGATGAGGTAGGGGTTGAGGTGGAACACGTCCTGGTTGCGGATCCCGACCCAGTACACGCCCCTGCCGAGGTTCTCGACATCGCTCACGTCACCGATGGGGTGGGAGTTGTGGACCTTCACGGAAAACGAGGGCTTGAGATCGTCGCTCATCAGGGCTCCAGTTCGTCAGAGGAGGGGGAGAGGAAGGACTCCACGTCGAGCATCATCACGATGCGTCGGTCCTCCAGCTCGCACACCCCGGAGAGGTGGGACGAGAGGGAGGGCGACATCAGGGACGGGGGGGGCTTGAAGAAGGCGGCGGGGCGCTCGACGTAGTTGCCGTAGGCGTCCACCAGGATGCTGAGCAGCCCCTCGCTGTGCTCCACTACCACGTGGAGGGACTCCTCGGTGAGCTGGGTCCGGGCCTGGTGGTGCAGCACCTTGCGCAGGTCCAGCGCGGTGACGACCTGCCCCCGCAGGTTCATCAGACCCATGATGGCGGGGTCCGCGAGGGGCACGGGGGAGATGTCGTGGCCGGTCAGCACCTCTTGCAGGTGCCGCACCTCCACCCCGTAGGTGACCTCGTCCAGCGAGAAGGTGACGAAGCGGATCAGATCGGCGCGGGCCATGTTCACTCCCTCCCAAGCTGGTGGGCGACCGCGTGGAGGATCTCCTCGCGGTTGAGCTTGACCAGGTAGCCGTTCACCCCCGCGGCGAGGGCAGCCTGCTTGGCGCTGTCCGAGGTCAGCGAGGTGAGGGCGAGGATGGGGATGGTGGCCCCCCCCTCGAGCTGGCGGATCTGCCGGGTGAGCTCGAAGCCGTCCATGTTGGGCATCTCAATGTCGGTCACCACGATGTCGAACCTGCCGCGCTTGAAGAGCTCCAGCGCGGCCGCGCCGTCGGGTCCAGCCGTGATCTCGTAGCCTGCGGACTCCAGGTAGCTGGTCTCCAGCTTGCGGAAGAACTCCGAGTCCTCCGCGAGCAGGACCCTCACCGACCCCTGCTTCACCGACGGGCGGCTCTCGTTGACCATCGTGAACCAGGAGGGCATGTCCGCCTCGATCAGGTGGAACACGTCCAGCAGCAGCGTGCCGCGCTTGTGGAGGATCAAGGCGCCGAGGATCCCGGGGCCATGCGCGGGATCCTGTGTGATCGGCGCGTCGTGGTGGATGGACTCCAGCACCCGGTCCACCACGATCCCCACCTCGTGCCCCCCGAACTCAAAGACCAGCACATGGACGCGCTCCGGATCGGCTACCGGCGGGATCGGGAGGTGCTTGTCCAGGCGCACCAAGTTGAGGATGCGCTGCCCGAAGATCACCGCCTCCCTGCCGCCCACGTGGGTGATCTCGTCGAGCCCCACCTCCTCGATGCGGGCCACCAGCGCGAGGGGGAAGACCACCCGCTGCCCCCCGTGCTCGCAGAGCAGGAGCTGCTGGGCGTCCGTCGCGCGCACCAGCACCTCCTCCGCGGCGCTCTGGCTGGTCTCGATGCGGGACAGGCGCATCAGCCCGGCGATGTCCAAGATCAGCACCACCCTCCCGTCGCCGAGGATCGCGGTGCCGGCGTAGCAGCCGATGCGCTGGATGGCGCTGAGCAGGGGCTTGACCACGATCTCCTGGCTGTCCACCACCGTGTCGACCACCAGCCCCACCTGCTGCGGCCCGGAGCGCACCACGGCGATCGTGCGATACTCGCTGTCGCAGCTGTCGGTGCCGGTCTTGAGGAAGGCGTGCATGTGGACGATCGGGATCCACTCGTCCCGGAAATAGAGCAGCTTGGCCGAACCTAGCTGCTGTACCGCCGTGGCCTCCTGCTCCTTGGGGAACTGCACCACCTCGACCATGTTGACCTGTGGGATGGCGAAGGTGTGGCCTCCCACCCTCACGTTGAGGGCGGGGATGATGGCGAGGGTGAGGGGGATGCGCAGCTCGATGCGGGTGCCTGCGCCGACCTTGCTCTCGATCTCCACCACCCCGTTGACCCGCTCGATCTCTGAGCGCACCACGTCCATCCCCACCCCCCTGCCAGAGATGGAGGTGATCTGCTCAGCGGTGGAGAAGCCAGGGGCGAAGATCAGGTTGATCGCCTGTCGTGGCGAGAGCCTCGCGGCCTCTGCCGGGTCGATGACGCCCTTCTCGATCGCCTTGGCCTTGACCCGCTCCGGGTCGATCCCCGCGCCGTCGTCGCTCACCGAGATCACCACGTGCTGCGACTGGTGTGAGGCCTCGATGAGGATGGTGCCAGTGCGCAGCTTGCCCGCGGCCTCCCGCCGCGCGGGGCTCTCGAGCCCGTGATCGATGGCGTTGCGGATGATGTGGGTGAGGGGACCTGTGATCGCCTCGATCAGGGTCTTGTCTACCTCGGTGTTCTCGCCCTGGGTGACCAGCCGCACCTCCTTCTGCGAGGTCCGAGACAGGTCGCGGACGATGCGCGGGAATTTGCTGAAGACCTGGCTCACCGACTGGAGCCGCGTCTTCATCATGTTCTCCTGGAGCATGGTGGTGACGTGGTCGAGGTTGGCGAGGGCGCGCTCCAGCCCCTCCAGGTCGTGGCTGCCCATGTGCTGCAGGCACTGGTTTCGCGCCAGCACCAGCTCCCCCACCTGGTTCATCAGGTCGGAGATCAGCTGGACCCGCACCCGGATGGTGTCGTTGGCGCTGGACCTGGGCCCCCCCCTGCCTCGGGCGGCGCTGGGATCGTCGGCGTCCTCCTCCACCTGGCTGGGTGGGGCCAGGGGGGCTCGGGGCTGCGGGGGGGGCGCAGGCCTCTGCGCTTGAGGGGGCGCTGACGCCTGCGCGCTAGGGGACGCGGCCGGGCGAGGGGCGGCGGGAGACGCCTGCGGTGGGGGGGCTGGCGCCTGCGATCTCGGGGGCGCGGCTGGGCGAGGGCTGGCGGGAGGTACCTGCGGCGGGGGGGCTGGCGCCTGCGATCTTGGGGGCGCGGCTGGGCGAGGGCTGGCGGGAGGCACCTGCGGCGGGGGGGCTGGCGCCTCGGGGACGCTGCGCGCGCTGGGCGCTGCCACCTGCCCTCCCGCGGCGAAGAGGGCGTCGAGGGCGCGCTCCTCGTGGTGGTCGCCGGCGGCGAAGAGGGCGTCGAGGGCACGCTCCTCGTGGTGGTCGCCGGCGGCGAAGAGCGCGTCGAGGGCGGCCTCCTCGTCCTCCTCATCGGGGGCGAAGAGCGCGTCGAGGGCGGCCTCCTCGTCCTCCTCGTCCGGGGCGAAGAGCGCGTCAAGGGCAGCCTCCTCGTCCTGTTCGGCGCCAGCGAAGACCGCGTCCAGCTCGTCCTCCTCCGAGCGCGTGGGGGCGGTGTCCTCGTCTGCGAAGGCGGGCTCCTCCGCCTCGGGACCGTGGTTCGGGGAGAGCGCGCTGGGGAGCGCGGCCTCCAGGCGGGCGCGCAGATCGCCGTAGCTGTCGTGGCCGTCGTGGTGGTGGGTCCCCACGGTCTCCACCATGGTGCGGATCGCGTCCCCTAGCTCCAGCAGCAGGTCGATGATCAGGGGATCGGCCTGCACCCTCGACTCGCGCAGGGCGTTGAGCAGGGTCTCGCCGGTGTGGGTGAGCCCCCCAAGGTTGGCGAAGCCGAAGAAGCCGGAGTTGCCCTTGATGGTGTGGACCGACCGGAAGATGCTGTTGATGATGGCGAGGTCGTTGGGAGACGCCTCCAGGTCGAGGAAGAGCTGATCGAGCGCCTCCACGCGCTCCTGTGCCTCCGACAGGAATTCTTGAACAAGTTCCTCGTCTAGCAGGGAGTCTTCAGGCATCTGTCGGTGCTCCGGCTGGTTGCCGGACCTGTTCGGACGGGGCCCTCTGGTCTTGAGGGTGTCCGAACAGACTCCCTTGGGCCTGCCTGTGGGGATCGCTCGAGACCGCGCCCTGGGGGCCGCGCGGAGCGGCGCCGATCCCCGCGCCGGGCTGATCTCGCAGGACGCGCGTCCTCACCGACCGGATGAGGAGGTCTCTGGGCGGGTCCCGCGGGGTGGGTGCTGTTCTTCATCCACAAGGATAAAACATCCGTTTCGGCATCCGTGGTGGCTGCCGCCCGCCCGCACGGGGAGGTCGGCGCGTCGGTGCCGTCAGAACACCAGCTTCACGCCGCCGTGGACCTGGCTCATCCCCTCGAAGGGCGCCAGCCCCGCGCCCTCGCGGGCCTCCACCCAGGCGGCGCCGAGCTGCACCTCCGCCGCGTCCCCGTGGAGGAGGTCGAGGTCCGCGCTCGCGATCCCTCCTTGTGCGCCGAGATCGCCCAGCAGCCGGACGGTGAGCTGGGCGGTGTCGCCGAGGGAGATCCTGGTGGCGAGGCTCGCGTAGTCCCGCAGATCCTCTCGCTGGCGCTCGGTGGGGAAGCCGTGCAGCCACTGGAGGTTGAGGTACACCCTCCCGAAAGATCGCTCCGCGCCCGCGATCCAGTTGGGGTACGGCGCCCCGTCCTGGGTGATCAGGGTCGGCAGCGGGTCGGGCACCTGGTCGATGGTCCCCAGGCGGGCCAGCGCCTCGAGCTGCGCCGGGCTGGCGGTGCCCTCGGTGGCCTCGGGGAACACCACCGCCAGCTCTCCCCACACGCCGATCTCCCAGCCCAGCTCCCCGCGGGCCTCGGCGCCGAGCGCCTGGACCATCGGGTACCTGAGGGGCAGGGTGACGTCTACCCTGCTGGCGGAGGTCTGGAAGCCGGTCAGCAGCAGCTCCCCGTCGAGCTGCGGGAGGCTGTCCCTGCCCGCGCTCGCCACCAGCGCCGCGTCGACGCTGGGCCCAGCCCAGGCCAGCCGAAGCCCTCCTCCCATCCCCGCCAGGGTGCGGGGGGGCGGGGTGACGCGCGCCTCGGCGATCCTGAGGCTCAGGTCCTCGAACTCCGCGCCCATGCCGGCGGGATCGAGCAGATCGCCGGCCTCGGGGACAAGCCCGACCCCCTGCCTGGGGAGCACCGCGGGCCAGCTCACGGGGATCCACACCGCCTGGAGCGACAGCCCCCCCCGGTGGAGCAGCGCCTGCAGGGCGGGCACGGGGAGGCGCGCGTCGAGGCGCAGCGGGTCCTCCAGGTCCCACGGGTTGAGGCGGTCCACCACGTGCAGCCCGTCGGCGGTGCCCCAGCGGAGGGTCTGCACCCCGAGGATCACGTCCAGGTCCGGCCTGCCCACCTCGCGCAGGTCCACCACCGCCTCGCGCAGCCGCAGCGACTGGTGGAGCACCATGCTGGTCTCCGCGGTGTCCTCCAGCTGGGCGGCGGGGACGCCGCTGTGGAGCCTCGCGGTGAGCGAGGCCCTGGCCTCTGCCCTGGGGCCCACCTCGGCGCGGATCCTGCCGGTGACCGTCGCCAGATCACCGTAGTCGAGCACCGGGCAGCCCGAGGGGTCCCCCCCGCAGTCGCGGAGGCCGACCCGCAGGTGCGTGCCGATCTCCCCGCCCGCGTGCAGCTCCCCGGCGCGCGCGGGGAGGGTCAGGGCGAGGAGTAGGGCGAGCACGCGATCAGTTGCGGACCGCGGTCACGTCGAGGGTGATGGTGCAGGGGTCGGCGGTGACCACCGGGCAGTTGTCCGGGTCCGACTGGAAGCCGGAGGCGTCCACCACCGCGCTGCCGTCGATCGCGTCGGCGTCCACGATGTTGAGGGTCGCGGAGAGGGTGGTCTGGACCATGCAGTTGGGGAAGTTGTCCGCGTCCAGCGCCAGGGGCTCGCTCTGAGCCTGGGGCGCCATCACCATCGTCGCGTCGCCGTTCGCGTCCACCGTGACCTCCATCGAGGCGAAGGGCGCGGGCAGGTTGACGGTGTAGGTCGCGGGGAGATCGGCCCAGGCGGGGATCTCGGTGGTCACGGCCCAGTCTGAGGGGGAGTCGGCCCCATCGGGCATGAACAGGGGCTCGAAGGAGCCGTCGTAGCACCCGTCGCTGACCGCCGTAGTGGTGAACTGGAAGGTGCCACCCTCGAAGGTGGTGAAGTCGAATTCGTCGGTCTTGTCGCCGCAGGCGGCGAGGGCGAGCAGGGCGAGGGGGAGCAGGTGCTTCATCGGGACTCCTAGGTCTACGGTCGTGAGAGGTTGGTGGTGGTGAAGAGCTCGTCCGAGAGGCCGGCGTCGAAGCTCAGTGACGAGGCGGTCGCCACCGAGGTGCGGCCCTTCTTGAGGTCGGTCACGGTCATCTTGTGGGCGAAGGCGTAGCCATCCACCACCCGGTAGTCGGACAGCTCCACCCGGCGCATCGGCGCGCCCTCGGCGTCCAGGTGCTCCAGCCCCGTCCACAGGGCGTCGGCCCTCTGCACCGTCAGCACCGAGCTGGCGTAGTCGTGGGCGCTGGGGTCCAGGGGGGTGAGGGCCAGGCGCACGGTGGCCTCGTCCTCGGACAGCACCGCGGCCCGGTAGTCGCGCGAGAAGGTGGTGCGGGCCAGGTCCTCCATCGAGATGTCGGTGCCCATGAAGGCGCCAGAGCGCTGGTCGCCCACCACCCTGCGGGTCCGCTCGTAGGCGGGCAGGTACAGGTGGACCGCGTCCTCGGCGTCCACCAGCAGCCCAACCCCCGCCAGGCGCGGCGGATCGGTGAGCCGGACCAGGCGCAGGTGCTCCCCCTTCTGCCAGATCTCCAGGGTCCGCTCGGCGGTGCGGCCGCGGTCATCCGTCAGCGAGACCGAGAGCACTACGTGGGCGTCCTGCGCGGGGGTCGCCGCCGCGTCGACGCGCGCGAGCCACTCGGGGCCGCTCTGGGCGCTGGCGAGCAGGGGGATCAGGAGGGGGATGAGGGTGAACATTCGGCTACTCTCTCCGAGTGTGGGGAAAGTGTCAAGAGGTGGCGGAGCTTACGCGAACAGACCGGCGCTGTCGATGGGGCGGGAGCGCGGTCGCGGGGAGGTGGACCCGGGAGCGCCGCGGCCTGTTCCGGACACGCGCGCATCGCGCCTAGCAGCGACCGGCGCTCCGATCTGGTGATGGTGGACGAGGCGCACTCTCTCCGCACGGTCGCGGTGCGCCGGTGAATTCCTGCCCCAGGGCGAAACGATGACTGAGGCCGGTCTGCACCAGAGGGCGTGTCGCTGCGGCCCCGCTCCCCGTGCACAGGAACGGTCCATCTCCCGATGCCCGCGTGCCCTAGCGGAGGCCGAAGGAGACCGTGTCCCCCGGGGGGCCTTCTGCGGAACCTGCCCGAGTGCGACGCGATGCGACCTATCCACCACGCACGGACGCCCCTGCCTGCCCACCCGATGAGGTCTGGGGGGGGATGTCCCGAAGGCACTCCGGACCGTCAACGACGAACAGAATGCGCGAGCACCGCGCGCAGGTGGGTTCACGCACGGCCCGACGGAGGGTCAGTGGGCCTGTACGCTGGGCATCGACGGGGCCATCGGCCCCGGAACGTCCCTGCGGGCGCGCGCGGATGAGGAGCGAGCGGGACGGGTGAGGGGGCTCGGAACAGGCTCCCCCAGGCCCACCATGAAAAGCGAGCCAGATCGTGATAAGGCCCGCTGTTGTCCAGAGAGTCGGGAGCGCACCAGGGGGGCTCATGCGCGGTCGAATACAGTCGGAGCGGTATTCCCGGTTTTCCAGGCCGGCGGTGGGGGCGCTGCTGCGCGCCATGCGACTCGACCTGAGCTACGAGCGGGCCTCGGGCGACCACCTCTACTATCGCGGTGACACCGGTGCACTTGTCGAGGTGCTCGACCTGGTGGGGGGCTACGGCGCCTCGCTCTTCGGCCACAACCACCCCTTCCTCCGCGAGGTGCTGGTCTCGCAGCTCGAAGAGGAGACCGCCTTCAACAGCCAGGGGAGCGTCAGGCCGCTCGCGGCGGCGCTGGGCGAGGCGCTCCACGACAGGCTGGGCGGAGACGCGACGGGGGGCTGGGTCACCACCCTCGGCAGCACCGGCGCCGACGCGGTGGAGGCAGCCATCAAGCTGGTCACCCTCCGCCACAGGGACCGGGCCGCCGCCCAGGACGAGCTGCTCCGCAGGCACCTGGTCGGCCTGAGCGCCCAGGTGGACGCCGCGCACCCCAAGCTCACGCAGGAGGCCCGCGCCACCGCCAGGGCGAAGCTGGGCCTCAGCGGCCGCTTCGACCGCTCCCAGCTCTTCGCGGCGCTGCGCCGGGCTCAGGCCGAGGCGCTGGCCGCGCCGCCGGTCATCCTCGCCTGCTCCCGCAGCTTCCACGGGCTCACCAGCGGCGCGGTGCAGCTCACCGCCCACCACGAGTACCGCGTCCCCTTCGCCGGCATGGGGCCCCGCACCCGCTTCGTGTCCGACCCCGCTGCGCTCTCCGCGGTGTTTGAGGAGGAGCAGCGCCAGGTGCTCTGGCCGGAGGTGGACGCCAAGGGGCGCGTCTCTCTCGTCGAGGCGCAGCTCCCAGGGGTGGGCGCCCTGTTCGTCGAGCCGCTCCAGGGGGAGGGCGGGGTCCACCCCCTCAGCCCCGAGCGGGCCGCGGCCTGCGCCGCCCTCACTCAGGCGCACGGGGCGCTGCTGGTGCTCGACGAGATCCAGTCGGGGATGGGGCGCACGGGCACCTTCCTCTACGCCGATCAGCTGGGCATCACCGGTGACATCGTGCTGCTCGCCAAGAGCCTGGGCGGGGGCCTCACCAAGGTCTCTGCGATGTGCTGCAGGCGCGCGCTGTATGTGGAGGAATTCGGTCGCATCCACAATTCCACCTTCGCCGAGGACGATCTGTCTGCGGGGGTCGCGCTGGCGGCGCTGGAGCTGGTCGACGACGCCTTCCTCAAGGGCTGCGCGGCGCGGGGGCAGCGGTTGATCGACGGGCTCAGGGCGCTGGCTGCCCGCTACCCGCGGGTGATCCGCGAGGTGCGGGGGGCGGGGCTGATGGTCGGGGTGGCCTTCCAGCCGCTGCGCGAGAGCGGATCGCCGGTCCTGCGGATGCTGTCGGACCAGGAGCTGCTCGGCTACGCCATCGCGGGCTACCTGCTCTATGAGCACAGGATCCGGGTGGCGCCCACCTTGTCGCAGAACCACACCCTGCGGCTGGAGCCCTCCGCCTACCTCTCGGACCCGGACCTGGACAAGGCGCTGGCCGGCTTCGAGGCCCTGTGTGAGGTGCTCGACAAGGAGAGCACCTACCACCTCGTGCGCTTCGTTGTGGGCGCCGAGCAGCCCGGCGACACCGCGCCTGTCGCGGACCAGCGCCGCCCCTGGGTGCGCCACACCCCGCAGGAGGGCGAGGCGCGGGTGGCCTTCATCGGCCACTTCATCGACGCCGACCACATGCCCCTCCTCGACCCCGGCTTCGCCCCCTTCACCAGGGCCCAGCGTCAGGCCTTCCTCGACAGGGTCTACGCTCAGCTCGACCCGCAGATCTTCCACATCCACCAGGTCGAGGCCGAGAACGGCGCGCGCGCCACCCTGCTCTTCGTGGGCTGGGTGGTGGACTCCAGGGCCCTGATCGGCAGGTATCGGGCCGGTGATCTGGCGGGGGTCCACCGGCAGCTCGACAGGGCGGTGGAGCTGGCGGTCGAGGCGGGCGCCACCGCCGTCGGCTTTGGGGGCTACTCGTCGATCCTCACCCACAACTGTGAGGACGTCATCACCGATCAGATCGCGGTGACGAGCGGCAACGCCCTCACCACCGCGATGGGGCTGGAGGCCATCCGTCAGGCGGCGGCGGAGATGAAGATCCGGCTCCCCACAGGCAGGCTTGCGGCTATCGGGGCGACGGGGAACATCTGCTCGGTCTACTGCCAGGTGCTCGCCGAGACCGTGCCGGACCTGACCCTGATCGGGCGCCCGGGGCGAGAGGAGCGCCTGCGCGAGGTGGCGGCGCTGCTCTACCAGCAGGCCCTCGACGCGATCAAGGCGGGTGAGGGGCCGCTAGGGGGGGTCGCGGCCCGCATCTCGACCCTGCCGGGGGTCCACGAGCTGGCCTGGACCGACAGGGGCGGCGAGGCGCTCAGGGCCCGGCTGGAGCTGGAGCTAGGGGACGCGGCCCCGGTGCGGATCGCCACCGATATGGGGGCGCTCTCCCAGGCGGATCTCATCGTCAGCTCGTCCAACGCGCCCGCGCCGGTGATCTTCCCCGAGCTGCTGCGGGACGGGCCGGTGGTGATCTGCGACCTGGCCGTGCCCACCGACACCCACCCCTCAGTCCTCTCCCTCCCCAACGTGCGGGTGGTGCAGGGGGGGCTGATCCGCCTGCCCAGGAACCCCGGCTTCCGCATCGACGGCATCCCGTTGCCGGCGGGGGTCAGCTTCGCCTGCGTCGGCGAGACCCTGCTCCTCGGCATGACCGGCGCGCGCGAGCACTACAGCTACGGGCACATCCGCAGGGAGCAGGTCCGCCATATCGGACAGGTCGCGGCAACGCACGGGTTTCGCCTCGCCGGAATCAAGGAAAAACCTAGTTTTTAGTATGGAGGTCTGCGCTTGCTGTATCGCTTCACCGAGATCGATCCCCAGGGGCCGCTGGCAGAACAGGTAGGCAGGAAGGGGCAGGCGCTGGTGCAGCTCCAGCGCTGGGGCCTGCCGGTGCCCGACGGCGCCTGCCTGCTCACCGGGGCGCTGGACGCCTTCCTCGCGCACAACGGCCTGAGCAGGGAGCAGGCCCCCTCCGAGCTGATCGCCGGGCTGCGCGAGGGGGAGATGCCCCCGGCGGTGTCGGCGGCGCTGGCGGCCTTCCTGGAGGGGCGCGAGGAGGTGGCGTGGGCGGTGCGGTCGAGCGGCACCAGAGAGGACGGCGCGGACGCCTCCTTCGCGGGCCTCTACGCCTCGGTGCTGCACCTCAGGGGGCAGGCGCAGGTGGAGGGCGGCATCCGCGCGGCGTGGGCCTCGCTGTTCGGCGAGCGGGTGCGGGCCTACGCTGTGGCGCGGGGCATCCCGCCTCACGCGCTGGGCCTAGCGGTGGTGCTGCAGGAGCTCGTGGACGCGGAGCAGGCTGGGGTGGCCTTCACCGTGAACCCCCTGACGGGCGCCGACCGGGAGGTGGTGATCGAGGCGGTGCGGGGCCTGGGTGAGGCGCTGGTGGGGGGCCTGGTCACCCCCGATCGCTATCGCTACGACTGGTGGCGGGAGCACCTGCTCTCGCGGGAGCTGGGCAGCGCGACGCAGGCGGTGCGACCTGTCCAGGAGCCGCCCTACACCGAGCTGATCGACCTGCCAGGGGCTGATCGGGGCGCGCAGGTGCTGAGCGCCGAGCAGGTCGCTGAGGTGGCGCAGCTGGCGGTGCGGGTCCAGGCGCTCTACGGCTTCCCGGTCGACGTGGAGTGGGCCATGAGGGGGGGGGAGGTACTGCTGCTCCAGAGCAGGCCTATCACCACCATCGGGCAGGGGGCGGTGGAGGGCGAGTGGACCACCGCCGATTTCAAGGACGGCGGGGTGTCCTCCACCGTCTGCAGCCCCCTCATGTGGTCGCTCTACGATCTGGTGTGGGAGGACTCCATGCCCCGCTACCTGGAGGGCGTGCACCTGATCGCGCCGCGCCAGGGGGTGGTCTGGGGCGACATGTTCTACGGGCGCCCCTACTGGAACCTGAGCGCGGTGAAGGACGGGGTCAGGCGCCTGCCCGGCTTCCGGGAGCGCTCCTTTGACGAGGACCTTGGGATCGCCGTCGCCTACGAGGGGGACGGGCACGTCACCAAGACCACCCCCCGCACCCTGTGGACCGCCCTCAAGGTGGTGACCGCGCTGCGGGCCTCGTTCAAGCGGAGGCTGGCGGGGGTGGAGGCGCTGGTGAAGGGCTGGGACGCGCGCCTGGTGGAGCTGGATCAGGTCGACCTCACCGCGATGGACCTCGCCACCCTGACGGGGTGGTACGACCGGCTGATCCGCGAGGTGTACTTCCGCGCCGAGTCGGACTACTTCAACCACATCTACGACAGCACCAACTTCGCCTCGCTGATCAAGGACCGGCTGGCGGGGCTGACGCCGAGCCCCAACACCCCGGCGCTCATTTCGGGCCTGACGAACCTGTCGCACCTGCGCCTGAACCAGGACCTGTGGGAGCTGTCGCGGGTGCTGTACGCGGACCATCGGGCCTTCTCCTGGTGGCGCGACACGCCGATCGCCGCCCTGCGCGAGGCGGTGGAGGGCGAGCGTGAGGACCACCAGCTTGGGAGGGTGCGCGCCCTGCTGCGGGCGCACGGGCACCACTCCACCAGGGAGCTGGACCTGACGGTGCCCCGCTACCGCGAGGACCCCACCTTTCTGCTGGAGACCCTGCGCGAGCTGGCCCTACAAGACGCCCCGCGCGAGCCGCGGGCGGTGAGCGAGGGGCAGCGGGCGGGCTATCTGGCCGAGCGCGCCCGGCTCCTCGCGGCGACGCCCCTCAGCGCCAGAGGCACCCTGGCGCGGGAGCTGGACCAGTGGCGGGAGCTGCTGTGGTGGCGAGAGGAGCTGCGGGACCTCTCCACCAGGATGTACGCCCAGGTGCGTCGGGCCACCTGTGAGGTGGCGGGGCGGCTGGTGGAGGGCGGGGTGCTGGCCGATCGGGCCGACGCCTTCTTCCTCACCTGGCAGGAGCTGGTCGAGGTGCTCCGTGGCCTGCTGCCCCCCGCGGTGGCGGCGGAGCGGGTGGCGCGGGCCCGCGTCTACTACGACAGCTACCGCAATTACGCCAACCCCGACGAGCTGGGGCAGCGCTTCGCCAAGGCGAAGATCCCCGAGGGGGACGTGCTGAAGGGGGTGGGGTGCAGCGGGGGGCAGGTGACGGGCACCGCGCGGGTGATCCGCGACATCTTTGACGCCGACCGGCTGCAGCCCGGTGACGTGCTGATCACCAGGTTCACCGACCCCGGCTGGACCCCCAAATTCGCCCTCATCGCGGGGGTCGCCACCGAGACCGGCGGGCTGCTCTCGCACGCGGCGGTGATCTCGCGGGAGTACGGCATCCCCGCGGTGCTGGCGATCCCGGGGCTCACCGGGCGGGTCCGAGACGGGCAGCGGGTGACCCTCGACGGGGACCGCGGGCTGGTGGTGCTGGAGGACGCGGGTGCGTGACCCCATCGGTGGCAAGGCGGCGGGGCTGCGGCGGCTGGACGCCCTGGGGGTGCGGGTGCCGCGCTGGGCGGTGCTCCCGTCCTCTGCCTGGGAGGCGCACAGGGACAGGGCGGGGCTGGGGCCCCTGCTAGCGGGGGCCCACCGGGAGCTGGCGGATCTGTGCCCCGATCGTCCGGGGCTGGGCGAGCGGGCCAGGGCGCTGGGGGCCACCCTGTCGGCGGCGGTGCTCGCGGCGGAGCTCCCCGACGATCTGCTCGATGCCATCGAGCTGCCAGGAGAGGGCCCCTGGGCGGTGCGCTCGTCGATGGTGGGGGAGGACGGGGGGACCACCTCCTTCGCCGGGCAGCTCGACTCGCTGCTGTTCCAGGAGCTGGGGCAGCTCCCAGCCGCGATCCGCGCGGTGTGGGCCTCCGCGGTGGGGCCGAGGGCCCTGGCCTACGGGGCGCGGCACCGGCTGGATCTGCGCGCCCTCCAGGTGGGGGTTGTGATCCAGGAGATGGTCGAGGGGCAGGTCTCCGGGGTGCTGTTCACCGCCGATCCGCAGAGCGGGCGCAGGGACAGGTGCCGGATCAGCGCCACCTGGGGCCTGGGCGAGGGCCTGGTGTCCGGCGCCTGCGCGGCGGACGAGTACCTGCTGGGGGCGAGGGGCGAGGAGCTGTCTGTGGAGCTGGCCCACAAGGAGCTGCGCCTGGTGCGAGCGGAGGGGGGCGGGACCCGTGAGGAGCAGGTGCCCGCGGCGCAGCAGGCGGCCAGGACCCTCAGCGAGGCGGAGCTGCGGGCGCTGTGGTTGCTGGGGCGCTCGGTGGCGGAGGGGCAGGCACCGCAGGACCTGGAGTGGACCCTGCGCGACGGGCAGGTCTACCTGCTCCAGGCGCGGCCCATCACCGCGCTCCCCGGGCCGGACAACGCCAGAGACGCGCTGGTGGTGTGGGACAATTCGAACATCCAAGAGAGCTACTCCGGCGTCACCACCCCGCTCACCTTCTCCTTCGCCTCGCGCGGCTACCACCAGACCTACCGGCAGGCGCTGGGGGTGCTGGGGGTGCCGACCAGGCGCCTGCGGGCCCTGGACCCTGTGCTCCGCAACCTGATCGGGGTGGTGAACGGGAGGGTCTACTACAACATCAACAACTGGTACCGGGGCCTGGGGGTGCTCCCCTCCTTCGGGCGCAACAAGGAGGACATGGAGCGGATGATCGGCCTGACCGAGCCGGTCGACTTTATCGAGGACGAGCAGCTCAGCGCCTCGCAGCGCCTCGCCAGGCTGCCCGCGGTGCTGCGGACCGGCCTCGCCCTGCAGGGGCGCTTCCTCCGCCTGCACCGGGATGTGCCCGCCTTCCTGAGCCACTTCGAGGCGGTGTATCGCGCCGCGGATCGTCGGAAGATGCCCGCCGAGACCTACGCCGAGCTGATGGGCAAGAGCGCGATGATCTGGGAGGCGATGCTCGAGAACTGGACCACGCCCATCGTCAACGACTTCCGGGTGATGATGGCGAACGGGGCGGTGCGCCGTCTGCTCGCCCGCGCCGGCTACGCTGACCCCAACGCGGTGCACCAGGCGCTGATGTCGGGCGAGGAGGGCATCGCCTCGCTCGAGCCCACCAGGGGGCTGATGCGCCTGGCGCGGGCCGCCAACGACGAGCCCGCCCTGCGCGCCCTGCTCGCGGAGCGCGGCGCAGCCGAGTGTCTGCTCGCGATCCGCTCCCGCTTCCCCTCCTGGCAGGGGCAGCTGGACCTGTGGCTGGAGCGCTTTGGCGACCGGATGATGGGGGAGCTGAAGCTGGAGACCCCCTCCCTGCGCGACGATCCAACCTTCGTCATCGAGGTGGTGCAGGGCTACCTGGACCACGAGGGCCTGCCCGACGCGGGAGACAGGGCCGCGCGCGCCAGGCGCGACGCGCTGGAGGCGGAGGCCCTGTCGCGCCTGGGGCCCCTGTCGCGGCGCTGGCTGCGGCGGGCGCTGAGGCAGGCCCGCGAGGCGGTGAAGGCCCGCGAGAACATGCGCCTGGTCCGCACCAGGATCTTCGGGCTGTACCGCGATCTGTTCGCCGCCCTCGGCCACCGCCTGCACGAGGCGGGGCGCCTGGACCACCCCCGCGACGTGTTCTGGCTGACGATGGACGAGCTGGAGCAGTACCACGACGGCCGGGCCGCCTCCGCCGACCTCGCGCCGATCGCCAGGGCGCGGGCCCGCGAGTGGGAGGGCTACCGAGCCCTCGCTGGGGGCCACAGGGTGCTGACCAGGGGCGCGGTCTACCACGGCAACGCCTTGGCTCCCGCCGGAGGCCAGGCGGTGGCCCCGGACGGGGAGCTGCGCGGCATCGGCTGCTACCCTGGGGTGGTGGAGGCTGAGGCGAGGGTGGTGCGCGCCCCCGAGGAGCGGCTGGTGCTGCGGGGGAGGGTGCTGGTCACCGAGCGGACCGATCCGGGCTGGGCGCCGCTCTTCCCCACCGTGGCGGGGCTGCTGGTGGAGCGGGGCTCGGCCCTGTCGCACTCGGCGGTGATCGCGCGGGAGCTGCGGATCCCCACCGTGGTGGGCATCCCCGGCCTCACCGCGAGGGTGCGGGACGGCGCGAGGGTGCGCCTCGATGGGGAGAGCGGCGCGGTCCAGGTGATCGACGAGGTGTCGCCGTGAGCGGCAGGCTGGGGCGCCTGGCGCGCTATCTGAATTTCACGCTCAGGCCGGCGATCTCCGTCCCCACCTTCGCGGCGCAGGGCGCCGGGCTGTACGGGGCGCTGGAGCTGCTGGCGGGCGAGCCGCTCCACCTCGGCTGGCGCTTCGCCTTGACCGCGGCGGTCTCCTACGGGCTGATGGTGCTCATCCGGCTCTACGACGAGCTCAAGGACGCCGATCACGACCTGGCCAGGGCGGCGGAGGGGGATCCGGAGTACCTCGACCGGCCCATCGTGACCGGGGCGCTCAGGGTGGAGGACGTGGCCTGGGGGCGGCGCTGGCTAGAGCCTGCCCTGTGGATACTCGCCCTGCCGCTGGGGTGGGTGGGCTACGGCGCCTTCGCGGTGGCCTTCGCGGTCACCTGGCTCAGCTTCAAGTGGTTCTTCTGGCCCGCGGTGCAGACCAACCGCCTGCTCGCCCTGCTCACCCACCTTCCGGTCTACTTCTTCGTCGTCAGCGGGCTGTTTGGTGGGACCTTCGCGGGGAGCAGGGGCCTGGAGGCCATAGGCTGGCCCGGCGCGGCCCTGCTGGTGGGCCTGTGGCTCGCCAACGGGATCTGGGAGACCGCGCGCAAGATCCGGCTCCCGGAGGAGGAGAGCGGCTTCCAGTCCTACTCCTCGATGATCGGGTGGCGGCCGGCGCTGATCCTGCCCGCGGCCTTCACCGTGGCGGCGCTGTCCCTGTCGATCTGGGGGGCCGCCGCGGTGACGCCCCCGGGCTGGCGCGTGGCTGTCGGCGGCGCTGGGGTGGGCTATCTGGGCTTCATCGCCCTGCTGGCCCTGCGGCCCTCCCGCGCGCTGCGGGCCCTGCTGCGCCCCCTGGCGGAGGGGCTGCTCGCCCTGCTCTGGGTGGGACTGCCGCTGGCCCTGTGGTGGGGGTGCCGATGATCGCGACCCGGTCCGCGCGGCGCGCCCTGGGCGTCGCGGCCCTGTGGGGCGCCCTGCTCTCGTGCTCCGCCCCGCCGCCCCCCCCGACCTACACCGTGGTCAGGGGCGACACCCTGTTCGTCATCGCCAGGGATCACGGGGTGACGGTCGACGCGCTGCGCCAGTGGAACGGGATCGAGGGCGACCTGATCGAGGTGGGGCAGGTGCTGGTGGTGGGGGCGCCGGGCGCCCAGGGGGCTGCACCCGCCGCGCCGCCTGTGCCCACCGCGCGCCAGGTGAGGACCACGTCGCCATCGCCCTCCTCGTCATCGCCCTCCTCGTCGCTTCCGCCGGCGCCCAGGCCCGAGCGCTGCCTCGCGGGGCCCTCCCCTGACGCGGCCTTGGGGGAGGAGGCGGTGCTCGCCGCGCAGGGCCTGAGCCAAGGGCAGGTGCGCGCGGCCCTCGATCCCCTGCTGCCTTACCTCGCGCCCTGCGCCGGTGGCTTGGCGGGCAGCCTGCTCACCCGCCTGGAGGTGGGCTGCGACGGGCTGGTGCGCGAGGTGAGGATCCTGGACGAGGGGCCGTTCGGGGGGGAGGCGATCCGGTGCGTTGTCGAGGTGCTGCGGCGCGGCGACTTCCCCGCCCACGACATGCCGGACGGGGTGTCCCTGGACTACCCGATCCGCTTCGGCCGCTGAGGGCCCTCGCGGAGGGCTGAATTTTCTCGCGCCAGCGTGTAGAGTCTGGCGAAAATCTGGAGGTCCTTCATGAAGCGCGTCCGTCTTCGCGATCTGCTCATCTCCTTCCTCCCCGACGGGCGGGTGCTCGTGCGCTCGGGCTCTACCGGGGTGGGGCTCAAGGGGCCGCCGGTGCTGGTGGCGATCCTGGCAGCGTGCTCGCGCCCCCTGTCGAAGCATGAGCTCGAGAAGGCGATGGGCCCGCAGGCGGGGCTGATCTACGATCACCTAGCGGAGGCCGGCCTGCTGGTGGACCCCGAGGTGGCGGGCGAGACCCCGCTGATCTTCGGCAACTACTCTGGGGTGGAGGTGCACCGGCGGATGCTCTCGGACGAGGTGCGGCTCTCCAAATACCGCGAGGCGCTCGCCGCGGTGGTGAAGCCTGGCGACGTGGTCATCGACGCCGGCTCGGGGACCGGGGTGCTGGCGGTGATGGCGGCCCTGGCGGGGGCCGCCAGGGTGTACGCGATCGAGAAGACCGAATTTGCCGAGAATATCGCGCAGGTCGCGGCCGACTCCGGCGTCGGCGACCGGGTGATCGTGGTGCAGGATGACTTCGGTAAGGTGGTGCTGCCCGAGAAGGCGCAGGTGATCGTCACCGAGACCTACGGGGCCTGGGCCTTCGGGGAGGGGATGATGCCCGATCTGGCCGCCTGCGCCCAGAACAACCTCGCCCCCGGCGGGGTGATCATCCCCCACGCGACCTCGCTCTACGTCGCCCCGCTGCGCCAGGCGCCAGACCACCTCACCGCGCCGTTCCGCGCTCGGGAGGACGGGGTCAACCTCAGCTCCCTGCTGCACGAGGCGGTGGAGCGTTCGACGATCTTCCCGGTGGATCCCGCACAGGTGGGGGAGCCCCGCCTGGTGGCGAGGGTGGAGATGCCCTGCGACGGCACCTTCGAGGGGGAGGTCGAGCTGGACGGCCCGGCGGAGGCGCTGGTGGGTTGGTACGATCTGCACATGGCGCCAGGGATCGACCTGAAGACCGGGCCCTTCGACCCGATGACCCACTGGAAGCAGTCGGTGATGGCGATCCCCCTCGAGGAGGGCGCGCAGCGCTTCCACGTGGAGGCAGGTCCCGCAGACGAGGACTCCAGGGTGCTGCTGGCGGTGTTCGAGGGCGAGCGCGAGCACAGGGTGCGGTTCCGGTAGATGCCGCTCCCGTGGGGGAGCGGCATCGAACAATCATCCGGCATGAGTGGGACCTGCAGGCCCTGCCTCGACATCGCGTAGTCTATCGGGTCAGGGCGCAAGGGGGGGCCGAACGGCTACGGAGCGGTGGCCGTCAGCTGACCTGAGGCACCTTCTCACCGACACCCTCGCCGGGACGCCGCCCGCCCCCGGTGCCTGCCCTACGATCATATCTCGAAATCTCCGCCTTCACGCTGGAGTTCCAGCAGGGCCCGCGCACCGCGCACCGCGGTCAGAAGCTTCTCCAGCCCGCGCCCCAGGATCAGCCATCCGGGCTCCCCATTGGACTTCTGGAGGCCCCCGAGGTTGGCGACAGCCAGCATCGCCGCTCGCAGCTTCGGTGCGCGGCGTCGCTTCGCCTTCCGGACCAGCTGCTGGAGGATGCGGACCTCCAGCGGAGAGAACACCACTGATGCGGGGAGACCGCGCTCCTCGCGGGACAGCATCCGCAGGCGCAGGAGCTGCCAGGCCTGGGGCATCCGCAGGGCGGCGGTGTTCAGCCAGGAGTCCAGGCTGCGAGCCTGACGCTTCTCCAAGGAACACCCGGTCT
>JAFGVK010000074.1 GCA_016938035.1 Deltaproteobacteria bacterium | reverse complement strand
GCGGTGGTGTCGGCGGACTGCGGGTGTGCGGCGCTCGCGGGTGCGCAGGCCTCCGCGACCCTGTGGGAGCTGGTGCCAGCGGGCGCCCTGGGGCCGCCCGCCCCGTCGCCCTAGCGCACCCAGACGCGCAGGTCGGCGCGCTCGTTGTAGACCGTGCACGCGCAGCAGTGGCTCATCGAGGGCCCGCCCTCGCAGCCGGCGATCCACGAGGCGGTGCCGCAGGCGTCCTGACGGAGGTTGGACCAGCCGTTGGCGGCGCAGCTGCACCCCGTGGCGGCGGTGAGGATCGGCGCTCCGTAGTCCGCGGCGTAGGCGGCGGCAGACAGGTCGAGGATGTCGGCGTCGATGTCGCCCGCGGTGCTCGACTTAGCGATGAACTCCAGCCCCCCCGCGCTGCAGCCGCTGGAGGCCCAGACGGTGGGATCGGTGAGCTGGTTGAACACCACCGCCGCGATCGGCGCGGTGTTGTCGCTTCGGTGGAGCTGGCGCCACCAGCCGCGGGTCTGGCGCTCGCCGCTCCACAGCAGGGCCTCGATGTTGGCGTCCGAGAGCTTGGCCGACGAGGCGGTCTCGGGGAAGGTCAGCGCGCCCACCGCGCCGTTGTTCCAGCAGGTGTTGTCGTGGGGGCGGCAGACCGCGGCCAGGGTCCAGCCGCCGTCGTCCGAGCTCATGTCGCAGTAGGCCTGGATGGCGTCGCTCACGTCGCCGCCGTTGGGATCGATCCAGAACACGCCGTCACCGCTCCAGCCACCCCTGTCGCGGATGTCCAGACAGGAGCGCCCCGGCCTCGCGGCGCAGGCGCCCACCTCGTCGCGCAGCCCGTCGAAGTCGTTGTCGCGCCCGTCGCACCGCTCCGCCTCCCGGACCAGGAGCTCAGCGCTGGTGACGCCCACGTCCTCGTTGGCGGAGTCCTGATCGCTGGAGATCCGGATCTCCAGCGGCTGGTTCCCGTCGGCGGTGTCCAGCCCCCGCTCGAACCAGGACTGGCTCCCGATCGAGGTGCAGTCCTCGTCGAAGCCCGTGCCGTCCCACAGGGGGTCCGCCTCGTACCAGGTGGGCTCCCAGTCGTCGGAGGACTGCCCCGCCTCGCAGTGATAGGCCCCGCCTACGAAGGCTGGTGGCGCCTCGCCCCCCCTGCAGGGGCAGGCGTTGACGGTGAAGGTCGCGCCGTCGTCGCTCACCGCGGCGCCGTAGCTCCACAGGTGCTGGCGCGGGCTGCCCCAGGTGATCGACACGCCGTCCACGTAGGTCTCGTCGATGGAGGAGGCGCTGTGGAAGGCGTCTGGGCTCCCAAACTGTAGCCCGGACAGGTGGCCGCGCACCTCGGAGTACTCCAGGCCCAGGGTAGGCACAGTGGCTGAGACCACGCCAGGGCCCGCGAGATCGCGGGTGCATGCCGCTGGGGGGGGGGCGGGGTTGGGCGCCCAGTCCAGCAGGCACTCATCGACCGAGGCGTCGAGGTCCAGCACCTGGGTCCAGCCACCGCCGCTAGAGGTCATGTCGCACCAGGCGCTGACTGGGTGGCCGGTGTCGCCCGGGTCGATCCAGTACACGCCGCTGACGGTGGCTGGGTCGCGGACCTTGAGCTGGAGGCAGGAGGCCGCGGGGCACACTGGGCCCAGGCCGCTGCCCTCTGGCTCGCAGCCGTTGGACGGGTCGCTGTCGCAGTCCAGGGTCCCCACCGGGCAGCCGTGGCCCTCCTCCAGCGTCATCACCGGGAGGTTCACCGCGACCGCGCCGCCGAAGCCGTCGGTGATCTGGACCGTCACCACCGCCGCTGCGTCGTAGGTGAAGGGGGAGGTGACGGTCTGGCTTCCCCCCGGGGCGCTGCCGAGCACCCACTCGGGATCGCTCACCGACCAGGTGTAGCTGAGGGCGTCGCCGTCCGGGTCGGTGGCGATCACCGACAGGTCGATGGGCTCGCCCGGGAACACCAGGTTCGGGAGCGCTGAGGCGCTGGCCACCACCGGCGGCTGGTTGGGGAGGGTGGAGACGCCGATCGAGGCGCTGGAGGTGAGCCCCACAGGGCTGTCGGTCACCACCAGCTCGATGAGGGCCAGCTCGCCGGGACTGGCGGGGGCGTCGAGCGTCACTGAGGGGCCGGTGCCCGAGAGGATCCAGCCCTCGGGGGCGTACCAAGCGTAGTCCAGCGGGTCGCCGTCGGGGTCGTTGGCGGAGGCGTGGAGGGCGATGGTGCCGCCCTTGGCCACCGCGGAGGGCTGGGCGGTGATCGAGGTGATGTTCGGCCCGCGGTCGCTCGAGGTGGACACCACGATCTCGCTGGTTACGGTCGCGCCGAAGTCGTCGGTCACCGTCACCTCGACCGTGTCCACCTCGCCGTAGCGGGGGGGGGCGGTGAGGGTCGCGGTGGCGCCGCTCGCCACCAGCGCCCAGTCACCGGGTGCCGCCCACTGGATGTCGAGCGGGTCGCCATCGGGGTCATAGGTGGACAGCGCCAGGGTGAGGGCCCCTCCTGGGGCCACGGTGGGCGGGGTGGCGGTGAGGGCGGTGATCACCGGCGCCTGGTTCTCTCTGGTGGACACCACCAGGGTGGCCTCCGCCGACTCCCCGAAGCCGTCGTCCACCACCACGGACACAGTGCCCACCGCCCCGTACAGGTGTGGGGCGGTGAGGGTGGCGGCCGCTCCATCCTCAGCGAGGGTCCACCCCTCGGGGGCGCTCCAGCGGTAGCTGAGCGCGTCGTCGTCCGATGCGCTCACCGACAGGGCGATCTGCCCGCTCGGTCCGGTGACGGGGGGCGAGGCGGTGAAGGCGTGGAGCTCCGGGGCCTGGTTGGCCTCGGTGGAGAGGACGATGTCGCCGGTGACGGTCTCGCCGTAGCCGTCCGAGACGGTCACGGACAGGGTGTTGACCGCGCCGTAGGCCATAGGGGCGGTGACGAGGTTCGAGCTGTCGGCGGCGGCCATCTCCCAGGCCTCGCTGTCGGACCAGGTGTAGGTGAGGGGGTCGCCGTCCGCGTCGAAGGCCAGCACCTCCACTGAGATCAGGCTCCCCGGGGCGGCGTAGGGGGGGGTGGCGGTGATCGAGGCGATGGTGGGGGCGCGGTCGCCGGTGGTTGTGACCACCAGGCTCCTGCTCAGGGTGTTTCCGCCGTTGTCGGCCACGGTGACCACGACGTT
>JAFGVK010000073.1 GCA_016938035.1 Deltaproteobacteria bacterium | reverse complement strand
GAGGCCGTGACGGAGTGGGACAGCTACCGCGGAGCGGTTCCGTTCAACCTGGCGACCTGGCGACCTGGAGACCTGGCGACCTGGAAACCTGGCGACCTGGAAACCTGGCGACCTGGCGACCTGGAGACCTGGCGACCTGGCTTGGGTATCAGCGCGCGAGGTCCACCGCGGCTCCCCGGCGGACCACGCGCCCCGGCGCGCGGTCCCACAGGGGGCGCGACGCGCTTCGCCCCTGCGGGCGCAGGCTCCCAGTTGACAGCAACTCCCCGGGGGGGAATCCTACGGTATCGTCTCACCTCGGAGCGGCCCCTGCTCTCGCTGCTGCCCCTCATCGCCCTGGCGCGGACCCTCACCCTGGGGGTGGACGCGCCGGACCTTCCCGCCGCCCTCGCGATGGCGGCGGACGGCGACGAGGTGCTTGTCCCCGCAGGGGACTGGGAGGGCGGAGGCTCCACCACCCGCTCGCTGAGCCTGCGCGGCGCGCCGGGCGCCAGGCTGGTGGGGGGCGGCCCGCTGCAGGTAGAGGGCGCGACGGTGGTCCTCAGCGACCTGGCGCTGGTGCCTGCGGGGCGGGCCCTGGAGGTGCGGGGCGGCGCCCTGTGGCTGGAGCGGGTCTCGATCACCGGGGGTCGCGCCCTCACCGGAGGCGGCTGCCTGCTGGCGGAGGACAGCGCGGTGAGCGCGGTGGACACGCGCTTTGGGGACTGCCGCGCCGCGGAGGGCCTCGGGGGGGCCCTGCTGGCCACCCGCAGCGCCCTCACCCTCGACAGGGTGGAATTCATCGGAGGACGCGCGACAGGGGGCGGCGCCATGGCCCTGCTGGACGCCGAGCTGCTGGGGCGGGGCCTCACCTTCTCAGGACAGGCGGTGCGGGGCGGCGACGGCGGCGCGATCCTCGCCGAGGGCGGCACCCTCCGGCTGGAGCGCTCCTCCCTCGACGGCGCCGAGGTGGATGAGGGGAGCGGTGGCCTGATCGCCCTCAGCGGCGTGGAGGCGACGCTGATCGACTGCACCCTGACCGGGGGCCTGGCGCGGGGCGGTGACGGCGGCGCGATCCTCTCGCGCGGCGGGGCGCTCACCCTGGACGGCTGCGTGCTCACCCGCTGCGCCGCCTACGCCACCGCCCCCACCCAGTCCGCCAAGGGGGGCGCGGTGGCGGTCACCGACGGGCGCTACGCCCTGCGCGACACCGCCTTCGCCGACAACACCGCCGAGAGCTGGGGGGCGGGACTCTACACCGAGCGGGCGAGCGGCGCCGTCGAGCGGTGCCTCTTCCAGCGGGGCTACGCCTACTACGGCGGGGCGATCTACCTCCGTGAGCGGGGAGACCACCTCGTGCGCGAGAGCGCCTTCCGCGACAACGCGGCCTCCTATGGCGGCGCGCTCCGCTGGCTGTCGGGAGACCTCACCTCCACCCTCGAGGTGAGCGGGAGCGACTTCGCGGACAACGCCGCCAGCGGCTACGGAGGGGCGATGTACCTGCGCACCGCCGGCAGCCTCACCCTGCGGGACAGCGCCTTCACCAGGGACAGGGCCGACCTGGGCGGAGCGCTGGTCCTGTGGAGCCTCTACGCGGTCGAGGCGCGGCGCAACCTGTTCTGCGCCAGCGAGGCCTCCACGCGGGACAGCGCCGCGGGAGGGGCCGCCTTCCTCTACGCGATGGGCGCCGGGCCCGACCTGTGGGAGAACAACACCTTCGTGGAGAACAGCGCCGAGGCGCAGGGTGGGGCGCTGGCCTTCCACACCAGCCCCAACGCCGAGGTGGTGGGCAACACCTTCCTGGGCGGGGCCGCGCTAGGAGGTGGGGGCGCGGTGTCCGCCCTCGCCAGCCCCGGCCTGCGCTTCACCGACAACCTGGTGGCCTGGACCCTCGCCGGCGACGGCCTCACCAGCGACGAGCCGGTGGACCTGCGGTGGAACGCCTGGTGGGAGAACGACGGCGCTCACCTCTCGGAGGGGCTGGCGCTCCCCGAGGAGCGCCTGGAGGCGGACCCGCTGATCGACCTGTGGACCCCCGACCGCGACTGCGCGGGCGACAGGCTGCTCCCGCTCTCGGTGAGCCCGCTGGTGGACGCGGGCAGCCCTGGGAGGCTGGACCCCGACGGATCTCCCGCCGACCTGGGCGCCACCGGGGGCCCGGACGCTGCGCCCTCCCTGTGGGCCGACCTCGATCGGGACACCTGGCCGGCGCTGTGGGACTGCGACGACCACAGCGCGAGCGCCTTCCCTGGCGCCGCGGAGGTGGTGGGGGACGGGATCGACCAGGACTGCGACGGGCAGGACCTGCTCGACGGGGACGGCGACGGCTGGGTGGCGCAGTTCGACTGCGATGACCGCGACGCTACCGTCCACCCCGAGGCGCAGGAGGCTTGGTACGACGGGGTGGACCAGGACTGCGACGGGCGCGACGACGACCAGGACCGCGACGGGTCCCCCGTGGCGGAGGACTGTGACGACACCGATGACACCGTACACCCTGGCGCGAGCGAGCTCGAGGGGGACGGGATCGATCAGGACTGCGACGGCCAGGACGCCGCCCCCTCCTCCCGCTGCGCCGCGCCCCTCGGCGCCCTCCCGTGGTGGGGCGCGGTGGTGGGGCTCGGCTGGCGGCGCCGGCGCGCTGCGCGCACGGGGAGCGGGGCGCCCCCCAGGTGACCGAACCCCTGCCACCAGTGCCCGGATCAGCCAGGACTCCGCCGCGCGCCCCGCGTAGGGCTCGCCCTGTCCACCGCCTCAGGCAGGAGGTCCGATCCGAGCGCGCAACGTCGTGGAACCAGCCGATTGGCTGAGGGCCGGAATGACCCAGCGCCCGGCGCGGGCTGCGAGGCATGCGCCGATAACAGCGGTTTGTTCGTGATAGAACCTAGCCAGGAGGCTCCACGGGCGTGGCGGGGGCGCCGGGGGCGCCGGGGGCGCCGGGGGCGCCGGGGGCGGCGGGCGGCGAAGGGCTGCTGAGACCGAGCCGTTCGGCCACGACTATCACGACGTCATCTATAGTGTTGGGTCTACCTTGCGACTCGGCGGCTACTCTGGGCAACGGGCGGACGCATGGGCCGGAGGTCCTGCCTGGCACTGAGCGCCGACTTGGCCGACGACAGCGGGCTGGCGCCTCCTGTGGAGCGCGGGCCTGATCGGCGCGGCGATCGCCAAAGTGGCCACGGACGACAGGGGAGCCGGAGCACGATCACCGCGGCGCGCTGCCCACCCCGGGGGCTCTGCGCCGCGCCCGACGGGGAGAGGCCGCTCCGGGCGGGAGGCCGCTTGCTAGAAGCTGCCGCCGTTCGGTATGTCCGTGGGATCGCCGCAGAAGCACTTCACGGTGCGGCGGTCCACGCCATCAGCCGAGCCCGCGCGCCACGCCCGACGGGGAGAGGCCGCTCCGGGCGGGAGGCCGCTTGCTAGAAGCTGCCGCCGTTCGGCATGTCCGTGGGATCGCCGCAGAAGCACTTCACGGTGCGGCAGTCCACGCCCTCAGCCGAGTCCTCGCACAGGGGGAGGGCGCACGCGTTGGTGAGGTCCTCCTCCTCGCACCAGTCGCGCATCTTGACGCCCGCGTCGCAGTAGGCCGCCTCGAAGGCCGCGGCGCCGGGCAGCACCGGCACGCTGGAGAGGCCGGTCCAGGGGCCCGGAGCGTCTGGAGCGCTGGGGTCGATGGCCTCGCCCTGGATCAGGCACTCCTCGTGGACGCCCGCGGTGGCCTTGAGCACGTTGCAGTCCCCCTCCGCCAGGAGCACGCCGTAGCCCAGGCGGGAGTCGTCGAGGGGCGGCGACCAGTTCTCGAGCAGCACCATGTACGACACCCCGGGGAGGGTGGCGGAGAGGGTGCAGTACTCGGGGGTGCCGCGCCCGGCGTGGGCGCCGTCCTGACCGCGGAAGCCGATCATCGAGCACTCGTTGAGCTCGATGGGGACGGTCTCGCCGAGGGCGTCGGTGTAGCGCACCTCGAAGGAGCCGATCTTCTCGCCGGGCGAGCCGGTGTAGTAGACCGCGAGGCCGGCGGAGATGTCCAGGTCGCCGTCGTCGAACACGTTGTCGGGCCAGGTCCAGCGGCGCAGGGGCGCGGTCTCGGCGACCGCGGTGTTCCAGGTGGCGATCTCGGGATCGACCCACAGGCAGACGCTGCCACCGTTCCCCTGGAAGGTGAAGGTCACCCCGCCCACCTCAGCGGTGCCGGTGGGGCCCACCTCTCCGTAGACCACCGCCTCGGCGATGTCTGAGAAGGTGTTGATCTGGACCGGGGTCAGGTCGCCGAGGTGCACCACCCCGGGGACCCCCTCGACCGCACCGGCGAAGAGCCAGTCACCCGAGTAGTCGCAGCTCGCGAGGAGCCCGAGGCCGAGGACCACGGCAGAGAGCTGTACGGCGCGCATCATTCGGTCACCAGGAAGTCGAGGTGGATCTCAGGGTGGTCGTCCGGGCTGCTGTAGGTGTGGGTCCCGCCAGAGGAGACCACCCAGTCGCCGGAGGAGATGTAGAGCGAGGGGCTGTTGAGCAGGTCCGGGTACTGCATCCCGCCCGCGAAATCCGAGGAGTAGGTGCTCTCCTGGTAGCCCTGGCTGGGGTCGCAGGTGGAGAACATGTGCGACACCTCCGAGGGCGCGTCCATCCACCCCCAGAGGGTGAAGCCGTCCACGTACTGCGTCTGCCAGATGGTGAAGTCGGCGTAGAACTTCCCGTCGTTGCCCTGCACAAAGTCGAGGTCCTTGAGGTCGATCACCCCGTCCTCGTTCCGATCGGTGGTGGCGGTGAGGCGCACCTCCTCGTCGGTGGTGTAGTGCATCAGGTCGTAGCAGGTCTGCCGGACGTAGTCGCCGGTGTCCACCTCGTCGCCGTAGGCGTCGACGATCGGGGTCTCGATCACGTCGGTGAACCAGTCCACCATGTTGTCGAAGTCGGTGTACCTGCCGGAGCTGACCTTGCAGACCAGCGACTCAAAGCAGGGGAAGGGCAGGTCCCCCACCGTGGTCCCGGCGTAGGGGTAGGTGTCGCCGGGCACGCCCGGCTGGAACATGGGCCCCATCAGCGGGTGGGTGTAGGACTTCAGGCCGTCCTGCACCCCGGAGAAGAGCCCGAGGTACACCGGGCCGATGAGCCGGGGGTCCGTGAGGGTCTCCTCGGTGCCGTCTTGCTTCTGGAAGGTGCGGGTGACCGCCTCCTCCGGGAGCACGACCGTGCCCGTGAGGTCGGCGATGGTCATCCCTTCTTCGTAGGTGCAGCCGGCGGTGAGGGCCAGGAGCAGGGGTAGTGCGCGCATGGTGCTTCCCGGGGCTTAGAACTGGTAGCGGAGGCCGAGCTGGAGGCGGAGCGGATCCTGCCGGCTGTACGCGAAGAGGCGATTGAGCGTGTAGAAGGCGGAGGAGAAGTTGTCTGGCGACTGGTTGTTGAAGATGTTGTTGACCTCGAAGTCCAGCACCAGCTTGCCCCGCTTCACGTCCAGATCCTGCGAGAACTTGATCGACGCGACCCACACCGGCTCGAAGCGGTGGTAGATGCCGCGATCGCGAATACGAAGGTTGTAGCTGTAGGACCAGTCGTTGTAGTAGTAGCGTTCCAGCGGGGCGCCCGAGTAGTACTCGAAGCTCACACCGATGGTCTGCACCCAGGGGTCGGTGGGCAGCGACCAGTAGGCGTAGCCCTTGACCACGTGGCGGAGGTCGGTGGCCATGGGGCCGTAGTTGTACTGGGTCTGCGGGTCGTTCGCGAAGGAGCCGGAGAGGCTCTGGGTCGAGGAGCCCACCGACTGGGTGTAGGAGTAGGTGAGGCGCCCGGCCCAGCGGCGGGACTGGACCTTGTCCAGGTAGAAGTCGCCCTGGAAGTAGTCGCGCCGGGCGAGGGAGGGGGTGCGCAGGCGGTAGATGTCGATCAGCGGGTCGCCGGTGCGTGAGCCGATGACCCCAGAGCCGTCCTGATCATAGACGACGTTGGTCTGGTCGAACTCGTACATGAACCGGGTCATCTTGTAGGTCAGGTTCGACCCGAAGGCGACGTCGCGCACCAGCTCGCGCTGGAAGAGCACCAGCAGCTCGTCCGAGTGGGGGGTGGCCAGGTTGTCCCACGAGGTGTTGAGGTTCTCGCGGGGCGTAATGTCATACATGTCCCCAGAGCCGTTGATGTAGCCCTTGTCGCCGCTGCCCTCGGAGAAGTACTCGCCCAGGTAGAGCTTGGAGCCGTAATTCGCGGCGGAGGTGAACGAGGCGACGCCCAGCCGGCCGGTGTCGTTGAAGCGCCCGTAGCCGCCGCCGATCTTGGTCTTCTGGTCCCCGAACGGGTCCCAGGCCGCGTAGAGGCGGGGGCCCCACAGCTTGCCGGTGAGCACGGGCTCGCCGAGGTCGTTGCGGCTCACCACGTTGTCGAAGCGGGTGCCGTACTTGACGGTCAGATCGGGGATGGGCTTCCAGGCGTCCTGGACAAACGCGTTCCACTGGGACTGGGTGGTGCGGAACTTGATCGGCCCGGTGGTCTCGAGCCAGTAGTAGTTCTTGAAGGTGGAGGGGTCGTAGGAGACCTCGTTGAGGTCATAGTAGAGGGTGTTGCCGGCGTAGCCCTGGATCTGGTCCCACACCGTCTGGACCGCCTCGACCCCCGCCTTGAGGTCGTGGGTGCCGCCGAGGGGGTCATCGATCCCGAGCAGCGACAGCTTGGACGAGGCCTGGTAGCGGTAGCGGTCGTCGAAATAGAAGTAGCCGAAGGCGACCGAGTCATAGGCGCCGTAGAGGCCAGTGCGCCCCGGGGTCTCCCAGTCCACGAAGCCCTCTGGCTCAGTGGGCTTGCAGGTGTTGTAGCCCAGCGTGCGATCGTGGGTGCAGGGCACGGACCCCACCTCGATGTAGCTCTTCTGCACCACCACCTGCGTGTCGAGGTTGGCGTCCGGGTTGAGGAACCACTGCCAGCGCCCCTGAGTGACGTAGCCGCCCTGCGTCTGGCGCTGCTGCGCCTCTGGCTTCACGAAGGGGTCGTCCTGCACCAGGTTGTCGATGGTGGAGGGGTCCATCTGGATGAAGGTCGTGAACCGGTGCTCGGAGGTGGGCTGGAGGGTGGCCTTGCCGAGCACGTAGTGGCCGTCGAAGTCGCGCGGCACCGAGATGCCGGTGTTGGCGATCAGGGACCGGGCCCACTGGTAAGAGACGATGAACCAGGCCTTGTCTCTGACGATCGGTCCGGAGATCTTCGAGGCCAGGGTGAGGTTCTGGTAGTTGGAGTCGAAGCCGGTGGGGGCGAGGGTGTAGCCGTCTGCGGTGAGCCGCTCGTCCATCTTGGGGTTCCAGTTCCCGTTCATGTAGAACAGGGACGAGTCGAACTCCAGGTTGTTGGTGCCGGTCTCGGTGACCAAGTTGACCACGCCGCCCAGCGAGACGCCGTACTCGGGCTCATAGCCGCCGAGCACCACCTCGATCTGCTCGATGGCGTCGTAGTTGAAGTTGACCGAGAACGTGCCGGTGACCGGGTCGGTGATGTTGGCACCGTCCAGCATGTAGGTGTTCTCGTTATAGGCCGCGCCGCCCATGTTGGGGTTGCCACCGGACCCGCCGGTGACCCCCGCCGCCATCTGCACCGCGGACTGGTAGGAGCGCCCCGCGGGGATCTTCTGGAGGAAGTCCTTGGTGAGCACCTCGCCGCGGGAGGTCTCCTCTGTGTCGACGGGGTTGCGCGTCGCGACGACCTCGATGGTCTCCTCGGTGGAGTCCGACAGGGGCATCTGCACGTTGCGGACCACGGTGCGAGAGATCTGCACCACCACCCCCGCCACCGTCACCGACTTGAAGCCGGGCTTGGTCGCGGTGACGTCGTAGTCACCGGGGGGCAGCTCGACAAACTGGTAACCACCGGTGTTGTCCGTGGTGCGCTGCTGCACGCCACCGATGAGGGCGTCCGAGAACAGGGTGATCGTCACCCCGGGGATCGGCAGGTCGTCCTCTGCGTCGGTGACGACGCCCCGGATGGCGCCGGTGGTCTGCGCCATCGCCGGGAAGGCGATCATCAGGACGGCCAGTACCGAGGCCAGCTTGGAGAGGGTGCGGAGGGAGATGCGGAAGCGGATCATTCGATCGTCCTGGGTCGGTGTCTGGCCCGGCGAGGGCAGTCCCTGGAGGAGACGCCTTGAACCGCCTACAGGTACAGGATGAAGGGGGGCAAGTCAACCAGTGTCGTCACGGAAGGTCCCGCGATGTCGGTCTTTCTCCCGCGCCGCGCCGGAGATCGGACCAGGGGCGCGGCCGCGGATCGCCCCTGGCGCTCCCGCGGGACCCCTGGGTCCCCCGGGGCCCCCCCGTGCGGGGCGGGCGGCTAGACCTCCCGCTTGCTCCCATCCGGCTCGCACCAGCTCACCCGGTACAGGTCGGTGCGCCGGTCTTGCCAGTTGAGGGTGGTGCCCGCGAGGCGGTGGCGACGCAGGGCCTCTGTGTCGAGGTCGTGGACCAGCACCGTCTCCACCCCAGGGGTGGCGAGGGCCGCGACGCCGTCCCTGGCGAAGGCCACGTCGCTGGGGGTGTAGATCCCGCTCTGAGCGTAGTGGACGTCGGCGTTCTCCACCGAGGGGAGGTTCCCGACGCAGCCGGCGGTGACCACAAAGAGGTGGTTCTCGATGCAGCGGGCCTGGGCGCAGCGGGTGACCCGCTCGTGGCCAAAGCGGTCGTTGGTGTTGTAGGGGACGAACAGGATGCGCATCCCCGCGTCGGCCATCACCCGGATCGGCTCGGGGAACTCGACGTCATAGCAGATCGAGATGCCGATCGGCCCCCGATCGGTCTCGAAGACCTGCACCGTGTCGCCGCCCTCTACCCCCCACCAGCGGGCCTCCGCCGGGGTGATGTGGAGCTTGGCCTGCCGGTCGATCCCCCCGTGCCGGTGGAACAGGTGGGCGACGTTGCGGAGGGTCTCGTCCTCGTTCGTGAAGGTGCTCCCCGCGATGATGTTGATGTTGTACTTGACCGCCAGCTCCGCGAAGAGCTCCAAGAATTGCGGCGTGAAGTCCGCCACCGCCCGCGCCGCGGTGCCGGGGCGCCCCTCCACCAGGCTGAGGAGCTGGAGGGTGAACAGCTCGGGGAAGAGCACGAAATCCGCGTGGTAGTCCGCCGCGGTGTCGACGAAGAACTCGCACTGAGTGACGAAGTCCTCCCACGACCGGATCCGGCGCATCTGGTACTGCACCGCCGCCACGCGCACGTTGTGGACCGCCTTTCGGGAGCGGTTGCGGGGCGGCACGTAGTCGAGGTTCACCCACTCCAGGTGGGTGGCGTACCCCGCTGAGTCCTCGTCGCTGGGCAGGTAGTCGGAGATCAGCTCCTTCACCACGAAGCCGTTGGCGAGCTGCGCGGTGAGCACCTGGTCGTAGAGGCGGCTGGCGAGCACCGCCTCGACGTACTCCCTGGCGCTGAGCGCGTGCTGGTGGGCGGAGTAGCCGGGGAGCCTCCCGCCGAGCACGATGCGGGCTAGGCCCCGCTCGCGGCACAGCTCCTTCCGCGCCTCGTAGAGGCGACGGGCCAGACGCATCCCACGAAATTCGGGATCTACCTGGATCTCAATCCCGTAGAGCGTGTCCCCGTCGGGGTCGTGGTTGCGGATGTGGCCGTGATCGGAGATCTGGTCCCAGTCGTGCCAGTCCACGTAGTCGTCGTAGGCCACCACGAGGCTGGCGCTGGAGGCCACGAGCTGGCCGTCCAGCTCCAGGGCGAGCTGCCCCTCCGGGAAGTGTTCCAGGTGGCTGAAGAACTGCGCCTGAGTCCAGGGGGACATGGAGGGGAAGCAGCGGAGCTGAAGCGCGACCAGCGCGTCAAAGTCCTCCCGCTGGAGCTGCCGCAGCACCAAGCGCGAGACGTACTCTTCCAGGTCGAGCGGCATGGGACTCCGGGCGCGGCGCGCGGTGCCCCGCGGCGGCGGGGCTCGCCCTTCCTTGCCCTGATCCACGGCGAGGCGCCAGGGTGGAGCGCGGCGCAGCCGCCCTCAAGGCGGAGGCGCCCCCGCGCGCGTGGAGGTGTGGAGCACCAGCGGTACAGCGAGGGATGAAAAATATTCCGAAGCGCCCACGCCATGGCGACACCCAGAGGGGTGCAACACCAGGAGCCACCCGATGTACAACCTGCTCGCCACCACCCTGACGCTGCTGGCCAGCCCCGCCCTGGCGGGTGACTGGGAGCTGGGGATCGGCACCAGAGACTCGCTCGCACAGGCCGCGACCGTAGAGGGCGCCAGGCTGTCTGGCCGCTACGTCCGCCAGGGCTGGGCGGTCGAGGCGGGGGTGTTCGCCAGCCCGTTGGGGCGCACCGCCTCACCCTTGGGGCGGGTGATCTCCTCCCTCGCCAGCGAAGACAGCACCCTGAGCCACGTGGAGACCCTCGACCGAGCCACCGCGGACCTCCGCCTCGATCTTGGGGCCGCGCCGGCCGATCGGCGCCAGCGCCTCGCGGGCGGGCCGCACCTCTACCTGGGTGCCGAGTCGCGGCTCATCGAGCGCTACGCGGTGTCGGGCTCCTTCGAGGAGGGGTTCGACACCAGCGCCCCGGAGACGGTGCTGGCCGTCGGCCCCACCTTCGGCGCGGGGCTGGACGCCTGGTACCGCGGCAAGGTGGGCCTCAGGCTGGTGGTGGAGGACCGCCTCTGGTGGGGGGAGGGCGCCGCCTTCCTCCTCAACGGCGCGGCCCCCACCGCCCGGCTCTACCAGGACCCCACCACCTCACTGGACCTGCTGCTGTCCTTCTAAGAGGAGCCCCTATGCTGTGTTCACTGCTGCTCGCCCTGACCCTCCCCGCCCAGGCGGTGGAATTGGGCGTGGGCCTCTCGGGAGAGCTCGAGAGCAACGACCCCTTCCTCTCCTACGCCGCCCCGGGCCTCCGCCTGATGGCCGCTCCCCTCCCCTGGGTGGAGGTCTCACTGCACGGCGCCGTGCTCCCCGACCGGGGGGACGCGGACCTCAGCGCCATGGGTCGCGAGGTGGTCCAAGACCTGGGCGTGGTGCCGGACCTCGCCCGGATCCGCCAGCGGGGGGAGCTGACCCTGGCCCTGATGCCCTCCGCGGGGAGCATGGGGCGGTGGGAGCGACGGGTGGGAGGCTACCTCGGCGGAGGCGTAGTCCACACCCTCGATGACCTGGACGCCTTGGGCCTCGCGGACGACCCCGTCTTCCTCGCCACCGAGGACCAGTGGCACGTCTCCACCGTCTACGGGCTGTCCGGCGAGCTGCGGCGCGACGCCCTGGGGCTGGGGGTGCGGCTGGAGCGACACCACTACACCGAGGTGGTGGGCACCACCACCCTGGAGACACGCAACACCCGCTGGGTGGCCGTGGAGGGATCGTGGCGCTTCCGCACCTCCTCTCGCTAGGCTGCCTGCTGTTGGCCGGCTCGGCCAGGGGCGAGGAGGCCCTGAGCTGGTGGGTCTCCAGCCCCGCTGAGGCCGAAGAAGTCGAGGCGGCGCTGGCGGCGCTGTGGCCAGGGCACCAGGTGACGGTGCTGGTGGGGGCCCCTCCCCCCGACGGTGCGGGGGTGTGGCGCCTGGGGGAGGAGCTGCGCCTGTCCATGCCGCCCCTTCGGCGCAGCGCGCCCTGGCCCGCGGAGCCCTCCACCGAGGTGGCGCTGGTGCGGGGCTGGGTGCTGGCTGCCCACAACGCTCCCCCGCCGCCCCCACCGCCCGCGCCGACCGAGCCCCGGCAGGCGGTGGTCCCCTTCCCCACCGCCCCGAACACCTGGCTGATCGGGGCGCTGGGACCCGCCTCACGGCGCCCCGAGCGCACCCCCGCCCTCAGCCTGTCGGCGGAGCTCGCCAGGCGCACCGCGGCGGGGCTGGTGGTCGACCTGTGCGCCACCTGGGAGCCGGGCGAGATCACCTCGCTGGAGCAGCTCCCCGGGACGGGCGGCGCCAGGATCACCCGCGCCGGGGTGGGCCCGGGGCTCGGCTGGGCGCTGGAGGCGCAGGGGGACTCGCTGTGGGTGCTGGACCTGCAGGCCGACCTCCGCTGGATCCGCGCCCGCGACCTGACGGACCCGCTGGCGGCCCCGGCGCTGTGGACCACCTGGGGCGCGGGCCTGCGGGCCGCCCACTGGTGGGCGCTGCAGCCCGAGCTGCTGTTCGGCGGCGCGGTGCGGGTGTCCGCTGACGCGCCGCTGCCCCTCTCAGAGCGTCAGCTCCCCGGGGGCCACAGCCCCAGGCTGCGCCCCCTCACCCTCGCGCTGGAGGTGCGCCTGGCGCGGGTGCTCCGCGCGCCCTAAGCGGGCCCGCACAGGGGGCGCTGCGCTCACACCCTCATGACCTCGACGAGCCCGATGATCCGATAACGACCCAGAGCGAGGGCCCTCTACCACTGAGACGGTCCGATCGGCGCCTCCCCCCCACCCCGAGCCCACACCCCACGATGACGAACGACGACGACGCGCTGCTGGCGGCGCTCCGCGCCGGCGAGGACCTGGCGAGGGAACACCTCTACCGGACCTACGCGGCGCAGGTGCTCACCTGGACCATCCGCCTGTCCAACCCGGGCATGGACGCGGAGGACCTGGCCCACGAGGTGTTCCTGGTCGCCCTGCGGGACATCTACCGCTTCCGCGGCGACAGCAGTGTCTCTACCTGGCTGTTCGGCATCACCCGCAGGATCACCGCCAACGCCAGGCGCCGGCACGCGATCCGGCGGCTCGTGGGCCTAGAGCGCGCCGCCGAGCTGCCCGCGTCCGGCCGCTCCCCCGAGGAGGACAGCCTGCACCGCGAGCGGCGCCGCGAGGTGCAGCGCGCGCTCCAGGGCCTCTCGCCCAGGCACCGGGAGGTGCTAGCCCTGGTGGACCTGGATCAGCGCTCCACCGCGGAGGCCGCCGAGATGCTCGGGGTCCCCACCGGCACGGTCCACAGCCGCCTCCACGCCGCCCGGCGCGCCCTGGCCCAGCACCTTCGCCGGCGGGGCTGGGACCCCGCCGGCCCGCCCACCGCCGAGTTGCCCGCCGCCGAGTTGCCCGCAGCGAGGCTCCCATGAGCCAGCAACCGCCCGACCTGAGGCGGGACGCCACCCCAACCCCGGCCGAGGTGGCGCGGCTGGTCCAACCCCTGCCGCCCGAGTGGGTCGAGCGGCTCCGCCAGGGATCCCTCCCCACCCCACGGGAGGTGGCCCTGCTGCGGACCCGCCTCGCCAGCGCCCCCCGCCGCGCCCCGAACTGGCGCCTCTCCGCCCTGGCCGGGGCGGCGGTGCTCGGGCTGCTGGGGTGGCTGGCCCTGCCCCGCGAGCTGCCCGAGACCGAGCAGATCGCGCTGAGCACCCTGGCGGTGGGGGTGCTGGGCCCCACGGTCCGCGCAGAGGGGGACGCCGCGCTGGAGCTGACCCGGCAGGACCCCTTCCACCTGCAGGTGAAGATGGGCCAGGGGCACGCCACCTTCGAGGTAGACCCCACCGGCCCCCCCACCAGGCTGCTCACCCTGGCCGGCGAGGCGGAGATCGAGGTCAAGGGCACCGCCTACACCGTGAATCTCGCGGGGGAGCGGGTGGCGGTGCTGGTCCACAGGGGGCTGGTAGAGGTGCGGTACCACGACGCGGTGGTGGACCTGGGCGCGGGGCAGACCTGGTCTAGCGCCCCGCCGCCCGCCCCCCAGCCCCCCGCGGCTTCGCCCAGCCCCCCCGCGGCGCCCAGCCCCCCCGCGGCGCCCAGCCCCCCCGCGGCGCACGGCACGGCGACGGGACCCGCTGCTCCAGGAGCGGCACCGAGCTCCCCGCCCCCTGATGCCGAGGTTGGGCGCGCCGCAGCGGCCCCCCCGCCCGGCGATCCTCCCCCCAGCGCAGCGGACGCAGGCGCCGAGTACGCCGTGATCTTGGACCTGGACGAGCTGGGCGCTCCCCCCGCGCGCCGGGCCGAGGAGGCGGCCCGCTTCCTGGCCCGCTACCCCGCGTCCCCCCTGGCCGACGACGTCCGAGCGCTGCACCTGGAGGCCCGCTGCCAGTCGGCCCCGGATCCCTCGCTGCTCCCCGAGCTGGACCGCTGGATCGGCGCCCACCCCCACAGCCCCTGGCGCCTGCGCCTGCTGGTGGCCAGAGCGCGCCTGCTCGACGACGGGCGTGGCGACTGCCTTGCGGCCCGAGAGGCCTACCAAGCGGTGATCGACGAGGGCAGCCCAGCGTGGCGGCGCTGGGCCACCGCGGCGCTGGAGCGCTGTGCGCCGGCGAGGTGACCCCCTCCACAAGACACCCCGCGAGGTGCTCCGCGCGCGTAGCCGCTGCGCCAGCCTCCCCGCTCGGTTAGCCTGGGGTCATGGCCTGGCATCACCACCCAATCATCGCCTTCGACACCGAGACCACCGGACTGAGCCCCAAGAATGGGGACAGGGTGATCGAGTTCGCTGCCGTCATCTACCACCTCAGCCACAGGATGGAGGTGCTGGAGGAGGGGTACGTCAGCCACCTGTTCTCGGTGGGGCGCCCGCTGCCCAGGCTGATCACGCGCATCACGGGGATCACCGACAAGATGCTGGTGGGGGCCCCCCGCTTCGAGGAGCACGCCGCAGAGATCCACCGCCTGCTCGGCACCGGGATCATCGTGGCCCACAACATCGGCTTCGACAAGCAGTTCCTCACGAGTGAATTCCAGCGAGTGGGCCTCGACTGGCCCCAGCCTGTCGCAGAGATCGACACCCTCCGCCTCTCCCGCGCCTCCTACCCAGGCATCAGCGGTCACCGCCTCTCCGACCTGGCCACCCGGCTGGGGGTCAGGCTCGACGGGGCCCACAGAGCCGGGGCCGACGCCCGGGCGTGCGGCGAGGTGTTTCTGGCGCTGGCCCGGCGCGCCGCTCTCCAGAGCGAGGAGCCGGAGGAGGTGGAGGCCTGGGCGAGCGGGAGGGCCCTCGCGTGAGCTGGCGCACCTACCCGATCGTCGCCTTCGACACCGAGACCACCGGGCTCCGCCCCTTTGAGGGGGACAGGGTCATGGAATTTGGCGCGGTGGTCTTCCACCTCGACGAGCGCGGCAACGAGGTGGGTCGGGAAGAGCACGGCTTCCTGATCAACCCCGGCATCCCCGTCCCCAAGAAGTCCACAGAGGTGACCGGGATCACCACCGAGGACGTGGCGGGCATGCCCCCCTTCTCCGCCAGGGCTCAGCAGATCTACGACCTCCTCAAGCAGGGGATCATCGTCGCCCACAACCTCGACTTCGACCGCAATTTCATCGGCATGGAGCTGCGCGCGGTGGGCCTCGACTGGCCCGGCGGGATCGCCGAGGTAGACACCCTCGACATGTCGAACCGGATGTTCCCCACCGCCCGCTCCCACCGCCTCTCCGAGCTGTGCAAGCGGCTGGGGGTGAACCTGGAGGAGGCCCACCGGGCGGTACACGACGCGGCGGCCTGCGGCGAGAGCTTCCTGGCGATGGCCAGGGACGCGGCGGACGACCTCAACGAGATGCTCTACTGGGCGGGCTCCATCGGCCCCCCCCCTGCCGACGGCCCGCTGCGCCTCGCGGGGGGCTTGGTGCGCTTCGCCGAGGGCCCCCACCGGGGGCAGCCCGTGCGCGAGCACCCCGCCCACCTCGCCTGGATGATCAAGGCCCGACAGAAGCGCGGGACGAGCTGGGGGTGGCGCTACCCGGACAGCACCAGGGCCTGGGCCGCCCGCTGGCTGGAGGTGATGGCCTCTGGACGGGCGCAGCCCCCCCTCAAGGGCTTCCGCGCGGAGGACTGGGGGCTGTACCCTTGTGTGGCACCGAACACGAGGGAGACGTCGTGAGGACAGGCCTGATCGCGCTCCTCCTCCTGGGGGGATGCCCCAAGCCGGTGGACTACCCCGATGGGATGGGCATAGAGGGGCAGCTCGACCGAGAGATCACCGCCCTGATCAAGAAGGTGGGCCTGCTGGAGGATCAGCTGGCGACCTGCCAGCAGGGGCCCGGCGCGCCGCTCGCCCTCTACCAGACCATGCACCAGCTGCTCTCGTCCACCGAGGTAGAGGTGACCCAGGAGGCTGGTGAGATCCTGATCCTCTACCCCGCGGACCACCTGTTCCGCATCGACGGGGTCACGATCCGCGACGAGGCCCTGATGAGCCTCGACATGCTCGCGACCGCGGTGCAGCACGAGCCCGGCGTGAGGCTGCGGATCGAGGGACACACCGACGACTCCCCGCCCCCCAAGGGGCTGGGGGTGCAGACCTCCCGCGACCTGTCTTACGTGCAGGCCCGCGCGGTGGCCGAGGTGCTCCGGGACCGCTTCAAGGTGTCCGAGGTGCGCATGGCCCTGGTGGCGCGCGGCGCCTATGAGCCCCGCGCCACCAATGACACCGCCTCCGGGCGCTCGCTGAACCGACGGGTTGTGGTCGTGATCCAAGCTGTGGGGGGAGAGGGCGATGTTCACTAATCCGGACTGGACGGAGTTTCCCAGGGTGCGCATCACCCCCGACGGGGCGGCGCATTTCGACGAGCCCTCCCTCCCCAGGGTCACCCTGGAGCCGCTGCTGAGGAAGCTCTGCCGCCCCCTCTCAGGGGAGGGGATCACAGAGTGCCAGCTCCCTCTGGAGGGCAAGCACTGGCTGGTGGGGCGCCGCAGCGCGGAGGGCTCTGTGTGGAGAGTCGTGGGACGCGACCACTGCCCCACCCCCACCTGCCTGTGGGCCTCAGAGGCCCTGCTGAGCCCGGACGGTCCCCTGGCTGGCCCCCTGCCGGAGATGCGGCCCCTCGCGGAGCTGATCCGGTTGGCGATCCCCCTGACCGGCTCTCGCGACAAGACCCTCGCCCTGCTGGCCGCCACCGTCGAAGGGCTCCGGGCGGGGCGGGGGCCGCTCGCCATCCGCACCGGAGAGGAGGGCCTTCGCAGCCAGGGACGCGCCCACCGCTGGTTCCTCCTCGCCCTCTCGCGGCTGCTGCCCCCTCCCCTGCTGGAGGAGCTGTGGATCTCGTCCTGGGAGGCGTCCCCAGAGCCCGCCGCCTGGGACCTGGTGATCACCCACACCGAGGCCCCCGGCTTCACGGTCCTCGACGCCTACCGCCCCCCCGCGGTGCAGGATCCGGTGGCCCGCTGGGCGCTGTGGCTGCTGGTGGCTGGAGACGAGGAGGCGCTCACCGGCCTCTCGGCCCTCTGGCGCCAGGGAGACGAGGACCCCTGGGCCGCGGGGCTAAGGGAGGCCTTCGCCGCAGGGCGCGCGGGGGGGCCCCGCATCAACTCCACCCTGCTCCGAGAGGACCCTGAGGCGGCGGTGGAGATCCTCACCGCCCAGCTCGCGGGGGGCGCCCCCCTGGAGGGGGCCCCGCTGGTGGCCCTGGCCTCAGTGACTGCCCGCACCTCGGACCCCCGCCCCTGGCGCACCCTGAAGGGCAGAGACAGCGACGCGGTGGGGCTGGCGGTCAGGGCCTGGACCACCCTCCCCACCAGGGCCCCCCTCCGAGAGGACCTGCTGATCGCGATCACGGACGCGGCGCCCTCCGGCGGGGGCCTGGAGCGCTTCCTCTCCGAATACGCCGAGTGGCTCGACGAGCACCCGGGCTCCGACCTGCTGGAGGCCTTCGGGGAGCTCCTCGGGAGGGTGGCCACCTCGCTGGAGACCGGCTCCCTCGCCTCCCTCTGGGTCGAGTGGCTCAGCATGATGATCGAGCGCGGCGCCTTCGACGAGCAGCTGGTCCTCGACGGGGGCGGCAAGGCCCTCGCCTCCCGGCGCGCCTGGGGCACCCTGATGACCGGCTGGCTGGGGATCGCCGGCGAGCTGGTGGAGCTAGACCTGGCCCGGTTCATGTTCCCGCAGCTGGCCTCGGACCCAGAGGCCCACAGGGTGGTCGCCGAGTGCGTGACCGGGCTGGTCCGGCTCGGGCAGGAGGGACAGGCGCGGCACGCCCTCCAGGTGTGGATGGACGTGCTGTCCCGACACCCGGTGCGCAACACCTCGGCGGTGGTGCAGGCGGTGCGCGGCACCCCCCTGTCCCTCACCTGGGCGACCGGCGCCGCCACCTTCCTGCGAGGCGCCGAGCTGCGCGCGGGCCTCAACGCGGTGAGCACTGGCCCCCGCGATCCGATCTGGCGCACCGCCCTGGACGCCCGGTGGAGGGACACCCCCCCGGAGCGGCGGCTGGGGGTGTTGCTCGACTTCCTCCCCGACGGGGCCGCTGCCCTAGAGGGACCCGCGCGTGGCGCCTTGCGAGACGCGCTCTCCGGGGCCCACCTGTCGCTGGAGGTGCTCGGAAAGGTGGGCGCCACCTTCCGGCTGGTGCCAGAGGCCGCGCCGGTGTGGTCCCACCTGATGATGTGCTGCGCCGGGCCGGGACAGCTGGAGGAGGAGGTGCTCGACGCCACCGCCCTGTCCTGGTGCGAGAGCGGCAGCGAGGACCTGGAGCTGGAGGCGCGGGTGGTGCGCTGCCTGGCCCGCGGCGCGGGCTGGGAGCCGCTCGACTACGCCAGGTGGACGGTGCGCTTCCTGATGGCCCCTGCGGTCGGGGAGCCCCCGCTGACCCTGGTGCTGTCCCTTGAGCTGCTCCGCGCCCTCGCCGCCAGGGGCCCTGAGTACCTTGGGGAGGTCATGGCGCTGATCTTCGAGCTGCCGCCCGGTCACCCCGCCCTGGACCTGAGCCTGCGCCAGCTGCTGCCGCGGATCTGGGCCGGCCCCCTCCCCCAGGCCTTCGTCCTGGCCCTGGGTGAGCTGCCGGACCACCTCGCCCCGCGCATCGCCCGCCTCCGCGGAAGCTGATGCTGACCAAGGATCTCCTCCGGGTCAGCGTCAAGGGCAAGGAGCTGGTCCCCTCGCTGATCGACCCAGCGGACCCAAAGCGCCTGGAGCGCGCGGCGGAGCTGCTCGACCTGATGGGGGAGGCGCTGGAGGGCCGGTGGCGGCGGGGCGAGGTCCACGAGGCGGTGGAGCAGCTGATCGGCGAGGCCAGAGACCAGAAGATCGTCCGCGGTATCGCCAAGGTGCTGCTGGACAAGGCAGAGTTTGAGGTGAGCGCGCCTCTCGACCCGGTGGAGCTGCGCGCGCGGGTCTTCCGGCTGGCCGCGCAGCGGGGGCCACTGGCGCTTGAGCCGGGGCTCTTCGGTCGGCCGGTGGCCGAGACGGTCCTCGCCGAGCTGGGCCAGGAGCTGGGGGTGAGCCCGGCGGCGCTCGCGGAGAGCCTCTACGCCGACCTGAACGAGGAGCAGCGCCTGAGCGCGCTGCCTCCCTTGAGCTCCCCAGAGGCGCTGCTCCACCGCTACAACGTCTCGCTAGTGGCCGCGCTGCTGGCCGACGCCACCGAGGTCCGGGTCCGCCTCGACGGCCCCTCCCCCGAGCGCCTGCGACAGCTCTTTCGCTATGTGAAGTTCTTCGAGCTCATCCACCGGTTCTCGCGCGAGGGGCAGGTGGTCCACCTGACCCTGGACGGCCCCGCCTCGGTGCTCAGGTCCTCCACCCGCTACGGGCGCCAGCTGGCGCGGCTCTTCCCCGCCTTGCTCCTCCAGAGCTGCCCCTGGGAGTTGGAGGCGGACGTGCTGTGGACCAAGGCCAGGTACAGCAAGCGCCTGCACCTCACCCACACCCTGGGGCTGGTGTCGCACTACAGGGACCAGGGGGCCTGGCGCTCGCGGGAGCTGACCTGGCTGGAGGAGCGGCTCGCGAAGCGCGCCGACGGCTGGACGATAAGCGGCGAGGTGGAGCCGCTGCTGCTGGGGGCTGGGACGCTGATCCTCCCGGACGCGCGGCTGGAGCGGGACGGCCGCGTGGCCTGGATCGAGATCGTGGGCTACTGGCGCCGCGACTACCTGCGGCGGCGCCTGGACGCCCTCAACCGCTGGGGACCCGGGAACCTGATCCTGGCGGTCTCTCGCAAGCTGATGACCGAGGACGAGGACCTCTCCGAATTCGCGGGAGAGGTGGTCCCGTTCACCCAGGCGGTGCCAGTGCGTGAGCTGCTGGCCGCCGCCGAGCGGGTCGCGAGGTAGCGGCTACTTCTTCTGCTTGCGCTTGGCGGTGCTTAGGTAGGTCGAGATGTTCGGGATGTCCGGGTTGAGCTTCATCGCCTTGGTGAGATCGGCCACCGCCGCGTGATAGTCCCGGCGGTAGTAGTAGGAGATCCCGCGACGGCAGAGGGCCATGGCGTGGTCGGGCGAGATCTGCAGCGCCTCGTCGAAGAACTCGATCGCCTTGCGGTATTCCTTGCGCGCGAAGAAGAAGTCGCCCATCCCCACCCGGGGGTCGGCGCTCTCCGGCTCCAGCTCCTCGGCCACCGTAAAGTCGGACATCGCCCGCGAGTAGTCCCCCATGTCCAGGTAGACCCTGCCGCGCCCCAGGTGGGCCTCGGTGTTGTCGGGTTCTGCGTCGAGGACATCGGAATAGAGGTCGATAGAGCGGTCCATCTCGCCGGAGTCCCTCGCCTCGATCGCCTTGGCAAGCCGCTTGGCGACCTCGGTGGAGGAGAGCTGTTGGACCGCGGGGACCACCACCGCGGGGACCGCGGAGCGCTGCTCCTCGTCCTCCTCCTCCTCCTCCTCGAAATCGTCGTCCTCCTCGTACTCCTCCAGCTCGAGGCGGAAGCCAGAGCTGGAGTCGTCCTCGTCGTACTCCTCGTCGAAGTCGGAGGCGTCCCCGAGCTCCAGGATCTCCTCCTCCATCCCCAGGATGACCCCCCCGCTCTGGTCGGCGTTGAGCTGGATCGCAGCGGCGGCGGGCTTGGGGGTGCTCTGATCGAAATCTCGGATGGTGGGCACCGTCCCGTAGCTGACGCCACCTCCCGCGGGCACCGCGGCGACCGCCCTGGGCCCCGCGCGCAGGTCGGAGTCGCCGAGCCCCGGCTCGGGACGCGGCGGCAGCCTGGGGCGCACGCTCGCCCGACCAGGGGTTGGCTCCGGCTTGAGGTCGCTGACGAGAGAGCTCAGCGCCGCGAGGGGGTCCACCGGCTCCGAGAGCGCGGGATCGGCCTCGTCATCGGAGAAGGAGAGGTCCTCGTTGTCGTCAAAGGCGAGCTCCTCCTCGTCGTCCTCCTCGTCGAATTCCACCACAGGGCGCTCATCCTGAGCGGCGCTCTGCTCCAGGTGCCGGAAGAAGTCGGGCTCCTTGAAGGGGCCGGAGGCCGGGTCCTCGTCGCTCACCACCGCGGCGTTCAGCTGGATCAGCTCCCCTTGATCGAAGAGGTGCGGGCCATCGGCGGCGTCGACGACCTGCGCGTGGACCGCTGGCGGACCGCTCAGCAGCGGGTCCTCACCGTAGGCGAGCTCCCCCTCGGTGAACAGGCGCGGGGAGGGCGCGGCCCTTGTCTCCACCTCTTCGGTGGGCGGGGCCACGTCCTCGTCCTCCAGGTCTACCAGCCCGTCCCCTGCCAGTGACTCCAGCTCCCCCTCGTCGAAGAGCGGCTCCTCCTCAGCGGGGAAGGACACCAAGCGATCCTCGGCGAGCGAATCGGGACCCTCTGAGGCGTCGCCGTCCGCAAAGGACACCAGGCCCTCCGCGTCGCCATCGGAGAAGGACACTAGCCCGTCCTCGTCCCCGTCGGAGAAGGACACGAGGCCGTCGCCGCCCGCGTCGTCGGAGAACGACATCAGCCCGTCGCCGCCCGCGTCGTCGGAGAACGACATCAGCCCGTCGCCGCCCGCG